>JBNLEN010000173.1:0-13078 GCA_050304975.1 Polyangiaceae bacterium
GTACGCCTCAATCAGCGCATCAATGACCTGCTTCTCCTCGTCCGCCACGCGCCCATCGGCCCATGCGACCGAAATCAACCCCTTCACTATCGCAAGATCTTGATCGTGCATGGGCGCAGGATCGCACACTCGGGCACGCGGTCAACGTGCAAACGACCAGCTGCCTATCGGCCGAATACTGAAATGACGAGCGGCTCCCCCGAGTCGGCCGCCGAACGTAGGCGCTGTGCGGGAACCGGCACACGCAACCAACCACCATTGCCTTCGGCTTGCGGCGCGGCACCTACATCGGCCGCGTCTCCACTGGTGTCAGTGGGGTCGGCATCCGAGACGCCCTCACTGCTGGCTTCCGCTTCCAGCAAGACGATCACTTCGGCGTCTTCCTCGCAGCTCACGTTGGTGAAGGTTGCGGTGGGCCCGGCCTGGCGCTGCTTCTGTGAGGCGCTGACGAAGCGCACCTCGGAATGCGCTGCGGCCCGCACCTCGATATCCGCGGTGCACAGCGCCGCGGCCGCAGTTCCCGGCTGCTGCTCCGATCTTATCCACCACCCAAAGGCCAGCACGGCGCAAGCGCCTGCGGCCCAAAGTAGCTTGGAGCGCCGGGGCTCGTGGTCCGCGGGCTCTGCTTCCATGTCCACCGGTGGCGGAGTGCGGCTCTGGGTAGACGGCCCCAAAGGGGTGAGGAAGTTGGCATCCAGACCAATCGACTGCTGAAGCTGGGCCGAGGCTTCGCGAGGACTCCGCGGGCCACCGACCCCAAACTCGTTCAACAGAGCATCCACATCGCTGCGCCGTGGCGCAAACCGATCGAAGATAGTTGCCGAGCGCTCGGAGGCCGCGACGACGGACGCGCCATCTTCGATCACCACCGACGGCTCCTGCTGCAGCGAGCCGACCGGAGGTTTGGGCGTCCACGCCGGCACGTACTCGGCGGCCCCGTTGCCAGCCGGCAGCGCCGCGTCTGAAACGCGCGGGGTCCTGTCCATGTACGCAGAGTTCGCTCTCGACTCGACCTGGAGACTGCCGAAGATCGGGGTCTGTCCGCGGTCGGATGCTGTCGTCGGGTCTGCCGGCTCAAATACCCGGACCTCCGGCGTCGAGCGTGGGAGCGCTGACGGTTCCTGCGTTCCCGACTCCGACAGTTCTGCATCCAGCGCTCCGTCTGGTAGCTCTGACAAACGCCGGTGCAGGCGAACCAGAGCACGCTTTGCCGCCCCTCGATTCAAAGGTGTCAATGCGCCGGTCAACTCCCGACACAGCGACTCAATCCCCTGACACTCGGCTTCGGCGACGCCCTCCAAGGCAGCGCTCTCCGACGAGGCGTGCAACAGCAGGTTGCCGAGCCAGATGCGGAGCGCGGTTTCTGCACGCTCCAGATTCGCTTCTGGACGACTGTCAACGACTATGCTGCCGGCCGGCTCCAGTGAAACACGAGCGGCTTCGAAGCCGCCCGGCTCGGCGCGCAGCCTCTCCGCAGCCGCCAGCGCCAGAAAGCCAGCTGACTCTGCGGTCACCCGCAGCTCACCGCGACGGACCGCCGTCAGAATTTCGTGCAGACTGAACGACATCGGACCTCCACCCGAGTCGGTACAAGCCTCGGAAGACTTCGGCCAAGAATCTGACGAAACCCTCAGGCCTGGTATAGTCGCCTCCAATGGTGAGTTGTCCCCAATGTGGTCAGTCGAGCGCCCCAGCGAGTGAAAGCTGCTCCCACTGTGGGGCGCCGTTGAAGTCGGCCCCCGCCACAGCTCCCATGTCGATGAAACAGACGATGTTGGGGATGCCCATCGGAAGCAGCGCGGCGTCCCAGCCGTCTGCTCCGGCCGTGACTCCCAACAGCTCTGCCTATCCGGCCAGCGGGAGACCTCCGCCAGCGGCGGGTATGAAGAAGACCCTCGTCGGCATGGTGGCTCCGAACTTCGATCCTTCTGCGCCGCCACACCACGCCCCCGCGCCAACTCCGGCCAGCCCAAATGGGCCGGATCAGCCGACCTCCGTGGGGCTTGGCCCGGGAGGTCCAAACGCCGCCGGAAAGACCATCGTCGGCGGCCATGCGGCACCGCCTCCCGCCGGGCCCGCATTTACCTCACCTGCATCCACCTCACCCGTCGCTGCCGATCAACCACGGAGTCTGCGCGGCGGTGGAACGCAAATCGGACACGCCGATCCAAACCCGCTCCGACTACCATCGAATCGACCGCCAGCAGCGCGCACCATCATCGGCATGGTGGCGCCTCACGAGGCTGCGCTGTTTGACGACTCTCCGCCACCAAGCGGGCCTGAAAAGACGCTGCTTGGAGTTGCGCATCCTGGCGTTGCTCCCGTCAACCCCAACGTTCCCAAGCAGGAAGGTCGACGACACGAGCTGCCGCCGTCAATGTCGCGCCAAGCGCCATTCGGTCCCCCGCCGGCGGCCAACCCCGCCCCCCCGCCGGCCACCCCTTCCGCGAAGGAACCGGGACAGAAGCCAAAGCCTGCTAGCGCAAGTGTGCCGAAGAAAGAAGAACCCAATTTGAGGCCCGCCGGCGTTCCTCAGAGGGGTTCCAAAGCGGGTTGGCTGTTGGTGGCGCTGGCGGCCATGTTGCTGGTCGGAATTGTGGCGTTCGTCCTGGTATGGGATCCCCCGAAACCGCTGGAGGGACAGATCTCCGTCGGCGACGACGGAAGCGAAGTGCTCGAACTGCGCTGCGAGGACTGTGCCGATGGCACCACGATCGAACTGCGTGGACAGAAAGCTGTATTCCAAGGCCTTGCCGCCAAATTGAAGCTCCAATCCAAGTTGGTAGTCGGCCTCAATGAACTTCACGTCTCGCTGGCGCGACCCGGCATCGGTCGCGACGAAGAGGTAAAACTTGAGGTGCCCGTCCGCTATCGCGTCAGCACCGAGTTGACGAATCTGGATCAGCGAGTGCCAGCCCTACTGGTCAAGATCCATACGGAACTGGACGCCACCTGCGTCGTCGAGGGCCAAGCTGTCAAACTGCGCTTGGGCAAGGGACAACACCTGGTCGACATCTCCAAGGACCTCGTAGGCGCGGCCGCTGAGGCCAAACCTCTCGACCGCGCGATTAAGTACAGCATCACGTTTTCTGACGGGAGCGTCGAAACTGGCAATGTCCGCGCTGGGGTCAAGATAGCGCCGCTCGTCATCGAAGCCCCCGGGGATACAGCCATCACCGAGTCGGAACACTTCATGCTCGCCGGACAAACAGCGAGCGGTGGAGCGATCACGGTCGCAGGAAAACCCATCACGGTCGATCCAGAGGGACGTTTTGCCCAATTGATGAGCGTTGACTCGGTCGGCGAAACCAAGATCTACGTTCGCGCGGCTGTTCCCAACATGGCCCCGCGCCTGGCTCAACTAAGAGTGCGCCGCGTCAGTAGTCTCAAGCAGGCCGCTATCCAATTCAAAGCCGACGCTACCTCGGAATATGATTCCTTCGCTCATAAGCTCGAGCAAAGTTCAGGACTCGCCGTTGCGCTTTCAGGTCGCGTCGAAGACGTTCGGATCGTCGGACACTCCACAGTTCTGGTGCTGGACGTCTCCGACGGCTGTGCCAATGGCCCATGCTTGGCGCGCGTCGTGGTCGGAGCACGCAAGAAGCTGAAACGCGGCGACCACTTGGAGGTGTATGGGCACGTCACCCGAGCAGTAGACGGCCCGGAAGAGGGCACACGGGTTCCGGAAATTCGCGCCGACTTCACACTGAAGTAGTCCTCATCGCCATGAAAGCTCGCACGACTGCCCCCATTTTCGCGCTGGTGATTGCACTCGGCTCGTTGATCTTTGCCACCGCTGAACCCACCCGAGCTGACAGCGTCGGGGTGGTCCAGCACGTGGTATTGGGTCCGTCACCCAATGGCGCCCAACAGCGACTGAACGCACAACGCACTGGCCAAAGCACGCTTGAACTCCCAGAGGGCCCCCGCTTACTCTGGCGAGGAAACGTTCCTGGCGGCACCTCCTTCGCCCCGGTCGTCGACGGTCAGGGACGGTTGGTTTTCGTCTCCCAGGCAGGACAGCTGGTGCAGCTCGATAGTCGGGGCCGCGTGAGCTGGCAAGCGCCGCTAGGCGCTGGCGCAGCGGGCGCCCCAGTCGTGCGAAACGACGGCGTGCTCCTCGTCGCGACGAAGACTGGGCAACTCTTGGCGATCTCGCCCACTGGGCGAAAGTTGTTCACCACTGAACTGCACCTGCCGGAGGACGCAAGAACCAAACTGACGGCGCTACCGGATGGCAGCCTGGCGATCGCATCCGAACAAGCCCTGTTGAGGGTCGACCGCCAGGGCGTCGAGTTTGCGCGTGCGACTCTGCCGCATGCAGTGGCTGAGGTGATGCTGGCCAGCGGGCAGCTGGTGCTGGTGACTCGCTCAGGCCAGGTCTACACCTACGACGATAAGTCCCGTCCCAAACTGGCGGCCGAACTACCGGGATTGGTCGGCTCGCCCGCGGCGGTCGAGGGCGATGCGATAGTGTGGTCCGACGGCCACCACGTGACCGTCACGACGCTTCATTCCAGGCGCAGCCGCGACTGGGCCCAACTGGACGACCAAGAGTTGGTCGGGCCGATCACGTTGATTTCCAAAAACAGCGTCGCCATAGGTGCAAAACCTGACGCCCTAGTCCTGGTCCAAGCGGACGGGGGCGTTCGCCGGATCAACCTCAGCAATGATGCCAGTGCGAGCGGGCCAGCTAGCGCTGCGCTCAGCGACCCGCAGGGGCGGCTGGCGATAGTCAACCACGCCGGTGAACTTCTGCTGCTGGACTCCGCGGGCAGTCTGCAAAACGGGGCTGGCGCACGCTGCCTGGAGCTAGCGGGAATCGTACCGCTCGCCCATGGCAGCTTGGCCCTGGCGTGCGTTTCCGGACGTGTGATGACCGTCGGAGACGCCAGGCACTTTACAAACCCGCGCTGACTATCATAGTTGAGGTCATCATGATCTCGATCACCCAGGTCGCCGCCGAAAAGGTAAACGAAATAGCGTCAAGTGAAGGCCTAGAAGGCCAGGGACTGCGCCTCCGGGTGATCGGCGGCGGCTGCGCCGGATTTCAGTACGACCTCTACTTTGAGGAAAACCCCACTGAATTCGACGAGAAATTCCAGTCTCGCGGGATTGAGTTGTACATCGATCCGCTGAGTTACCAGTACTTGGATGGAACCGAGATCGACTATGTCGAAGGCGCGATGGGGGCAGGCTTCAAGTTTGGCAACCCCAACGTCAGCAGTACTTGTGGGTGCGGGTCCTCGTTCAACGTGTGACTAGTCAGCCAACATTCTGAAATTCATCAGAAAAACTGCGCCGAAAAAAAAGTTGATACCCGCCGGCACCAGTGCCGAGGTGACACCGTACTGCTGGTTAGGAACCAGTCAGCGTCGCTTCCAATCCAGGGAGCGAGCCCCCCTGGCCTGGAAAGACAGCAGCCATGTCACCGCAGCAGCCATCGACCGTCACGCAGTACATTGCCCGCGTTCAGGATTACAAGCCGCTGAGCCGTGAGGACGAACTGAGGTTCGCCCGGGCGTGGCGTGACGACAGGAGCCAGTCAGCGGCGGATGCTCTGGTTCGGGCGCACCTCCGGTACGTAGTTGCTACGGCCGTGAAATACCGACGTTATGGGGTGCCCCTCAACGAGCTGATCGCTGAAGGCAACTTCGGACTCGTGCACGCCCTCAAGAAGTTTGATCCAGAACGCGGCTTCCGTTTCGTGACGTACGCGGCGTATTGGATTCGCGCCTACATTCTGAACTACATCATCCGCTCCTGGAGCCTGGTCGGCTCCGGCTCTGGGGCGCTGCGCTCGAAGATGTTCTTCAAGCTGCGTCGCGAGCGCGTCAGACTCGCCAACTTGGTGGGCGACCGCGATGAAGCGGAGGAGATGTTGGCTCAGAAGCTCAACGTTTCCCGCCCACAACTGTCAGGCATGTTGCGGCGCCTAGAGGCACGCGACGTATCGCTCGATACCAAGGTATTCGACGACACGGCCACGGCACTTGTCGACACACTCGTCTCCCCGGACGAGAGTCAAGAGCAGACGCTCAGCGAAAGCGAAACCCTGTCCAGTCTGCGGAGCGTCGTGGCGGGTGCCGTGTCTAAGTTGGATCCTCGAGAGCGTTACATCGTCGAGGCGCGATTGATGGCGGACTCAGAAGACAAGCTCTCGCTAGCAGAGATTGGCCGCAGTCTGGGTGTATCAAGAGAACGAGCCAGGCAGTTGGAATCCCGCGCCAAGTCCAAACTCAAGCACCAGCTGCTCGGTATGCCCGAAGAGGCCAAGCCCGAGTGGCTCACGCCAGAGCTGCAGTCGCAAGCGGCTGCTTGAGCGCCTCTGGCTTCCTGTTGGCGCTCGTGCTACATGCGCCGCAGGGTCGCAGTGGCGATCGCCGGCAGGAGATGGTCTGGAGCTTTGCCCCGGTACCATCCGATGCGGGAGGAAAGTCCGGGCTCCACAGAGCAGAGTGCCGGGTAACGCCCGGTGAGGGTAACCTCGAGGAAAGTGCAACAGAAAATAGACCGCCATGTCTGCTCCGGCCGGCGTGGTAAGGGTGAAACGGTGGGGCAAGAGCCCACCGCATCGGCGGTAACGTCGGTGGCAAGGCAAACCCCACTCGGAGCAAGACCAGATAGGAAGGCGTTTGAGGGCTGCTCGCCCGAGCCTTCGGGTAGGTCGCTGGAGCGCTGGGGCAACCCAGCGCCTAGATGAATGACCGCCGTCGCGAAAGCGACAACAAAACCCGGCTTATACGCGACCCACTATGTCGGCACTCCCATCTCGGGAGTGCCGACGCCTTTTTGGGGCTAACGACGAGCGTCCCCAGCTTTCATTGGGCGGCGAATACGAAGGGCACGCGCGTGGTGGTCGGGCCCGCTGCACGTGGGAAGCGCCAATTTTTGACCTTGCTCTGGATGCAACTGGCCAGTCCTGGGTAGCCGGTTGGGTCGCCGCTGGTGCTGGCTGACGTCACGTTGCCGCTGGGCGCGATGTTGATCGTCACCGACACACGAGCCGTGGTGGAAGCGCCAGAGGCGCGCAAAGCTCGCTGCCAACAGCTCCGACGCACGCTCGACTGGTAGCGTTGAACCGTCTTTTGAATTGCGGCCGCTTCCAAGGACGAACTGGTCTTCGAATCCGTTGTGGCACCGACGGCTGGTCCGCCAGGTCCGATGGCATCCAAGCCGGACAGCAGCGAGCCCTTCGGTCCTTCCTCGACTGGAGCTTCCGTCGCTCCCGAACGGGCGGAGCGTTTGGCGACGGCTACCGACCCCTGGCTACTTGGTGTTGGCTCGGGCACTTGCTCGCCGGGCGTCCCAGCCGCGGGCTCTGGCGCGCCCGGCTCCGCCGCAGCCACCTCCGATGGGGGCGGCGGTGGTGCGTGCTCCAACGCGCCCCGTTCATCAGGCGCCTGACCTTGCACGTACCGCACGTCGGCTTGAGTCGAACCGAACAGCAAGTAGCCAGCTCCGAGACCAAACAGGAGGGCGACCAAAGTTGCGCCGTAGGCCAACGCGGCGGGCACCATCTTCGGCCCCCTTGGGGGGGCATAGCCCGCCCCGAGATGGGACATCGGAGTTGAGGTGGCTTCAGCGCTAGCCAGCTTGAGCTCGTCCGGCATCGGCACGGACGCGACCAAAGGTCGCCTGGGAGCCGCCTCTTCTGCGGGCTCAGGCGGCGCCTCCTTCTCAACTTCTGGGGCTGGCGGTGACTCTTCGCGTCGCTGAGCCCCGACTGGAGGCGGAGCCGGCAGGTCGCGCTTCTTGGGCTCCGAACCGGCGGATGGTAGCTCCGGCCCCGATGAACCTGCCTGCTCCGGCTTCACCGCAGGGGCTTGCGCGGTTTCGGCATCGTCCTCTCTGGGCAGCAGGCGGCACAGCGCGGGGACTTGAGCCACCGGCTCCCAGTCCTCTCGGTCCTCCCGCCAGACCAGGGTATCCGACGCTATCTCACCGGAGCTCAGCCGACGACGCAACGCCTCCGGCTTCAGCGGCCCTTCCGACTTTCCGTTAACCTCTGCGAACCAGCCCTTGAGCTCTGCATCTGCCTCCGTAACGGAAGACTGTCGATCCTCTTCCGGAAGAGACGGCTCCGGCGGCGCTGGAAGCTCCCGCAGCTCCCGCGCGACAGCCGCGCCGCCTGGTGGCGGTGGCACCGACGGGCGCGGCAACTTCCCCATCGGCTTTGGTAGTGCTGCCCGCGACAGGGCGGGCGCCGCCGCCTTTATCCCCGGCCTTGGCAGCGCCGAACTGGTTTGCGGTGGTCGCGGAAGCGTGCCGCGTGGCGAAGGCAGTGCCGAACGAGTCGCTGCGGCTTTCGGCACGCTCTTCAGCCGAGCCGGCTTTGGGGGTTCGGCACGCACCGGCGTCGCATTCGGTGCCGCTCCCTCTTCGGCCGCGGCTTCACCAACGGCGACTTCTCGCCGCTGTTCTGCTTCGACGGCTTCACGCACACCAAACAGCTCCGAGCACTGTTTGCAGCGAAGCCGAGCGTTGGGTCTTGCGGCGAGCTTGTCGTCTGAAATCCGGTACTTCGCGTTACAGGCGGGGCAATGAAACTTCATTCAAAGGTTCCGAGTCCACGAGTCGCCCGAAGGCGGACCGTCAAAGACCACACTAGAATAGTCGGCGCAAGTGCTCGCGGATTGATTCCTTGGTCGGATCGTCTGGGGCTAACCCTAGCGCCCGTTCCCACATTTCGGCCGATTTATGTTGGAAGCCTGCCTTTTGGTATAGAACTGCAAGATTCTTCGCAGCGGCAAAGTTGCGCGGGTCGAGCTCCAACGCCTGCTCGAGCGAGCCGACGGCCTCAAAAGGTCGTCCGCACTTTCCATACAGAAGCCCCAACTGAAAGTGGATCTGATGCGCCAGCGGGTCGGCCCTCACCCCGCGCTCCAGGTGTTCCAGAGCGGTATCAAGATCCCCGGCCTTGTACGCCTGAACTCCGCGCTGCAGAGCCTGTGCTGCCTCGCCAGACATCTCTGGCGAGTCCTGAGGGAGCTCGAGCGCTTGGGCGACTGACCTCAAGACGCGCCGCTGGTCGACAGGCTTGGTCAGATAGTGCTTCACGCCGGCAGTCGCCCGCAAATCCTCGGCATAGCGCCAGCCGTGAAACGAGCCGGTCACCACGACTACCGGCAGGTTGGCAAAGCGTCGACTCCCCCTGAGTCGGCGAATGATTTCGAACCCATGGATCTTGGGAAGCCCCAACTCGAGCAACAATACATCCGGCCCTACGCTCTTGAGCATACTCAAGGCCGATTCTGAATCGCTGGCGACGCTCACTTCGTAGCCATCTTCTTGCAGCATGCGCTGCAGGCTGCCCGCTGCTTCGGTATCGGCATCCACGATCAAGGCGCGTTTGTTCCTGGAGGCGACCTGCCTGCGGGCTTGCGCTTCCAGGGGCGGTTGCTGATCGAGCGATAGCGATAGGCTGGGGCCTACCGGGCCGTCGTCATCGAACTCAAACGCGTCAGGCTGCGCCACCTTGGGTTGTGGCGCGCGTTGCTGTGTCTCGACGGGGCCACCAAGATCGAGATCAGGGATTTCGATCATCGGGTGGTCATCGGGCTCCACCTCTTTGGGGACAGCCCGCGCCTGAGCAGATCCGGGAGATTGCTTCGTCGCCGGCGGGGCGCTGGCTGGACGTCGCCCCGGATTCAGCGCAGCGTCCGAAACTGAAGGAGGGGGCTGCGGCTGAGACATCGCCCCCTCGAGAGACGGCGCCAGCTCGAGCGGCGTCGAACTCTCGGGCTCAGCTCCGGGGGCATCCGCCGGCGACGCTGCAAGCTTGCCGCTGCTATTTGGTGGGGCCACGAAACGTGGCCCATCGCAGTAGCGCTCGCCGCGACGATGACCGAGATATGCCCGCGATATCATTTCCTCCAGATCTTCCATCGGCGCGACGTAGGGCACGATATCCTTGCCCGTCACGAACGACAGCTCATCGATGATCTGGGAGTTCCCCGGATTCGCCATCGCCACTAGCAATGAGTTCTCTTTGGCTCGGACCGGTAGCAGACAATGCAGATCCGCGGTCTCGCGTGGCATCAGTTCCAGCAAGTCCAGCGGGATGCGCAAACGCGCCAGATCGAGCGCCGGGGTCTTGTGTTGCTCGCTGAGTCTGCGCAACTCTTGCTCGGTCGCGCTGAAAGGCTCGCGGGCGATGCTCACAACTTGCCGCTTGAGGGCGATTCTCCCGAGCCCTTGCTTGTTGTCGTTCACCCAGCCCTCGACACCTTAGCACCATGCCGCGTGCCGGGGGGCCAAGCAAGCTTCAGCTGACAGATAACGCGCCCTGGGCGGATAGGCGACGCTCGGCCCACGTGTCGTAATTGTCCAGTTCGATAGCCTCACGCGCCTCACGGGTCAGATCGGCATAGTGCTGGAGGTTGTGCAGGGTCAGCAGGCGGTGCCCCAGGATCTCGCCAGACACGAACAAGTGCCTCAAGTAGGCGCGGCTGAACCCCTCACTGCAGGCCGGGCAAGCGCAACCCGGCTCAATCGGTCGGGCGTCGGAGCGATGTACCGCATTCTTGATCACGAGCTTGCCGGTGCGGGTGAAAACCTGGCCGTTGCGCGCATTGCGCGTGGGGATCACACAATCAAAAAGGTCCACTCCGACGCCGATGGCACGTATCAAGTCGCTGGGCGTGCCCACCCCCATCAGGTACCTCGGTCGGGACGGATCCACCCCCGGTACGATTCGTTCGAGCGCGGCGTGCATCTGGTCCGGCGGCTCCCCAACACTGAATCCACCCAGAGCCAATCCTTGCACCGGCAGTTGCGCCAGCTGCTCGGCATGATGCAGGCGGAGGTCGACGTTGGTGCCCCCCTGGATGATCGCAAACAGCGCCTGCTTCGCAGATTTGGCCTGTACGCAGCGTTCTGCCCAGCGCGTCGTCCGCGCGATGGCTTCTTCCAGTTCAGCATCCGGTACCCCTGCGGGAGGACAGACATCCAACTGCAATGCGATGTCCGAACCGAGCAGCCCCTGCACTCGCATCGACTCTTCTGGCGACAGCAAGTGCCGCGAACCGTCCAAGTGCGAGGCGAATTCGAATCCGCTCTCGCTGAGCTTGGTCCGCTCAGCCAAAGAGAACGCCTGGAAGCCGCCGGAGTCGGTAGCGATGGCGTGCGGCCAGCGCATGAATTCATGCAATCCGCCGAGCTCCGCGATTTGCTCCGCTCCGGGACGTAACCAAAGGTGGTAGGTGTTGGATATCAGCATGCGCGTGCCCGTCGACGCGAGTTCGGTCGGGGTCACCGCTTTGACTGACGCGTAGGTGCCAACCGGCATGAAGGCTGGCGTTTCCACGGGTCCGTGGCCGGTGTGGAAGACGCCACGGCGAGCGTTCCCGCTTTGCCCGGTGAGCTCAAACTGGTTCAAGTTGGACTTCACGCTCGCTCCGGAATCCACATCGCATCGCCGTACGAGAGAAATCTGTAGCCGTTGCCCAAAGCCGCTTCGTACGCAGCTCGCACATGGCTGGCGCCAGCGAACGCCTGCACCAGCGCGAGCAACGTGCTGCGCGGAGCATGGAAATTGGTGAGTAAAGCGTCAACCGCCAAGAACTGGTAACCAGGAGTGATCATCAAGCGCGTGCTGGCGGCTCCAGCTCGGAGCGCGCCCGACTCTGTGGCAGCGCTCTCTAGGCAGCGCACAACCGTCGTCCCGACAGCCACAACCGGCGCACCACTTCGTCGAGCTTCCGCCACCTGTTCACACAACTGCTCGCCGACAACGAAGCTTTCTTCGTGCATCGAATGCTCCTCCAGGGTCTCTGTGGTCACGGGCCTAAACGTGCCCGCGCCAACGTGCAGCGTCACGTATCCCAGCTCCACGCCACGCTCCTGCAGTCGCTGCAGTGCCTCGGAAGTTAGGTGTAGCCCAGCGGTGGGCGCAGCCGCCGATCCTGAGTGTTGCGCAAACACCGTCTGGTAGCGCTGGCTGTCTTCGGCCTCATCCTGTCGACGAATGTATGGAGGCAAAGGGACGTGACCGTGGCGCTGCATCAGCTCGTGCACGGGCTTCGAACAGCGAACCCATTTCGCTCCTTCGTGGCCATCCGAGAGCACTTCCACGACCAACTCGCTCCGGCCCTCGATGAATAATTCCGTACCGGGGCGCAGCGGCTTGTTCGCCTTGGCCAGCACTTCCCACTCCGCAAGCTCGTCGCTCTGCTGCTTGGGCCGCAGAAACAACAACTCCACCTTGCCGCCGCTCGCGCGCCGCGCGTGCAGCCGAGCTTTCATCACCCGGCTGTCGTTGAGTACGAGCAGAGCCCCGGCAGGCACCAGCTCACAAAACTCCCTCACCTGGCGATGTTTGAGCCGTCCGTCCCGCCGCAGCTCCAGCATACGGGCGCCATCTCGCGCGGGGGTTGGCCGTTGAGCGATGCGCTCGTCGGGGAGTTCATAGTCGAGTTCTGAAGACAGCACGCAGCCGCCCCATATCATTTGTTGGCGTGCGGGTGACGGAATTGGACCGCGCCGAAGTGCGCCGACTACTTCGAGTCGAAGGTCACGCCGAGCCGGGTCATCTTGCGCCACAACGTCGTGGGACTGATGTCCAGCGTTTCGGCCGCTCGCTCGCGATTGCCGTCGAACGCAGCCAAGGCCGCCTTGATCGCCTCGCGCTCCGCTTCGTCCACAATGCCAGCCAGGGTCCGCCCCTTCGAGCCTTCGGCCCGATTGGGCACTTCTGGCAAGATGTCATCGGCGCGCACGATTCCGCCACCAGAAAACGCCACGGCCTGCTCGACCATGTTTTCCAGTTCTCGGACGTTACCGGGGAAGTTGTACTGCATCACCTGATCCATCACGCCCTCGCCCAGGCGGGCCCCCGTCTGCATCTTCTTGTTGAACTTCTCCAAGAAGAACTGCACCAAAAGTGGAATATCCTCTCGCCGATCCCGCAACGGAGGAAGCGTGAAACGCGCGACGTTCAGGCGGTAATAGAGGTCTTGGCGAAAGCGGCGCTCCTGCACAGCATCAACCAGATCGACGTTGGTGGCCGCGACCACGCGAATGTTAACCCGAACCGGCTTGTTCTCTCCAATCCGGCGGACCTCCCCCTCTTGGATGG
>JBNLEN010000174.1:0-5747 GCA_050304975.1 Polyangiaceae bacterium
CGATTAGGCCGGGCACGGGGCACGCGAACGGTGCGGTATTGTTTGTGGTATTCTTGATGCCCCATACGTTGGTGGCGTAGGATTGAGAGGCGCTCTGCGGCTGACATGCCGAACCACTTTGCATCACGATCACATCGCTGATCGATGCGCTGCTATTGCCAGCAAATGCCAAGGCGACAAGACCGAGCAAGCTGGCGAAACAACTACGTACCTTTATCATTACTGTATGCCTTTCTTCTATCGGTGGCCACGAACCCGGCTCGGGATTGAGGCTTGGGGTTGAGGTCATCCGGTGCCGGTGTCGCTTGTTTGAATGGTTCGTTACTAGTGACTTTTGGGTCATGCCTCGCGAACCGTTGGTGAAAAGTGGTGAGCTCGATCGCTGGCTGAATTTACGTTGACTTCCCGTCGTGTGCAGGTTCTCGCGAGTGAAATGGTGAATCAGGTGAAACGACCCGGCGAAGAATGTGGAGTGCAGCCTCTGGGGATCTGGGGGACGCACTAGCTGCTGACTAGTTAAGAGGGTTGAGCTGCGGAGACGCGTGTGGAGCAGGTAGGTAGAACTTGGTCGTCTCAGCACAGCTCGCGGAGTTAGGCATCCACGGACCGCCCTCATCGTTGCCGACCCGATTCATTTGGCCCCGCGCGCCGAACACTCCAGATACGTCAGACCCTTGGAGAAAAAGCGTGCGGCTGGCTCGCTGAACAAACCATCTCAGCGCGTCGCCTGCGGTCGGCTATGGTCGTCGGATGTCTGACGTTTGAGTAATTGCGCTTCGCTGGTCTCCGCCCTCGTCGCGTCAAGCAGATGCATGGGCTGCAGTGGGCTCATCTGGCTAGTTGTGGGTTTGCGCGGCTTGCTCGGAGCTGATTCACTGGTTTCGATGACCGCTGCTCCTTCCGGAATCGACCCGCGACGAGACGTATCCGGCATCGTGTCGGATGATGACGTGGAGCGCGAGGTGCTGCGACTCTTCAAGGCAGAAGGTCCAGGCCGACTGGTGGTCACGGTGCACGGTGACGACCAAGGACGCAGTGAAGCCTTTCGCGAGCTACTCGCGTCGCTCGCGCTGTACGACACTCGCTACCAAAACCAAGAAGCGATGGAGATAGAGCCTCCCGATGTCGAGTCACTGCGGAAGGGGCTGTCGGTTCTTGGTGACCAAAGTGTGAAGCGTCGTCTGTTCGAACGAATTCTGCGTACGTTCGGGTCGGAGTTGCTCGATCCACTTGCAGCGATCTTGGATCGCGGTCCCGGCGGTACGTTGTTGGCGCGCATGGCCGACCTGCGTCAGGATCTGCTGCACAGTGTGCAACAGCTCCACTTGACGCCAGACACTCGTCAAATACTCACGGATGATCTTCGCAAACTGTTGGCAGATGATTATCTCGCCATGCTGGCAGAGCATGAAGAGAACGTGCAGCGCCCGCTCGTGAAGGAGCTGGCTGAGCAAGCTTTGCACCTGATCGGTGCGATCTTTCAACAGGCGTTTCAGCACTGGCAGCTCAACGCGGAGCGCATCGCAGAATCAGTCCACCGGAGGATCAAGGGGCGCCTCAAGCTCCACGAAAGCCCGGTGATCATTCGTGAGCGCATCGTAGAAGGGGTGGAGGAGTTCTTGTGGGTTGAAACCAGCAACGAACTCAGCGGCGGCCTGCAGCAGCTATTCATGCAGGACAAGTACAAGGGAGTCGTTCGCGAGGTGCCGGAGGTTCAACGCTCTCTCTACGCCAAGTTTGCGTCCACTTGTTGGGAAATCATCGAAGAGAATTGCTGAGTCTCGAAGCTGCAGGAGTTGGAAGGTCCTCGGCATTCTGGCGCTCTCCTGATATGGTCCTCCAGCATGGAGTCGACCTCCCTTCAATCGATCCGTCGGGTACTCGCTTGGGCTACGGAGCAAGGAATGAGCGTCCAGGGGCAGCTCACCGAAGAGCAGCTGGGGGCGTTGGAGCGCGTCTTCGCGGGCAAGGAGCCGTGGGGCTTTGAGCACTATGAGCCGTTGCGCGCTTTCGGCTACGCCTTGGCGCGGCTCAACCTACCGGATCTGCCGGCGCTGCTGAATGTAGGAGACGTACTGCAGGCCCTGGACGAACTGCGTGCAGATGCTGTCCCGGCTTGGCCAACCCATGAAAGCGTCGCAGACAGTACGTTCAGTGAGCTGGGCTACGCAGCCACATCAGAAGGCATCACTCGCATTCGTAACTCGAACATGGCGGCGTGGCTGGAGCATGGTAGCAAGAACAAACAGCTCATACTGTTTGGCGCCGAGCGCGCCGTGGGACCCCGAGCTGTCGTGGTCGGAGCAGGTAAGTTGTACGACATCCCATTGCGCAAGCTGGCTGAGCGCTTCGAGCAACTGCTGCTCGTCGACATTGACGCCGATGCCATGGCCGAGAGTGTCAAACAAGTCGGTCTCGAGTCGAAGCTTCATGAGCGCTTGACGCTCGTGCAAGCGGACGTGACGGGCATCAGTGATGTCTTTCTGGATAAGGCTCGCGCCGCCTTGGAATTGCCGCACGAAGCCGAGGTGTACGCAGCGCTGCTTCGAGTTCTGCATGACTACCGTGTTGACGAACCGCCCCGGCTCTTCCCCGAACAGGTGGCGGAGGGGCCGCTCGACTTTTCGTGCTCGACGATGGTGCTGTCGCAGCTGGCGACGCCGTTTACGAACTACGTGCAAGAGCAGTTTGCTCAGCGCTTCCCAGGAAGTGAACGTTTGCGCGGTCAAGACTTTCAGGTCGCGCTCGGCCAATTTGCGCACCGGGTGCAGCTGGCGCACGTGCGCTCTCTGCTAGCCGCTGCGCCTTGCGTGGCTCTGAGCACCGATATTTCAACTCAATACACCGGTCTGCATGGGCCCGCTGCTGAGCGGCTGGCGCTGCTTGGCACCCCGACTTTACCCGCCCTGCTGCCGCGACTGTGGGTGCGCTGCGTGGCTGCCGCGGAATGGGAGTGGCGACATATCGTTCCCACTCGCAGCAAACCACACGGGCGTACCGTTCAGGTAGCGGGCGTGATCGCAGAACGCTCCGAAACGACGGAAAAATAGGGAGGCTCTTGTCGGTTTCCGACGCGGGTGGACTGTTCTCGTCCTGGCTCACCTCTCGCGGGGAACGCGCGCGGATTTCGAGATGCGTCTGTTCGATTTGCTGGCAAATTCTGCGCAGGGAATGCAGTACTTTCTTGAGATGAAGCGCGCATCAGTATTTACCGCCCTGGGTCTACTTGGGCTTTCCACGCTGGCCTGCTCAGGGGAAAGCCCTGATACCCCTCTTGGTGTTCCACTCGGTGGAATGGATATGGCGGGGGGCGGGACCGGCGGCACCATTGATGGCAATCCCGGCGGCGCCGGGCCATTGGCCGGGGCGGGCGGAGATGGCGGGCCCGTCGTCGGCGTGGACCTGAGCAAGGGCGGGCCGAGGCTGAAGGTGCTCACCCAGTCGGAGTTCAAAGATTCGCTGACGTATTTGCTTGGAGAGCTCACTTCGCAGTTCGAGTTGCCCGCGGATTTGTCCACGGCTGGCTTCACCACGATCGGCAGCGCCGAGGTGGCGATCAATTCGGCAGCGGTTCCGCTGTACGAGGCGGCGAGCCGCGCGGCGGCCGCAGAGGTCTTCGCCGACGATGCCCGCTGGCAAGCTCTCGTGGGTTGCGCTCCACAGGATCTGGCTGACCCCTGCGTGTCGACTTTTGTTCAGACCTTTGGCAGGCGCGCGTTCCGGCGCGACCTGACCCAAGAAGAGGTGCAGCAGTGGGTCGGGGTGGCTCAGGAGGCCGCGCAACTGACGGGCAGCCCCGTCGAGGGCCTGTCGACCCTCGTGTCGGGCTTGCTGCAGTCACCGAACTTCCTGTACCGGGTTGAGACCAACAAACTCGATGAGGCCACCGGGCGCCTCGTGTACGACGGCCCGTCGATGGCGACGCGGCTATCGTTCCTGCTGACTGGGCACACCCCCAGTGATGAGTTGCTGAACGCCGCCGCAGCCGGCCAGCTTGATACCGCTGACGGTATCAGAGCAGCTGCCGCTCCTTTGCTGAGTGATCCAAACGCCGTGGAGCACATGGCGGAGTTCTTCGAGGAGTTCTCGCAGGCCGAGCTGGTGATGGTGGTTGAGAAGAGCGCGGAGATGTTCCCGAGTTGGAACCCGCAGTTGCAGGACTCCATGCTGGAAGCGACGGAGCTCTTCATCAAGAACGTGGTGCTCGCCCCTGGTGCGGACGTTCGCTCCTTCTTCAACAGCGATCAGACCTTCATTGATGCGAACTTGGCTCCTATCTACGGCGTCACGCCTCCAGCCGACGGTTTCATGCAGATGACCCTCGGGCCAGAGACGGGACGCGCTGGCATCTTGACGCAGGCCGGAATTCTCGCGGGCCACTCGCTGACCGACCACAACTCGCCCACGCGTCGTGGCCTATTCATCACGATGACGTTCCTCTGCCAGACGCCGCCACCCCCTCCGGCAGGCGTGATTGCGGAGTTGCCCGACGACCCGACGTTGACGACGCGGGAACGGATGGAGCTCCACAGAACGGAGCCTTCCTGCGCCGGCTGCCACGCACTCTTCGATCCGCCTGGGCTCGCGCTCGAACACTTCGATCCAATCGGACAATACCGGGAAGACGAAGAGGGCAAGCCGATCGATGCCACGGGAGAGATCAACGGCGCTCCGTTTGACGGCGCTGCGGAGCTCGGGGCGGTCCTGGCTCAGAATGAGACCGCCATGTCGTGTATGATGAAGAACTTCTACCGCAGCGCGAACGGAGTCGTGGACCCGACAGCGGACGCCGCACAGATCGAGGCCCTGTCACAGACGCTGACAGCCACTGGTTACGTCTGGCACGACTTTATTACTGAGTTCGTTGCAAGTGACGCCTTCCGTTCCGCACCAGCACCCATCGCAGGGGCAGAGTAATCAATCATGGAAATATTGAAAAAACTTAAGGTTTCTCGACGTTTCGCGCTGCGCGGTGCACTCGGTGGTATCGGCGTTGGCATGTGGCTGCCGGTGTTGGACGCCATGTGCGACAACCACGGCACGGCCTTCGCCGCTGGCGGAGAGCTGCCGTCCACTTTCGGGATCTGGTTCTGGGGTAACGGCATCCACACGGATATCTGGACTCCCGGCTCCACCGGTGACGGGGACGCGTGGCAGCTACCGGACGCCCTGCAGGAGTTCGCGGACGTCAAAGATCGGATGACGTTGGTCACCGGGCTCGACATGTTGGATGCCCAGTTCAAAGGCCACGGCTGGGGCGTCGTGTATGTGCTCGCCGGCGGTGACGGCAACCCCGCGAGCGTGATTTCAGACATCGACAAGTACGGCAATCAGTTCGAGACTCCTCAGTCCACGCAGTACCAACCCACGATCGACCAAACGATCGCGGACGCGCTGCACCAGGAGGCGCTTGACGCTGGGGTCCCGCCGCCGCCTTTCAAGTCATTCGAGACGGGCATGATCCCCTTCACGGGCGACGTGGGCATGGGCACGGTGGGCAGCAACCTAGCGCATCGCGGTCCCAACGACTTCCTCGCGCCCGATCGTGATCCCAAGTCGATTTTTGACAAGTTGTTCGGAGGCGTGGCGGCACCGCCGATGGACAATGGAGATCCGGCAGCCGTTCCATCAGACATTTCTTTCAGAACGCGGCGCAGCGTGCTGGATGCGGTGTTGGCTGACGCTCAGCGCTTGCAGATGACGGTGGGCGCCGCAGATGCTGCCCGCATCGAGTCTCACATGGAGGG
>JBNLEN010000174.1:5847-12966 GCA_050304975.1 Polyangiaceae bacterium
GAGCCGCGCGCGATGGAACGCTACATCATGAGCCAGTACGCGGATCTGGCGAAGGTCATGAAAGAGACCCCCATCGGGGCTGGCACCATCCTAGACAACACCTTGATCTACGGGATCAGTGACGTTGCGGAGCCGCATGATCATATCATGACCAACTACCACATCGTGCTGATGGGTGGTGCTTGCGGTCAGCTTCCCGGCAACCGCCACGTCCGCTTGCCGCGACGCAAGGTGACCGAACTCGGTCTCACCATGCAGCAACTGATGGGCATGCAGGTGGACAATTGGGGCAGCTGGGATAATACCAGCAGCACCCTTCCTGAAATCCTGGGGTGAAAATCTACGGGCGCGGGGGCTGACACCTTCCCCGCTTTTCTGACAAGCCCCGCGGAGTCTAGCTTGCTGAACTTGCGAGGCTACGCCCAGCTCATGGGTCGCAACGGAAGAGCGCTCGATAGTTGCTGCAGAACTGTTCCTCGGCGGCTTCCGGTTCGATTCCCCAAAGCTCCGCCGCATATTCCAAAGTGCCGCGCACATTCGCCGGCTCATTGGGTTTCTCCTTATCCGGACCAAGATAGGGGCAATCCGTTTCGAGTAGGAGCTGGGTCCGGGGCAACGTTTCTAGCATGCGCGTGAACGACTCGGAGCGCCGCGCGTTGGCCGGGATCGACAAGTGATGGCCCGCGTCGGCGATACGCCGCGCCAGTTTCACGCGACTTCCGAAGCAGTGCCAGTTGACGCGCGTGGCGCCTAGCTCTTGCAGCAGCTGCAGAGTGTGCGCTTCGCGTTTGCGGGTGTGAATGATGATCGGCTTGTCGTGTTTGATGGCGAGCTGCACCAGTTCGACGAAAGCCTCGTCTTGGGCTGGCCAAAACTGCTCCGGGACCCAGTAGCCGTCGAGCCCAATTTCGCCGATGGCGAATGCTTGGTCGATGTGTTGGCGAACGTAGTCAACGGCTTCGGCTGCGGGCCAGTCTTCCTGATCGCCCGGATACTCGACGCCGGCAGCCCGCATGTCCCTGAGCACCGCGTCGACCGGATATAGGCCGAACGCTGGTTTCACTTCTGGATACTCTTCGGCTAGCTGCGCGACGGCCGCGTTGTCCGTCGGATTGAGCCCATTGCAGATGATGCTAGTCACGCCGGCTTGTCTGGCGCGGGCGATGATGCCATCGATATCCTGGATCAGCCGCTGGTGTGTCAGGTGTGCGTGTACGTCGAACAGTCCCAAGTCGTCATCCCTCGAGCGAGCGCTACTCTCCGTTGATGGTCAGGCGTCAGGATTCCATCGGGATGGTGCGCACCGTGACGTCGGCTTCTTCGAACATCGACATGCTCATTTCGAAGTCATCCTTCCAGCGGTCTGGAATATCCAGGTTGTGCGGGTAAACGACCTCACCAACTCCGGCTTGTACGAGTGAACGCGCGCAGCGAGTGCATGGCGGCCAAGTCACGAACGCAACGCAGCCACGCAGCGATACGCCAATTCGCGCGGCGTGCATGATAGCGTTCTCTTCAGCGTGGCAAATCAACGGATACTTCAGCTCGCGGTTGGAAAGCCGCTCGGCTGTATCTTCGATTCCTCGGGGGAAGCCGTTGAACCCGGTGCTGCGAATTTCTCGGTCTGGGCCGACCACCACGCAACCTACCTTGGTCGATGGGTCTTTGCTCCATCCGGCGATATGTCTAGCGAGTTCAATGAAGCGACGGTCCCATTTCATCCTCCGCTTATATGCCGAATCGACGTCGCCTGAAACAGCGCAAGTATCCGCAGCAGAGCTCTCGGCCTGAAATGCGCGTTTTGATGAGCTCGCACGCGCTCGACGCCCGCTTGCGCACCAGTCCATGAGTGAGCTACTCACGGGCGCAGGTGGTCACGGAAACTCGGACGAAATACGACGTCGTCGTGGTGGGAGCGGGCCCTAACGGGCTGACCGCCGCCTGCTACCTGGCGCGCGCCGGTTTGAGTGTGGGGCTGTTGGAAGCTGCACCGGAGGTCGGCGGTGGCACCCGCACCGCTGAGCTGACATTGCCCGGCTTTCGCCACGACGTTTGCTCGGCGGTGCACACGATGGGGTGCCTGTCGCCAGCGTTTGAGCAACTGGGGCTCGAACAGCACGGGCTACAATGGTGCTATCCCGAGGCGTCAGTCGCACACCCGATGGACGATGGACCGGCGGCCTTGTTGTACCCCTCCGTCCGACGCACAGCGCAAGCACTAGCGGGGGATCAGCAGAGCTATCAGCGCTTGGTGGAGCCTTTCGTGCCCCATGCGCGCCGGCTACTCTCGGACGTGCTTTCTCCTCTACTGCGCATGCCGAAGTCGCCGTGGATGTTGGCGCGTTTTGGCATGCTCGGGGTGCGTTCTGCGTTGTCTTTGGCAGGGCGCTTTCAGACGGACGCGGCGCGGGCCCTTTTGGCGGGCTGCGCAGGGCATTCCGTATTGCCCCTGGATCGTTGGTTGACGGCTGGTGTGGGACTGGTGTTCTTCGTAGCCGCGCACGCCAAGGCTTGGCCAGTGGCCAGAGGGGGCTCAATCGCGATTGCTCGGGCTCTCAGGCAGGTATTGGAAGCAGCGGGTGGTGAAATACACACCGGGAGACTGGTCACCAACATGGCTGATCTGCCTTCGGCGCGGGCCTACGTGTTCGACACCGCTCCCAAACAACTCGCGGACTTGGCAGCGCCGCAGTTGCCCTCTCGATACGTGCGTCGGCTGCAGCGCTACCGTATGGGACCGGGAGTATTCAAGCTGGATTGGGCGCTAGACGGCCCCATCCCGTGGCGAGACACTCGCTGTCTCGAGGCGTCGACGCTGCACCTGGGAGGAACCATCGAAGAGATCGCAACCGCCGAGGCTGCAGTGTGGAATGGAGAGCACCCCGGACGTCCGTTTGTGATCCTGTGCCAGCAAAGTCAGTTCGATAGTTCGCGCGCACCTGCCGGTCAGCATACGGGCTATGCATACTGCCACGTTCCGAACGGCTCGGACGTGGACATGACCGAGGCCATCGAACGTCAAATCGAACGCTTCGCTCCCGGGTTTCGGGATCGGATCTTGGCTCGGCACCAGATGTCCCCCTCAGCGTTCGAAGCGCACAACCCCAGCTACATTGGTGGTGCGATTACAGGCGGAGTGGCTGACATTGTGCAGACGCTCGCTCGGCCTAGCTTGCGCTGGGATCCGTACTCCACACCGAACCCCAAGATCTTTCTCTGCTCGCACTCCACCCCTCCCGGTGGTGGGGTTCACGGGATGTGCGGCTATCACGCCGCACGCAGCGTACTGCGGCGCCTCGGCGTTAGCTGAACCTCATCCAGTTCGGTGGGGAGGCGATTTGCCGCTCAGTCGCGTCGGCTTGACGGCTTTCCAGCGCTGCCTCGATCGGGTCGGCTCCGGCGCCCTGACCAAGGTTTGCTCCGCAGCATGCTGCTCGGCAGCCGAGAACTCGCGAAGCGCGGGGGTGTCAATCAGCAGACCTCCCCCTGGTAGCCGCCACAGCTGCCGGCCGGGACTGCCCTTGCCGAGCGTTGATTGTCCTCCCGCGAGCTGCTTCGCCAAAGATGACTTGCCCACGGCGGGAGATCCTATCAGGGCGACGGTGGCCTCCGGCGAAATGCTTCGCTGCAACTCGTCCAACCCTTCGCCGGTGTGGGCGCTGACTTTGAGCACTGCCAGCCCAAATCCGAGCGACTCGAGTGTGCGGACCATGGAATCCACTGTCGTGCGGAGCTCACCGCTCCCGCCGGGTTGGCTGTCGACTTGATTCAGCAGCACGACGGGCCGGGAGCCTGCCGCCCAGACTGCATCCAGGTAGCGTTCCACGCGACGCTCATCCAGCGGTTCGCGCGCAGAGGTGACGATGAAACACATGTCCACATTGGCCGCTGCCAAGCGAGTCTGTTCGGCGCCAATCGGCAAGCCCGAATGGCGGTCTAGGACATGGTCGATGATGGTGCGATCCGCGGGGCCCCGCACACCCACCCAGTCGCCAACGACCGGTCGGTCCATGGGGCTGGGCGCGTTGATGAGGCGTCCGCTGAGGCGTCCATGCTTCGCGCCGCCACCCAGCTGGTAACCGAACTCCTCTTGCCCGATCACTCGCGCCAATCGCAGCCCAGAGCTCTCCAATAACGGGAGCTGGTCCGAGAAAAATGGCCCGAAGCCGAGCGCGTCAAGTTCTGCGCGCTGCTCTAGATCAATCACCATGACGTTCCGCGTTTGGGGTCCCTTCCAATTACGGAGCAAACGAACTGATCATAAGGCGTGTGTTCGCTTGCGCACACCAGCGCGCTTCAGTTGGACCCGTTTGGGGCATGCGGGCGGAAGAATTTGGCCAGACCGCGCGCCAAAACCGTTTTGGTGCGTTTCACCGGCTTGACACGGCGAACTAGTGCCCGAGCTGGCTTGCCCCGGGGGGGGATGCCGGCTCCACAGCGGGAAGTACTGGGAGCAGCTGCTGATCTCGACATTCGTAGCGCTTCAGGTGCAGCTGATTCCTGTGTGCTGAAACGACGTACAGTATCTTGCCTGACCAAGCTGCCCGGCTTCCGCTGGGCGCGATGAGTCTGGGCAGCAGAGCCTGCAGATGGTCGCGAGGCGTTTCCAGCGCCAGCTCAAAACCGTCGTCGGCCACGATGCGGAGCGCGTTGTTCGGACAGCGCAACTTGGGCTCGCCGAGAGACTGCGTTGTCGGTGGAGTGTCGCCTTCTGGGATCACCAGTGCTTTTCGATCATGGCCGCAACTTCCGACCAACCAGGCCTGGGCATCGGACGCGTCGGGTCGTTGAACGAAGACACCGAGTGGATGGCAGCCCGGCAGCACCTTCATGGCCCGCGCGTATTCTGGTTTCGGCTGGATAGTGAACAGCGTTGTGACAGGCTCCGAGTCTTGACTGCAAATCCCGTAGTGCCAGCGGCTGCTCATGTGCACCAGGCTCGTGCTGAAACTGTCGCACGCTGCGGGCACACTCAGCGGGAGACCGCGCGTAGAATGGCTTGGCACGCCGCTAGGATCAGTGTCGAAACGATGAAGTGAGAACTGAGTACACCAGCCCTCTTCGCAGGCTTCCGACAGCCCGCGTACCAGGGCGAGCGCGCCATCGTTGCTAGAGGCGAGAGCTATGTGGCCTCGCGTGGGGCTGCGAGTGCTCGCCCCCAGGTCGACGCGCTCCCCCAGCTTGCTCCAGCCCTCGCGCCAGTGGCTGGCAATAGCCCGAGTGTCGCTGGCGCTCGCCCGTTCGCGCCAGAGCAACGCGACCGCCCTCGGAGTCCGTGCCGCCTCCAGTTCCAGCAGCGCTGGTCCAGGAGCTGCTAGGCCTGGGCTGCTGCGCTCGCCTCCCTCGAGTTCTTGCAGCATCACGCCGCCACCTTCGGCTTCGGGGCGGCCCCAGACGACCACGATGCCCCGCTTGGTCAGTAGCAGGTCAAACGCATGGGGGCTCGACACGCTGGCGCTGAATGCGCTGCTTGTGGACGGGTGCGCTTTGGGGGAACGCTCCGGCTCGGCCCGTTCGGAGTTCGTGCAACCGAGTGAGAGCCAAGACAAACCTGATATCAGCGCTAGCGATGCTGGTGATAGCACAGACATCCAGCGTAGAAGCCGATGCCGGCGAATTCAACGTTGTGCTCTGGCTGACATGCGGGAGCGTCCCCAATCTCCGGCCGGAAATGCCACTTGCAACCTGACTTGGCTGTTGAGTTCGTGGCAAACTCACGCGGTTGACGCGCCAATCTGAAAGACTTGTGTTTTCGTTCTTCGGGTGCCTCGGGAACTATCGGACGCTGTTCGCTTTGGCGCTACTACTAGGCTGCAATCCGGTTGGCGACCCGCTCGGGGGGGAGATTCAGCGCGTGAGCGGGGGGACGGGCGGAACCCCTCGTGATGATCAAGACACCGATCGTCGGGATGCTGGCGGACGGGATCCAGCGGACGATGTGACCGATGACGATGACGACGCGGACGATGATTCGAACTCGCCCAAAGACTCGGATGCTGGTCAGCCAATATGCAAACCGACGACATGCGCGAATGACGTTCCGTTGTCGGAGCGTGACACCGACGGAGACGGAGAGTTAGACGTCTACGATACCGACGATGACGGTGATGGTATCGAGGACCGCCTGGAGTGCGCGTGGGCAGGCACCGTGGGTTTGGTCAACGGAGACTTTGAAGTTCCGTTCATCAGTGAACAAGGGGTGTATCAGACGTTTTCCGCGTGGGAAGTCCCGGGATGGCTCGCCGTTCCCGCTGGAGCCAACTTGGAACTGTGGACTTCCGGTCATATGGGCGTGCCCGCTTCCGAAGGACGGCAGTTTGCTGAGCTCAACGTGGACTTTCGCACCGGCATCTATCAGGACTTCGTGACCGCTCCCGAATCCCGACTGCGTTGGATTTTCGCGCACCGCGGCCGGGTGGGTGCGGACTCCGTACGCATCCTGATCGGGACCCCGGATGACATGGTGTCACAAGGCGAGTTCGTCACTGACGCGGGAGAATGGCAGCGCTATGCGGGGGTCTATGAGGTACCTGAAGCCCAAGAGCACACGCGGATATTGTTTGAGGCGGTTTCCGGCGAGAGCGAGGCGAACCTGATCGACCATGCGTGGATAGAGCCCCAATGTGAGGTCGATACCGACTCCGACGGTTGCGTGGATAGCGAAGATCCAGATCCGTGCCCGCCGACCCCATGACCCATGTGTGCCTCGGTCCACTGGCGTAGAACTCAGATACTGCTTTCATTCCGGAGAGTTGGCCTAGCACGCGAGCCGGTTTTCGGCCGCGAATCCGTAGCGTTTCAGATTGGCAACTGCTAATTTGGGTGGTCTGTTTGCGGCGGCCCGATCAACCCGACAATAGTATGGCCGCGAGAAACTTGGACCTAGTCGTGGTCATGCAGAGTTCCGGACCCAAATTGCCGCTGCCGAATGCTGGTTTCGAGGTTTCCTCGGACCCGGTACTGCAGGAGCAATTCTTGGAGGCACTCAAGGCGCGCGACCCTCGAGCGCATGCTGAGTTGTTCAAGCGACACTACCAGCGCGTTGTGGCTGTTTTGCAGCGCGTGCTCGGCAGCGACGTTGAGCTCAAGGATCTGGCTCAGGAAGTGTTCTTGCATGCA
>JBNLEN010000175.1:0-12947 GCA_050304975.1 Polyangiaceae bacterium
AGCGGTGGCGCTCGGGGCCGGCAGCTCGCGGCCACTGGCGCCTTCGTCACTGCACCCAACGCTCAGCAGCGTGACGCCGACGAGCAACCACAGTTTGGTGAAACACAAACAAGTTTGTCGGACCCGCCGAAAATGCTCGACGCAGTGCCAGTGGGGCTCTCCCATGGATTGCATGATGCCGGATACTCCGGGCCCTGACCAGGTCAGAAGATCACATTTACTCCCCCGATCTGGTTCCCTGATGTACGATTCTGATAGATGGACTACCCAGCTTTGGCTCGGCAGCTGGTCCGCGCGCTGCGTGGTCGGCGCTCACAATTGGCGCTCAGTCGTTGGCTCGGTTTCGACAGCAACGTCGTCTACACTTGGGAGTCGGGCAGGCGCTGGCCGTCACCGGCGAATTTCTTTCGGCTGTGTGACAAAGTTGGAGTCGATCTGCCGGGCAGCATGCAGCACTTTCTAGGGGGCATGCCGGATGAGCTGCGGGACGTCGATTGGCTGAAGCGCGAAACGGCGGCGCTGTTTTTGGACCACTTGCGTGGCGCAACGACGGTTGTGGAGATCGCTCGGCGGGTGGGCACCAATCGAGTCAGCGTCGGCCGCTGGTTGAAAGGGGAGGCAGAGCCGCGGCTGCCTGAGTTTCTTTCGCTGATAGAAGCGACCTCATCCCGTTTGTTGGATTTCCTCGCGTGCCTGACGGAGCCCGAGAAGCTGCCAGCAGCGCGTGCGGGGTGGTCCAGACTCGAAGCCCAGCGCAAGGTCGCATATGAGCTGCCTTGGAGTCACGGCGTGCAGCGCGTTTTGGAGCTGGAGCAATACCGAAAACAGGCGCAGCATGATGCGGCCTGGATTGCGGCCCGCCTGGGGATCTCTGAGCCAGAGGTGGAACAATGCGTCGAGGCTTTGGCGGATTCGGGACTTATCGTGCGGCGTGGGCGGCATTGGGTCGCCGCGAACCAGGCGCCGGTCGATACGCGTCGTGACGCGGCTGCCGGGCGCGCGCTCAAGCTGCACTGGTCGGATGTGGCGCGCAGCCGCTTGCCGGGACTAGAGCCAAATCGGCGCGACCTGTTTTCTTACGCGCTGTGTTCGGTGTCAGAGCGTGACTGGGAGCGCATGCGTGAACTGCACATGGGTTATCACCAGGAGTTGGTGCGGGTGATCACCGAGTCCAGCCCGGCGGAGCGCGTGGTCTTGATCAACCTGCAGTTGCTGCGCTTGGATGAACCAAGCGTGCAGTGAGTGTTTCACCGAGTGGCGCGCTTGCGGCGGCTGCGATGGGGAGTGATTGGATGATTTCTCGGAGAGCTCCAACTCGGCGGATTGGTTCTACAATCCGTCGCAAGTCTGTCAGATTAGGTCATCCGATACCCATTCTGAGCGATGGTATGTTCGATAGTGACCTAGTCAGCTCGAGCGCCAGCGGACATAGTCCGCAGCATGTGCTTCGAGACATTCGCCGCTAGCGAACGCGCCCTCCGGACGGAGCTCAGGGTCGCGCCGAGTCGTGGTCTACTGAGCTGGCATTGGCTGGCGGCGTTAGGGGTGTTGGTCATCAATGACCACCTGCTGAAGTCGACAGATCTGCTGCCACCCTGGCTGACTGGCAAACTCAGCGACTTTGCCGGCCTGTACGTCGCGCCGTTGGTGCTGGCGGTCACGGCACGGGTGCAGCGCCGCCGCGGATGGCTGGCTTGCCACGCGTTGGTGTTGTTGGTGTTTTCAGCCATCCAACTCAGCGTGCGCTGCGCGGATTGGTTGATCGCCAGCCTAGCGCTGGTTGGGGTGCCCTGGGTGATCGATTCGGATCCTTCTGATCTGCTCGCCCTCCCAATGCTGCTGCTGAGTTACTGCCAGCTTGCCAAGCCGCCGCAGCGGGTGAACGTGGACTCCAGTTGGCTACCGCGTGTGGTGCTCGCGCTGGGATGTCTGGCTTGCGTGGCCAGCTCTTTTCAGAGAGGCACCCCGGACGACGGGGTGCCGGTGTTCAATGTTTCTGGGCCCGTGCTGCGCAACGAGTCGGATGAATCCGCAGCTGTCCGAGTCCTGCCCTTGCGCTCGGATATCTCGCTCGACTGCGAGGTGGTGGCTGAAGATCCTGGACGCCGGCTGCCGCCTGAGGCGTTCGGCGTCAGCGTTCGGTTCCAACTCGAGCCGGGCGAAAACGCTCCAATCGAACAAGCCCCCGACGCGCCGGCGGCGTGCCGCGCCGCACTCCTAGACGTGGACGGGGGCCCGCAGCGTTTGTTGTTTTGGCGACCGGGAGAGAGCTTCTCCTTGGTTGCGCAAACGGAGGACCGTCCGCCAGTCAGCGATCTGATACTCATCACGAACGAGGGGCTCGGTGACGACCCGGATGTGATGTTCGAGTTCGAGCCAACCAGAAGCGTGAGTGAAGCCTGCGAGCCGCGACCGCTGGAAGTATTGGTGGGGGAGCTAGCCGGTGAGTTCGTGCTCGCGGCGATCAGCTGGAGTCCCGATGGCTGCGCCCAGCTGGGTCTGAATCCGATAGGCGAGGCGGAGCTCAACCCCCAGCCCGAGCTCCCCGGCGTCGACGAAGAACCGGTGGACATTGGCCTGTCTGATCCGGATGCCGGAGCGGCTGATGCCGGACTCAATCATGTCTCCGCCATGGTTGACGCCGGCGTCGCTGAGCTCGACGAAGCAGACGCTGGCTTCGAGGATGTGGTCGAGGTGGCGGACGCTGGACTCAGCCTCGTCGAGGCCAGCGATGCTGGAGAGCGCACGCTGGCGCCGGCGCGCGACGTCGATGTCAGTCGACATTTGTCTCTGTGCGTGCCGCGACAAGCGCTGGCATTCAATATTGGTGAGCCGTTGGAAATCGAGAGTCCGTCCAGCGGAGTCATTCACCTTCGTTCAGACAGCGCGGAGTTGACGGTCTTTTCGATGCAGAGTCTGCCCCTCAGTGTGGGACTCACTGACATTCGCGTTGGCAACAACGATAACTCCTGCCCGTGGCTGGTCTCCGACATGCGCACTATCCGAGCAACCTCGCTTGAGTTTGCCACCCTGTACGGGGACGTGAGCGTTCAGCCCGGAGAGAGTGAACGGTTGAGTGAACAGTTGGGGTTAGGCCAAGTCAATTTGACGCTGGGCAATCTCAGCAGCGTGCAGCGTGCGGTCAGCTTGTCCGCGACACCCGGGGAAGCGCCGCTGGCACCACAGGCAAGCGGCTACATTCTACGAGAGGAACTCAACCCATGATGCTAGCAAACTCGACAGTCACCGAAAGTGCCAGCGCCGCGGAGCTTTCTGCTCGTCGACTGAGCTGGGTCGGAGGGCTGCTTCTCATCCTCTCCGGCTGCAGCGACGCGGGAGCCGAAGGCGCAACCGCGGGTCGCGCTGCTGTCGGCCCTATCACGGGTCAGACGCCGCCCTCAGCGGGGATCACCCAAGGCGGAGCCCAGGACTTTGGGGCCTTCAGGGAGGTGGTTGAAGCTGGGGAGATCCCCGCTCCAAACCTGCTGGATGACGTCGGCTTCTTCAACGAACACAAGATTGAGTTCCCCGACGCTGACTGCGGAGAAGATATCTGTGCGCACGGTAGTCTGGGCGTGATGGGGAACTTCGTCAACGGAGCGAACTGCACGATGGTGTTCGTTGGAATGAACACCTCCGTGAACCCATCTGAGCTGGAGCGTAAGCCGCTCAACTTGGCGATTGCGGTGGATACCAGCGGATCCATGCAAGGGCGTCCAATGCTGGAAGTGCAGGCTGGGCTGGAGCTGATGCTCCCGCATCTCACGCAAGCCGATCGCATCAGTCTGGTTGCCTTTTCTGACGAGGCCCGAGTCGTCGCGCAAAACGCGGGGGCTACGTCGCCGGACTTAGCTCAAGGGATTGAAACCCTGGTCGCCGCAGGCGGAACGAACATCTACGCGGGGTTGGAGACCGCCTACGAGCTGGTTCAACAAGCGGCGGATGGCGAACATCAGAATCGAGTCGTGCTGCTATCGGATGGAGTGGCCACGGTGGGGTTCACTTCCCAGGAGCGCTTGCTGGCGCTGTCCGCCGGGCATTCCCGGGAGGGGATCCTGCTATCGACGATAGGGCTCGGGACGGAGTTCGATCTGAGCTTGATGCGTGAACTATCCGTGTCAGGGGCTGGGGCGTTCTACTTCGTGGAAGAGCCAGCTGCCTTACGCGAGGTGTTCACCGAAGAGGTGCGCACGTTCATGGTGCCGCTGGCAACGGACGCGCAGCTGGAGCTTTCCGTCTCCTCCGACTACGTGCTCAGGGGCATGTACGGCGCGCTGAATTCCGAGGTGTTCACACGCCGAGCGAGCGTGGATATGCCTGCTCTCCAGATTGCCCACCGGGTCAGTGTCGCGGATGATGAGCTCGGACGCCGAGGTGGTGGGGGAGTCATGATCGCAGAGCTTGTGCCGGACGCTGATAGCAGCGAAGCACAGGGTGAGGTGGGGCAGTTAGAGCTGAGCTATCTTGATAGAGCCGGTGAGCGTGTGACTCAGCGGGTAGAAATCGAGTCACCTCTCGCCCCCGGAGAGACCCCCAAACGCGGCTACTTTGAAGACGCTAGTGTCGAGAAGAGCTTCGTGATGCTCAACCTGTACGCTGGCATGCGCATGGCGTTGGAGGACGCACAGTTCTCCGACTTTGCTGGTGCAGCAGCGACCCTCAGTAGTTTGGAAGTGGCGACCCAGGACTGGCTTTCAGACAATCCCGACCCGGACATCGAGGATGACTTGCACTACCTGCAACTGCTCCGCACGTTGATCGACGAACGCGCCGCGCGAGAGCCCAAGCGGACCGCCGTGCAACCTCGTGCACCCTGGCCTGCAGACTGAGCAGCGCAGCGTAGGCGGGATCTGTTCATACTTCGTTGCTGAGTTCGATCAGGTTGTTGTCGGGGTCCCGTAGGTATATCGACAAGATTGGACCTCTGGCTCCGGTGCGCTCAATCGGTCCATCGAGGACGGGCACGCCTTCGGATGTGAGACGGGCAGCGGCTTGGGTCACCGGTTCCTGAGTGATGAAGCAAAGATCTGCCGAGCCGGGGGTGGGCGCGTCAGCTTTTGGCTCAAACTCTTGTCCAACTTGGTGGAGATTCAATTTTTGGCGCCCAAAGTTGAGGGCTTTCCGGCCACCGGCAAAACTCACTGCGGTCATGTGCAAGTGGGTCGTATAGAACTGCAGTGTGCGGTCGATGTCCCGCACCGTCAGCACGAGATGGTCCAGTCGTTCTATCGGAGCCGGCATCTGCTGCACACTTGGGCCGGCTGCAATGCTCGACAAGGACGCGAGGAGCTGTGACAGTTGCTGCTCGAACTCTTTGCCTCTAGTGATCCCCACGCCGCCGATCACCTGGGCGTCGACCGCGCGCAGGCTGGTGGCGAGCGCATCGAGACCTCGCCGGCCGCGTCGCGGCTCCGGCACGGAGGCCGTGATGGCGACGACTTTTTGATACAGCTCACCGGAGCCGATCACCCAGTCGATGGCGTTCTTGAGCGCGCCGGGCAGGCTGTGGCCGTACTCGGGGCAGGCGATCAGCAGCGCGTCGCTCGCGTTCAGCTCCTCGCGCCAGCTCGACACGGACGTTTCGGCTTCGCTATCGAGGTCTGGGTTGAACAGCGGCAGCTGTGCGATGCCGTCGAAGATATCTAGCCGCGGATGGTGGGGCGCCAGAGTTGGCGCCAAGCTGGCAGCAACTTCGAGCAGCGTCTGGTTCGAAGACTTGGTTTGCAGGCTGCCGCAGACTCCAAGGATCCTCACGCGCGCAGCTCAACACTGCGGAGCGTTGCGGTCAAGCATTCCCTACGGGCAGTCCACGACGATATTCAGCGCGGTCTTGTCGGTGAAGTCGTTGGACTCATGAGGATCCACGCTGAAATCGACCAGGCTGCCCTGCGCCAGGAGCGTCGTGAAATCGATAGCCTTGGGCACGCCCCCCTCTTGTGTGGGGATGTACAAGCTGAAGCGCTCGATATCATCCACGCGGACGCGCACATCTACGCCGTTTCCGCCACCGGGCGTTACCAGCCTGACGGCGCCATGGATACGCACTTGGCCCGCGATGTCACTTTGCCAGCGGCGTACCGCGTGGTGCTCCACCGCTTCAACCCCGCCGCTGGTCACGGTGCCGTTGGGGTGCATGTTCGAGGCTCCCACGAAGGTCCAGTGCGCGTCACCTGGGGTGACCCAAACGTCCCCGTCGGCGGGATGAAAGGCCATGTCGGCGAAGGGCACGAAGTCATCACGCCCAAACGGCGCGACGTAGTAGCCATAGCTCCAGCCGTCCTGCCCCTGCACCAGCGAGAACTCGGCGAACGAATCTGCAAACGGCCCGGTGCACGCTGGCGGTGGCGAGGCGTCTACTTGTCCAGCATCTTCTAATGTGGTTGCCCCGGAGTCGAGGCTGCCCGCATCACTCACAACGACGTCCGTAGCGCCCGCATCGCCAGCGTCTGCTGCGGAATCAGTTGCTGCAGATCCGGGCGCTGCGTCTTCAGCCCCTTGGGAGCTGGCGTCTGGTAAGGGGGCTGGCTCGGTTCCCGCATCGGCGGAATTGGGGTTGGGGCCGCTGTCGCCGATGTTCTGTCTCGGGACGCCCCCGCCGGCATCGCGGTCCGCGCCCCGTAGCTCGCCCAAATTCATCGAAACGCGATCGCACCCGGAACTGCTGACTAGCAGCATGCACAACGAGAGGATCTGGAGTCGGTCGGAGCAGAGGCCCACTGGTCCTTGATTACGGCTCACCCGAGGTAGCGCTTCAGGGGCCGAGCCCGAAGCGGTGTGACGAGCGAGCGTTACCTCTTTCGGGCTTTAAGCCGGCCACGGAGGTTTGAGTCCCCGCCGGCATGCGGTCCAGTGCACTGGCTGTCTCAGACCTTCCGATTCATGTGGCGCGGACTCGGTCGATTGCCCAGAGGACCTGCTCCGGGGTGGCGGGGCAGCCCAACGTGACGCGCGCTGGGGCAGTCGAAGCGAAGGCCGCCACTGCGGCGCGCAAAGCTTCGCGCACACTGAGCGCGAGCATGAAGGGAGGCTCGCCCACTGCCTTACTTCCGTAGATCACCCCGGGCTCGGCGGCGCGCTGCAGCAATCGGGTGTGGAACGCTTCAGGAATGTCGCTCAATGCGGGAAGCTTGTAGCTGGAGGCTCCGACAGTGAGCAACTTGCCTTGCTCATCCCAGCGCAAGTCCTCGCGGGTGAGCCAGCCGACGCCTTGAACGAATCCACCTTCAACTTGACCAATATCGATCATCGGTGACAGTGAGTTGCCCGCGTCAGCCAGCAGATCCACACGCAACAGGCGGTATTCACCGGTCTCACCGTCGACCTCTACCTCCGACGCCGCGCCGCCGAAGCAGAAATAGTGGAACGGTTCGCCGCGGCCCCGCTCCTCGTCGAAATGAATACCCGGCGTTGCATAGTGGCCGCTGGCGAAGAGTTGTACGCGTTCCAGGTAGGCGCGCGCCACGACCTTGGCGAACGGGACGCGGCGTTCCGTCCGGCCTTGCCGATAGATTTCGCCGCACTCGAAGAGCACCTCATCGGGAGCGGCATCCAGCAGGCGGGCAGCTACCTGAGAAAGCCGTTCACGCAGCTTGGTGCAGGCTTGGTGGACAGCGGCGCCGTTCAGATCCGAGCCGGTGGACGCGGCTGTGGCGGAGGTGTTTGGAACTTTGTCCGTCCGCGTAGACATCACACGGATGGACTCTTGTTTCAGGCCCAAAGCGTCTGCGGCGATCTGTCGGATCTTCGTGGTCAGTCCTTGGCCCATCTCAGTGCCACCGTGATTCACCTGGACGCTGCCGTCCTGATAGATGAGCACGAGGGCGCCGGCCTGATTGAAGAAGGCGGTGGTGAACGAAATACCAAACTTCACGGGGGTGATCGCGAGTCCGCGCTTGAGCGTCGTGTTGGCGGCGTTGAACGCGTCGACCGAGGTGATGCGCTGCTCGAAATCGGAGCTGGCCTTGAGCTCGCTATCGATGCGAGCGATGCGCTCGGCATGGGTCACACGCTGGCCATAGTGAGTGCAGTCGCCGTCGCGGTAGAAGTTGCGCGCACGCACCTCGTGCGGGGCCAGGCCAGTCTTGCGGGCGATGTGATCCAGGATTTCTTCGATCACGACCATGCCCTGCGGACCGCCGAACCCACGGAAAGCCGTTTGCGAGGTTTTGTGCGTCTTGGCTACGCGCCCCGTGACCTCCAGGTGCGGGATCAGGTAGGCGTTATCCACGTGGAACAAGGCGCGGCTCAGCACGGGGCGGCTCAGATCGAGCGAGTAGCCGCCGTCGCTCACTAGGCTGAGCTTGGCTGCGAGCAGCTTCCCTTCCGGCGAACAGCCCGCTTCGTAGCAGGCCCAGAACGGGTGACGCTTGCCCGTGAGTGTCATGTCACGCCGGCGGTCCAAGCGCACCACTACGGGCCTTCCCGTGACATGGGCGCCGAGCGCCGCCACCGCCGCAAACGCGTTGGCCTGGACCTCTTTGCCGCCGAAGGCACCACCCATGCGTGGCGACTCGCACACAATCTCATGCTTGGGAACGCCCAGCACTCGGGCCACGATGGCTTGAGTCTCACTGGGATGCTGGGTGGAGCTGTAGACGTGCAGCCCGCCACTGGCGTCACGCAGCGCGATGGACGCGTGCATCTCGAGGTAGAAGTGCTCTTGGCCCCCAATCTCGATCTCACCAGCGATTCGCAGCGGGGCCCTTTGTAGTTCAGCTTCAGGTTGGCCGCGGCGAATGCAAAGTTCGTCGCTCTGGAAGCTTTCGGCGGCCATAGCAGCGGCGATCGAAGCAATCACAGGCAGAGGTTCGTATTCGACGCGCACTTGCAAGCTAGCCAGTTTGGCTTGCTCTTCGCTTTCCGCGAGCACCCAAGCGACAGCTTGTCCGTGGTACTGGACCTCACTCGGCAACAGCGGCTCGTCATGGCGCGCGGGGCCGGTGTCGTTCTCTCCGGGAACGTCGCGGCTCGTGAGCACCCAGACGACACCCGGCATCGTGCGCGCGGCGTCGGTTTGTATGCTCAGCACGCGCGCATGCGCGTGGGGCGCCTGCACCGGCCAGGCGTGCAGCAGACCGCTGAAGCGCGTCGCGAGATCATCGACGTACAGGGCGCGGCCGCTGACGTGGAGCGCCGCTGATTCGGCCGGAATGGCGCGCCCGACTTCACTCATGGGCTCACCTGCTGGAGCGTATCGAACGCGACCCCGAGCTGCCGCGCGAAGCGCGCCAGCGAAGCTTCCGCAGCTCGCTTTCGGTAGGCAGCGCTGGCGCGAACGTCATCGATGGGTTGCAGCGCATGACGCAGCGCCCTGCGGGCTGCTCGAAAGCATTCCAGGCTTGGCGTCTGTCCCTCGAGCTCTGCTTCCAGTGTCTGCAGTCGGACCGGCGTAGCGGCAACTCCACCGAACGCCGCGCGGGTGTGTGTCATGCGGCCCTGTGCGTCGAGGGACGTAGCGAATGCGCCCGCGACGCTTGAAATATCATCCGACACCCGTTTTGAGATCTTGTCGAAGCGGGAGTGGCTGGGCAGAGGTTTCGGAATGCGCACGGCGCGCAGCAGCTCGTCGGGTTCGAGCACGCACTGGCGATAGCCTGAGAAAAACTTGGCGAGCGGCACGTCGCGTTCGCCGCGCACGCTGGCGAGTTGCACTTCAGCGTCGAGCACCAGCAGCGCTGGTGCGCTGTCGCCGATCGGTGAAGCCGTCACCAGATTGCCGCCTAAAGTTGCCCGCTGGCGGACCAAGACTGAGCCGAACAAAGGAAACAGCATGTCCAGCACGTCCGTGCGCCCCGCGATGAACCGGGCCACGTCCATGAGCGGCGCGCCAGCGCCAAGCGTTATGCTCGCATCGTCTTCCTCCAGCACGCGTAGCTCAGGCACGGCCTCCAGCGAGATGAGCAGATCGCTGCGCTCGTGAACTTGATTGCGACGGACGACCCAGTCTGTGCCGCCAGCGATGAGCACCGCCGCGGGGTGGCGCGCTCGTAGCTCCAGTAGTGCGTCCCAGCTTGTTGGGCGAAAAAAGCGGCGCTCTCCTGACGACAGCTCTACCGAGTCGAGGGGAGGGGCAGGGGACTGCAGGCGGCGCAGGAACCGATCATCAGCGCTTGGCGTTGCCAGTGAACGCAAGCCGTCGCGGATGGGACGGTAGCCGGTGCAGCGGCACAGGTTGCCGTCGACCGCGGTCAGATCGAATGTGTCTCGTCCGGCTCGGTAGTACTCCGCGAACGCGCTCATGACAAACCCTGGTGTGCAATACCCACATTGGGAACCACCATGTGTGACCAAGGCGGCTTGCACCGGATGCAGCTGCTCGCCCTCCGCAATCCCTTCCGCGGTCAGTACTTCTTGGCCATGCAGCGCCGACGCTAGGAGCAGGCAGGCCTGCACGGGCACGTAGCGTGCTCGCACCCCATCGGCACGCACCCACACGACGCTGCAGGCTCCGCACTCGCCCTCAGCGCAGCCTTCTTTCGTGCCAGTTAGGCCTCGAGCACGGAGCACGTCCAGCAAGGTGTCGTTCGGGTCGCAATCGGCGAGTTCGAGCTCGCAATCATTCACGCTGAGCTTCAGATGCACGCAGCTAGGATACAGCGGAGTCGGCCGCGGTGGTATGCTGCCGCGGTGCAGTCCGTGTTTGAATCGATCCTTCAGCTGATCCAGCGTGGTGAACGCGGAGCGCTGGCGACGATCGTGTCGGCGAGAGGTTCCGTGCCGCAGGTCGTCGGCGCCCGTCTGCTGTTGAAACGTGACGGGACGACGGTCGGCACGGTTGGGGGAGGGGCCGTCGAGCAACACGTGCTTTCTTTGCTCGAGCGGGCGCTGCAGGGCGAACCTGCGATACTGTGTGAGCTTGATCTCGCTGGCGACTTAGGGATGTCCTGTGGGGGGAGTATGAGTGTGTTCATCGAGCCGGTCGCCGCCGCGCCGCGGCTCATCATTTGTGGGGCAGGGCACGTTGCGATGCCGACCGCCCGACTCGCCATTCAGGTGGGCTTCCGCGTGACGGTGGTCGATGAGCGCGAGTCGCAAAATACGAGCGAGCGTTTTCCTGACTGCGAGCGGATATCGATGAGTGTCGAGCGCGCCGCCGCGCAACTGGGGCCCACGGCTGAAGACTGGATCCTGTGCCTCGGTCCCTCGCACGCTATCGACCAGCGCGCTCTCGCCGCGTTTGCGACGCGACCACATCGTTACATCGGGTTGATGGGCAGTCGGCGCAAGGTCATTCGTTTGCTGAAAGCCCTGGCGACAGACGGAGTCGAAATCCCGCTGGAGCGGCTCTACGCACCTGTCGGGCTCGCCCTGGGCGCCGAAAGCCCAGATGAGATCGCCGTGAGCATCGTCGCCGAGCTGGTCGCATTGCGTCGTGGAGCCACTGCGGCCCATCTGCGGGGCTTGGAAGACTCTCGTTGGCGGGCGCACCTGGAGCAGTCAAGTCCGGACTCGCCAGACGACGGCGCTGATTGATCTCGCCGAGTAGGGTATGCTGCGGCCTATGTCGCTCAAGCTCCTCGTGCCATGGGTCATCGGCATTGTCAGTGTGCTCCAGGCGGCGTTGAACCGGCGTATTGCTGCCTCGTGGGGCCTCATTCCCACGGCGCTACTCAACGCCTCCATCTTTCTACTGCTGGCGGCCATTTGCTACGCGTGGGCGGTCACTGGTCGCGGTCCATTTGCGGACTGGGCGCTGCCGCTATCGCTGCGCGACATGAAGTGGTTTTGGGTACTACCGGGCTTCTTCGGGTTACTGATTGTGCTCGGCTTGCCGTGGTCGATCGCACGGGTTGGTGCGCTGACCACGTTCATCGTGCTCGTCGCTTCCCAGATGCTGGCCAGCGCTGTGTGGGATCGCCTGGTCGAAGGCTTGCCGATCTCTGGGACGCGGCTGTTTGGTGCATTGTTGGCGATCATCGGTGCGGCGCTCGTTGCCTGGCGCTGAGCCTGAGGGCGGCGCCGGTAGCAAGCGCGCTTGAGAAGCCGCTGCTGGGCGCTCGCGTTGCGGAGCGCCCGACAACAGTTCAGACATCAGCCGTCTGACAGATGCGGCAGATTGTGGCCCTCTCGAGCCGCAAACACCGTCGTGCGAAGCACGCCGTCGGAAGCAGGCTGAGCCTGCACTCCGAATTCAGGAAGCTGCGGAGTCAGCTCAGCGAGCGCGGGGAGAAATGACTTTTGTGAAGTCGGAGACTCGTGGCGGATGATGATGCGGCAAAGTGTTGTCCGGCAGTCGATCTCTTCAATGGACGAGCCCGTCAGACGCTCATCGGCGAAAGCGGCTTCGAGCCATTGAGAAGCGTCCGCACTCCAGTCGGGATCGCGATCTTGGTCCAGGAGAGCTATTTCACGCTCATCGGCCAGAGCAGCGAGTTTTTCTGTTCCTCTTGCGACGAATTGCTCTCGAGCGGCGTCAGGCGAGAGTACTTGCTGTTCTTGCGGCGCGTCTTCCTCGCGGGGGGCCGGCGGCGGCGGGGCGCCAGGTACCTCTCGCACGATGCGCTCCACACGTCGGGTTATGGTAGGCATTGGCCTCGCTCGCAGCGAGGCCAATTCCTTGTTTACCTCCGCACGCCACTTTGTGTCCACCCGCGCATCATCCGAGCGCAGATTGTTTATGACAAACGCGCCGCCGCCCAGAAGTAGGGTGACGCCAATTCCGATGCTGAGTTTCCCCAAGTCCATGCTTCAGTAGCTCCTGCCTCAGAACACAGAGTAGTGGGATAGCTCACCCCACGCGGGGAGCGTGCACGAAAGCACGAAGTAGGCACCTGGGACAGCGGTGTAGATGTACATTTCGCCATCCTTGGTGGTGGAACGGTTCGTCACACCGGTAAAGTTTCCCATCATGTCATACCCGTACAAGTAACACCGGGCAGTCCCTCCACCAAGGTTGCTGAAGTACACCTTGGCCTGTCCGTCCCAGCTGTCGATTAGGCCGGGCACGG
>JBNLEN010000176.1:0-12797 GCA_050304975.1 Polyangiaceae bacterium
GGATCGCTTCGGCATCCAGTGGATGATCAACTACCACGACGCCGGATGAACAGGACGTCAGTCCCCGAGGTGCAGTAGTGAGCAAGAAGCCAAGAATCTTCGCGATGTCCTTTGCGAGCGTCTATCCGCTCTACGTGCAAAAGGCCGTGATCGATACCACTTGTCCCCCTAGCCCCTCCCTGGCTCCTCTTGTACAGGCTGGTGCGCGTGTTCCGAGCTGGCACGGATTTCCATTCTGTCTAGTTCTGTCATTATTGCAACGGGGCGTCGGTTCACCACACCCGAAACAAAGACGCGCAAGAGCCTGTGAACATTCGACGGCATAACGTCGTCATGGACGAGCGTGAGGACATGCCAACACCAGGCCCTTGGTCTACCAGCTCAACGACAAGTCCTACGAAAGAAAGTTAACGAGCCGACAGACCAAGGACGAGCCATGGCACCATGGCTTGGCGGGGCGCCGCCGTCACTCCATCATTAGACTGTTCTGCTCGACTTCAACGCGATTGTCAGTGCAGAACCTGCAATTGTCTCCATAAAAGAAGTTGCGATTCGCGGTGTCGTCCATCAGGTGAACTCTGAACCACGCCGCGGCTGTCGACAGAGAGACACCCGCCGGGCCCTGGTACACCCAGCTGCCGTGGTCCGCGTCGATTTCATTGATAAAAAACGCGGGCTGCTCGGTGACGCTCAAAAACGTCTCCCTAACGCCGGAGCAGGGCACCGTGCCGTCATCACCGCCACAGAAGAACAGCATCGGTGTGTGCACGCCGTTTAATTCACTGGTTCCGCAGATGGTGGCGAGCGCCTTGTAGCGGGGCTCCGACGCAGATTTGCAGGTCGACATTCCGCCGTATGAATGGCCAAGCTGGCCGATGTTCGCCGTATCCAGCCGTTGATAATACGGGCTTTCAGGATCTTCCGCTTGCTCGAGTATCCAATCCAGTCCAGCGATCGTGGGCAGAGGGTCCCCCTCCGCGGTGGCCGTACTCAGCGAAGCCACCACGACGAATCCATGGGATGCCAGATGTTCGAGCATTGGCGAGTACTGACCGCACCACCGCCCGTTGGCCCCGTCAACGATGCACTCAGGAGGATTCTGTTCGGGGTTGTCCCTGTAGCCGTTGGCCCAAATCAGGATGGGATGGCAGAAACCGCTGTCCGCGAGGTTGTCGGGGCGATAGACGTTGAAGCGTTGCTGCTCGTCACCGTAGATGGGATCGGGGATCACGCCCGCTAGAGGACCGACATCCTTGTCGGCAGCAACCTCGAACGGGCCGCTGCGGGTGGGATCTGCAGACGGCACCATATCCCCAATGCAGCTGCTTTGCTGTTCACCTCCGGCTCCCGCCGTGCCCTCAGGCTGGCCTCCGGCGCCGAGCCCGCCCTCACCAGCTGCTCCCCCGCCGCCCTGATTGGTGTCCGCGCCGCCGACGCCCCCCGTTTCCGCGCCTCCGCCCGTTTCGCCTCCGCCCTCCGCCGAGCTGCCGCCGCTCTCGATCGTGCCGCCCGACGCGGGGCTTCCGGCCATGCCAGCTCCGTCGGAGCCATCTACAGTCGCGCCTGCCGCGCCGCCGCCTGCGAATCCGGCTTCCTGCCCTCCGGTGCCGAGCCCTCCGCTAGCGGCAGCGTCGTCATTCGATGAGGTTCCACAAGCGGACGTTGAAGCCGCCAAGGCAATGAGCAGGACCGAGCTTTTCATATTGCAGACTCCGAGAGACGAGAAGCGCGCCGTATATCACATCTCGGAGCTCAACTGGGTGCGCCGTCCGCAACCCCGATACACATCCCAGCGATCTTGTTCTTTTTCCAGCCCCACTGCGTGATTGACGCGACGCGTGCCATTGAAATTGCTGATACTCTGATCTCAGCGTGAACGCCCCAACAACACGCAGGCGTTGACGACCGGCTTTGATGGGCTGGCGGCTGCCGGCGCTCCACCAAACTACTGCGTGTTCTCGTCGGGCTCCGGAGGTGGCTCGGTCACGTCGAGCTTGAAGTCTGGTTTTCGCTCAGGGTTGCAGGCTGGCGGTGGGCCAAAACCATCCGCGCTGAATGTGTACTCCAGCGAGCCGCTGCCCGACTTTTCGGTGATCGCCTCAATTCGAACCTGGTGCTCGCCCTTGCGCGCTGGTGTGCAGTAAGACAGCAGATAGAATCGTTTCATGTGCGCCTCGATTCGGGACGCGATCTTGTCGAACGCTTTTTCGACCTCCTGCGGATCGGTCGCCAACTCTGTCCCGTCGCGGCCAATATCACTCAACCCCGCCTCCTCCATCTCCGCGCCGACGCCGATGGCGAACACGTCGTAGTGTTCGTAGTCCTGCTTGTCCATCTCCGTCATCAACTCATCGCGAGTCAAGCGAGCGGCGCGATCCGTCCCGTCAGAGAAGACGACTAGTGTACCGAACTTCAGCGGCTTCTTGTCTTTGTGGAGCGCTTCATTCAACGTCTTCAGCCCCTCAGCGACTGCGCCGTGAAGATTGGTCGACGGGTCCTTGGGCTTGTAGCTTCGCAGGCCTTCCAGTCCGCCCTTGACCGAACCTTGCGCCTCCGTGAATGGCACGACCGAATGGATCTTCTCCGAACCGTCAAAAGCGTACACTGCCACTTTTTGTGATTTACCCACCCGGTCCGAAAACTTGGTGGCGGCATCCACTAGCTTGTCGGCTTGGCCCGATTCCGTGATGCTGCCACTCATGTCCAGCAGAAGCATGGTGTACATGACCGCGGCAACTTCGGGATTTTGGATGGTCTGCTGGCTCTCGAACTCAGAGACCAAGGTATCGTCTTCGTAGATCTTGAAGTCTTTGGCCGTGAGACCACCAACCGGTTCTTCGCCATCCTCAACGGTGAAGAACACCCAGACGTTGTTGGGCTTCTTTTGCGAAGAGTTGATCCGCGTCACCTGCAGTCCACCGCCACAGCCAGTTGTGGCCATGGCCAAGGAGGCTGCGAGTGCTGCGCATGTCAGACTGACGACGAAACGTCGCCAAGCATATAGAACTGAAAACAATCGCGTCGATGACATCTCAAACCAATTAGGCCTTCAAGAGTGACAGGAGTCAATCGGACTCACCAGGCCCCTAACGGCCGAAGGTTCTCTAGTTATCGAACGTGTTGGCGTTAACTGTCGGAGCGCACGGGTACTTTGTCTACGTTGTGCTCCGTAGGTGAGTTGGCGTTCAAGGCCGATTGCTCAGCCCCGTGGCGGCGCTGTCGCTCGGCGTGCCGCTCCAGCGCCAGGTCCACCAGGCGGTCCGCGAAGCTCGCGTAGGGGAATCCGGCTTCCCAGCAACGGCCGCCAGCCCCGGTTGGCGAACAGCACTTAGCCGAGCAAACTCGTCGAGGTCGGATGGTCGTCGTGGTAGGCGGGCGCTTGCTTGGCGCGGCGATTGGCGCGAGCGCGGGCGATAATCGCCTCGACACCACGCTCGTGAAGCACGGCCTGCGCGGCCGCCAGTCGTGCCACAGGAATGCGATACGGAGAACAAGAGACGTAGTCCAAACCTAAATCGTGGCAAAATCCAACGGACTGAGGGTCCCCGCCGTGTTCACCGCAGATACCGATTTTTAGATCCTGTTTTACCCTGCGCCCTTTATCAACGGCGATTTGCATCAGCTGGCCAACGCCGTCGCGGTCGATCGAAACGAACGGGTTGCGATGCAAAATGTTACTTTCGACGTAGTACCCTAGGAACTTGCCGGTATCGTCGCGACTGAAACCCAGGGTTGTCTGAGTCAGATCATTAGTACCGAAGCTGAAGAAGTCTGCGCACTCGGCGATTTCGTCCGCCGTCAACGCACCGCGGGGAATTTCTATCATCGTGCCGATTCTGAGAGGCGCGTGCACCCCATGTTCTTTCATCACCGCGGCTGCTGTCTTTTCGATCAGCGCTCGCTGCCGACGCAACTCTTCCACGTGACCCACCAGCGGCACCATGATCTCGGGATGCACTTCAATTCCTTGTTCGATGCAAGTGACTGCCGCTTCGACAATGGCGCGCGTTTGCATCTCGATGATTTCGGGCACCACGATCGTCAGACGGCAGCCACGCCAACCAAGCATGGGGTTGAACTCCGAAAGTTCTTTCACCCGGTCATGCAGACTCTGAAGTTCTTTCAGCTTAGTTGCGTTACGGCCGCGCGTTTTGCCGGTCGCCTTCATCACTTCAATTTGCACGCGCAAGTCCGTCACGTCGGGCAGGAACTCGTGGAGCGGCGGGTCCAGCGTGCGGATCGTGACCGGCAGACCCTTCATTGCCCGAAACAGGCCGACAAAATCTTTGCGTTGATGCACCAGAAGCCGCGCCAATGCACGCGCTCGCTCTTTGGGCGTACTCGCCAGGATCATCGCGCGCATCTGCTCGATACGCTTTTCACCGAAGAACATGTGCTCGGTACGACAAAGCCCAACCCCCTCCGCGCCAAACGCCAGCGCAAGCTTGGCATCATTGGGACTGTCTGCATTGGCTCGCACTCGCAAGCGGCGGATCAGATCCGCCCACTCCAAGAGGCGCAGCAGCGCCGCATACGGGCTATGCTCTGCGGCACGCGCCTTGCCTTGAGCCATGCGGACCACCTCGGAAGCAATCGTCGGCAACTTGCCAACGATCACCTCGCCCGTGGTTCCGTCCACCGACAGCCAATCGCCAGCCTGCACGCGAGTGCCACCGATGTGCGCTTCTTTGTGGGCGAGATCGATACGCAGTGCGTCGCATCCGACGACAGCAGGTTTGCCCATCTGCCGACCGACGACGGCGGCGTGGCTCGTCATGCCCCCGGCCGCGGTCAGAAGTCCGTCCGCAACGCTCATGCCCCGAATGTCGTCCGGACTGGTCTCCCGCCGCACCAACACCACTGGCTCTCCCTTTTCGGCCAAGTCGATCGCTGCGCTGGCACTGAAGGCGGCTCGACCACACGCAGCCCCAGGGGAAGCGGCAAGACCGGTAGCGGCCGGAGTGTGCTGGCGACGCGCCTCCGGAGAAAACACCGGATGCAGCAATTGCAGCAGCTGCACAGGCTCCACCCGAATCACGGCTTCCTCACGCGTTATCAGGCCTTCATCAACCATGTCGGTGGCGATCTGCACAGCCGCCATCCCGGTGCGCTTTCCAGTGCGCGTTTGCAGCATGTACAGCTTGCCTTCTTCGATCGTGAACTCGAAGTCTTGCATTTCGCCGTAGTGGCGCTCCAGCCGCGACGTGATCTCACGCAGCTCTTCGTAGGCCTCCGGCAGTTCTTCCGCCAGCTCGGCGAGCGGGCGCGGCGTCCGAGTGCCAGCGACGACATCTTCTCCCTGAGCATTGAGCAGGAACTCACCGTAAAATTCTTGAGCACCCGTGGCAGGGTTGCGCGTAAAACCCACTCCCGTCGCGCTGTGTGGTCCGCGATTGCCGTAGACCATCGCTTGGACGGTGCAGGCCGTGCCGATGTCGTCGGCGATGTCATTCATGCGCCGATAGTGACAGGCTCGGTCGTTCATCCAAGAGTCGAACACCGCCTCAATAGCGCGCATCATTTGGGCCCTCGGCTCTTGTGGAAAGGCGACGCCTGCGCTCTTCTTGACGTGGGTCTTGTATTCACCGACTACTTTGCGCAGCGTGCTGGCATCAAGTTCAGAGTCACTCCGCGCACGTTTGCGCTTGCGGTGTTTTTCCAAAATCGCCTCAAAGCCGGCCGAGTCGATGCTCAAGACGACGTTGCCGTACATCTGGACAAAGCGACGATACGCATCCTGGGCAAAGCGCTCATCGGTCGACTGCGACAGAGCTTTGATACAGCCGTCATTCATGCCCAGGTTCAGCACCGTATCCATCATGCCCGGCATCGACATGCGCGCTCCGGAGCGGACCGAGACGAGAAGCGGACGTTTGCCGCGCCCCAGCTTGCCGCCCATGCGCCGTTCCAGCAGCTCTAAGTGCTCTTCAATCTGGCGCGCGGCTTCACGTGGCAACTTGCCGAACTGGCGATAGAAGTTGCACACTTCCGTGCTGATGGTGAACCCCGGAGGAACCGGGATCCCGGCGTTGGTCATTTCCGCGAGACCAGCTCCTTTGCCCCCGAGCAGCTCGGGCATGCCCTCGTTTCCTTCGGCGACCCCATCTCCAAAAGAATAGACGTATTTTCTTGCCATCCGACTTTGCTTCTCCTGCTTTGTCAGAGGGCGTACCTCGTCCGAGGCCGCGCGGCAATCCGGCTATGACAGCGCAATTTGGGGCGAGCTATCCGCACTTCCTCGGAGCGCGGCTGCTCGCAGGCGCCGTTACGGGGAAACTACAGGCAGGGAGAGTCGCTTCTTTTCAGATCACCGAGGGAGTTCACGCAAACGTATGCATCGCCAGCCTGGGCATTCGCCAGGCTCTTGATTCGTACCGTCCCGGTCAGGAAGTGGGCCCCAAGCCCAGCTGAGGTGTTGCCCAGCTCCAAATACTGCGTTTCGCCACGCCGAAAGGAAAGTCCAAAATCGCCCGTCGCATCGTGGGCATTATGCCTGAGCAACCAGGCAGCGGTGGCAGAGTCGGGCGAATTGATGATCACGTCTCCGGTGACTTGAAGAGCCGCACCGGGCGCGTCCGTTCCAATCCCAACCGGGCCATCAATGACAGCCGCATCACCTTCCGTTCGCCATTGCCCGAGCGATGCGAGCTGGCTCGTCAGGCTTTCATTCTGCGCTTGGAGGGTCGCGATCTGCGTAGCCTGCGCGTCGAGCTCAGCCTTGAGCGCAGCGAAATTGTCGTTGATCCGCTGGGCGCTAACCGTCTCACCAGCCTGAAAGGTATCCAGCTCAACGGCAGCGATCGCCCCGGCGGGCACGAGCAGGGCCAACACGGTCGCCAGCATGCGCTTGGTCTTCGTCATGGCCGGAACGCTAGCCAAAGACTCGGTAGCCTTCCAGCTCAATCCGCTTGAGCTCGGTTCGCTGGCTGGGTAATCTGCCCCCCGAGGCCACCCGCAGGTTCTGTCAACCCAATATCGCCCGCATGATTCGGCCAAACTAGCCGCCCGTCCCGGTGAGAAGAATCCGGGTCGCTTGTGAACCGTCCTGCTTTCGGCTATTCCGGGCGAAATGATCAGAAGTGCGATCTGCCTAGGTCGAGTTGTTTTTCTGGTGGGCTGCGCGTCCTGTTCAACGGCGTGCCTGGCCGAGCACGACTGCGAGGAGAACGCATCGTGTGACTCCAGCACCGAGCCAACCGACTCGAGTGACGACCAGGCAGCTGGCGACGATGACTCGACGTCTGACGACGACGCCATGGCTGATTCAGAAGATCCCTCCGCCGGCGATGATGGTCCTGACATCAACATTACCGTCATTCCGGGCAATGACGGGGACGCGGCAAGAGATGCTGGGACCGATGAGGCCTCCCCGCCAGACGGATGCGCAGTGGCGGTTTTTGGGGTCGCCGTGTTCGGCGACGCCTGTTTTGGTCCATGAGCCTTCATCCCTGGCTTCCGATGCCAGGGACGAATCTGAGCTGGCCAGACTTACCCCGCCATCTCATGTGCTGCAATCGACAAATCGCTGGCGGACACACCTCGTGCTACTGCGATGAACTAAGCGCGGCTCGGGCAGCCCGCAGTGGCCGGAAAGTCCAATTCGCGGTCACCGATGCAACCGCTGACAAAGTCGTATCCTTTGACATGGTAGCGGGTGATCCAATTTCCCCGGTCGACGTCGAGGACCTGAACGACACTGCGACGCCGACCCATCAAACAGGGTCTGGGACAAAGTCGCCCGCTGGACGTCTTGCTCGGCGCCAACCTATCAGTGAAGCGTGTTTTCTAGCGTGAGTATCGGCAGCGGGTGCTGCTGCCAGCTTTCCAAGAGCTCTTTGGGAGCGTAAGGCCCCTCCACATGGGACCCCAAGACAATGTCCAGGTCGCCATCACCATCCACATCCGTGCACTCCATGACCATCCAGCGCCCCAACTTCGCCTCCTTCAGTTTGAACGCCTCGAAGTTCAACTTCCCGTCATTCCGCAAGTACACGAACCCCAACTCCGGCGAATTGTCAAAGTCCGGGAAATAGGAGATGGCCGCTATGTCTAGATCGCCGTCTTGATCGAAGTCGTGCATCTGCGCGTGGGTTGCCCCGTGAAGCGGGTACCAAAACACCTGCTCAAAGTTGCCGGGCGACACATTTCTGAAGAGACGGATCCCGTGATACGGCTTCTGGATCTGTCGATAGTCGGCATTGTCCCCATTCGTCATCACCAGGTCCATCCTGCCGTCTTGATCGAAGTCAACCAGGGCGAGGTGGTTGCTACCGTAGCTTGGAGGAAACCGCGCCACTCGCTTTTCTTCGAACGCGCCGCTACCCGTATTGCGGTAGAAGAACAAGCCCTCATCACCGTGGGCTGCCAGCGCCACGATGTCAACCAAGCCATCGCCATCGAAGTCGTGCGCATGAGCAGCAATGGTTCCGGGTTGGTCCCTCAGCACATGCCGAATGAAACCGCGAGTCGGCCGCTTCTCAAACCAGCTGAGGTTGCCTAGCCAATTGCCGTACCCGCTGACCACGAGATCGCTCCGTGAATCGCCGTTGAGATCGGCGATCGATACGTGCGCGGGTCGCTCCAACTCGTCCAGCAACTTCATGCGTTTCCCTGGATGACGATCGGAAAGCGCGATCAGCTCGCCGCGCGGGTCGTCTGTCGCCAGCAGCGACCCGATATCCAGCACCAAATTCATTTGCCCGAGAACTGCGGCCCGAACCGGCGCACCGTGCATGGGGTATTGTGCCCCCAAGGAACCGTTGACGTAGTCGTAGAGTCGCGCTGGGCTACTGGTGCCGAAGTACACCCGTTTCTGCTCTGGAAACGCATGGATCATGGTCACGTTGGGACTCTTCACGTCAGACCAACGCGTCAGATCGGCTTTGAATTGCTCCTGAGCAAAGCTAGGTTCGGAGTGTGCGGGCTGCGGCGCGAGCTTATCTGGAGCCTGCCCGACGTAGTAAGCTAGAATCCGACTCCACTCCGTCCGGGTGACTACGGGGGCAGTGGGAAATACCCGACTCTGCTGAACGCGTTCTCCCCCCCGCCCACGCTCGAACCAATCGCTGGGAATCGCCCCCTCGCTCGTGTCTCCCACACCAAACCGACCGACTCGTGGGGCCATCGCCGGCAACACGGAGAAAAGCCAGGTTCGCTTGTCCAGCGACTCTGGTTTCGGCAACAGGTGGCAGCTTTGACAGTGTTGCTGAGCCAGCGCCTCGCCCTCTCGCTGATGCGCCATCGAAAACTCAGGAATCGGAGCAGTCGAAATGTCCGCTTGCGGCTCGTCGCAAGCGCCTTCAGAACCGGCGCAATTGGCTTTGGGAGTGGCCGCCCTGGCGATCGAGCGCGGGGAAGCAGCAGGCTTCTCTACTCTCGCCGTCTTAACGCCGTTCGACGTAGGACTACGCGACGGCTTCGCTTCGTTACATCCGAGCGACGCTAGAACCCCCAATGCCGTCAGGTAGCCGCACGCCGCTTTTTTCCAAGCCGCGCCTGTCACCTTGATGATCAAAAGCTAGCAGCTATTGGTGAACACGCTAACCGTGGGCGCAAGCGCATGTGCCGAATGAGCTCGCTAAGCTCAACCGCGACGAAATACTTATCGAGGCCTACCCGGGCTGCACCAAATCTCACCAGCTAGCGGAGCCGGTTAGCAGCGCCGGTAAGCCCGGAATTAGTTGGACAAAAGTGGCGACCGACCAACATGAGCTAGTTGAATCTGGTGGCTGCGGTCGCCATGGTTTCCAATAACAGCGTCATTTCGGCGCGTTTGGCGGACGCAGGCTAGGTTCCCGAAAGCCGCAGCTGCTTTACAGCTGTACGCGAACTTCGGCTTTCGGCCGTCGCCGGTCTTGCTCCACGAGCGCCGAAAGCTGGGCCCCAGAGCTGCGGAGCCCCCGCAAGGTGGATGAGCTCCAAGCCCGGGAAGCGACCCATCGCACCGTCATCATACGTTGTTGCGGAGCGTCGCTCGGCGAACGTGACTGGGGTCCCAAGGAACCCTTCGGCACACTGCTGAGCGCCCTGCGAAACGGCGAGATTCATGTCGTGACACCACCTCGAAACTCATCGGTCTAAGCGCCTCATCGTTTGTAAGTAATCATTTACTTCTAACCTTTGGAAGCTCACCCTGCGCTTGGTTGAACACCAACAACGGCTATCTCAAGACTTCCAATGAAGGAGCGTAACGATGAGCGCGAATAACATCAGTCGCCGGACACTACTGGGCGCTTCGGCCGCATTGGGCCTGAGCGGACTAACCCCCGCAGCCTTTGCCCAATCCAAGAAGCCAATTGGATTCATCTACGTCGGCCCCAAGATGGACTACGGGTACAACTACTCCATGGACCAAGGGCGAGAGTATGTCTCCGATGCACTTGGAGTTAAGACCATCAGCCAGGAGAACATTCCCGAGAGCGCCGAAGTAACGCGAGTCATGGAGAAGATGATCCGTGCCGGCTGCGAAATCATATTTCCAACGAGCTACGGCTACTTGGACTACGCCATCAAACTCGGCAAGAAATATCCCAAGGTCAAGTTTCTCCACGCCGGTGGGCTCAAGACGAGCGCCAACGTCGGCACCTACTTCGCCAACTCGGACGATGCGATGTACTTGGCCGGAATGGCGGCGGGAGCCACCACGAAGACGAACAAGTTGGGCTTCTTAGCGGCGTTTCCAATCCCCCAAGTCGTACGCAGCATCAACGCGTATACGCTTGGGGCGCAGGCCGTGAACCCGAAGGTGACCACGCAGGTGGTTTGGACAGGGGCATGGCTGAATCCTCCGAAGGAGGCCGACGCTGCCAACTCCCTAGCCAGCGCTGGCGTCGATGTCATCGGGGAGCAGATTGACAGCCCGATCACACTGGCCAAGACCGCTGAAAAGCGCGGCATCTACGTGGTTGGTAAGGACGTCAACGTTCAGCGTTTCGCCCCCAAGGCCTACCTGACAGGGGCTTCATGGAACTGGGGACCAATGATGTCCAAATTGGTCAAAGAAATCTGGGCGGGAACTTGGAAACCCTCCCACGTCAGAGGGTCACTACAAGACGGCACGGTCGTACTCGATCCAATTGGAGGAGCCGTCCCAGATGCCGCCAAGATGCGCATTGCGAAAGCCAAGCAGGACGTACTCAGCGGCAAGCTGGTGGTGTGGAAGGGACCGATCACCAAACAGGATGGTGCCGTCGTATCTCCGGGTAAGCCAATGCCCCTCGCCGACATAGAAACGATGAATTTCCTGGTGAAAGGTGTCATCGGAGGGCTCGGCTAAGTGGCACGCTTGGGAAGTGTCGACTGCAACGCGTGGGAGGTCGACGAAAAATCAGCGAATCTGGTCCGAACTCGCCGTCCGCCTAAGCCCCTGAAGTTCTTCGCGGAGCCGCAGTCGGTCACAATTGACTCGAGCACAACGGCGTTCGTGGTCGTCGACATGCAGAACGACTTTTGCGCCAAGGGCGGTTATCTGGACTATCGGGGAGTGGACTACACGCTAGATCGCAAACCGATCGATCCCATCAACCGCGTCACTGGACCGCTGCGCAAAGCGGGTGTCCCCATCATTTGGCTCAACTGGGGAGTTCGGAGAGATCTGCTCAACACGAGCCCCAGCTTGCTGCATGCACATGCCCCGGAAGGTCGAGGGGCTGGCCTGGGTCAACCGATCCCCGGTGGGCGAGGCGAGATCCTTCTGGATGGCAGCTGGGGAGCGCAGATCGTGGACGAGCTCAAGCCGGAGCCTTCCGATATCTTCGTGACCAAATACCGCTACAGCGGTTTTTGGGACACTCCCCTCGACAGCATCTTGCGCAACCTCGGGATCACGACCTTGCTGTTTGGCGGAGTGAACGCCGACCAGTGCGTGATGAGCACGCTGCAGGACGCCATGTTCCTTGGCTACGACTGTATCCTGGTGAAGGACTGCGCCGGCACCACCTCACCCAGCTATTGCATGGAGGCCACACTCTACAATGTAAAACTACTCTACGGTTTTGTGACTGACTCGGAGAGTGTGTGTGCCGGCTTGAGCAAAGCCGAGGAGGCACGAGCGTGAGCGGACGCGTGGAGGCACGGCTGGAGGAGCTTGGCCTCGCGCTGCCAAGAGCTCCCGAACCCATTGCGTCGTTTGTCCCATTCACCCGTAGCGGTCCTACCGTATTCCTAGCGGGGCAAACGTGTGAACAAGAGGGGCGTGTGTGGAGTACGGGCAAAGTCGGCGTTGACGTCTCTTTGGAGAAAGCACAGCTGGCGGCCCGACGCTGCGCACTGAACCTGCTTGCGGCGCTAAAGCTCGCTTGTGAGGGAAATCTGGATCGCGTCGAACGTTGCATGCGCGTTGGCGGATTCGTTCAAGCAGAAAGCGGGTTCAAGCTAGTCCCAAAGGTGATTGACGGTGCCTCGGACCTGTTCGTCAACCTTTGGGGCGAGCAAGGCCGCCACGCCCGGACAGCTGTGGGCGTCGCCACGTTACCGCAAAACGCAAGCGTGGAAGTAGACGCCATCTTCAGCATCAGCATCCCGTCATGAGCGCGCTCCGATTGTCGAAGGTCAGCAAACGTTTCGGAAGAACGCTTGCCAACGACCAAGTGGATCTGACTCTCGCCAGAGGCGAGGTCTTGGCTCTGCTTGGTGAAAACGGCGCCGGGAAAAGCACCCTGATGAACATCCTGTACGGGTTGTACACGGCCACCGACGGTGAGGTCCTGCTGGACGGCGAACCCGTCGTGTTCGAGTCCCCGAGCGACGCCATCGCGGCGGGCATCGGCATGGTCCACCAGCACTTCATGCTCGTTCCG
>JBNLEN010000177.1:0-12590 GCA_050304975.1 Polyangiaceae bacterium
TGCGCGAAAGCGACCTAGAGGGACACCTGCCGGCGGAAGGCCCCGAGAATGAAGGGCCCAAGTTGCCCGCCCACCGCCCGCAAGAGAAGATCGAGGAAGAGACGGGGATCTCACCAACGCATCTGGGGGTGGCCCGCAAGGTTCCCAAGGACCCCACGGGGGGGCCTGACTTCGCCTTATCGATCGGGTTTCAGATCGTGCGAGGCGTGCTCGCGGTTCAACGCTGAGAGCCGCCACAACTCCGCGCTTCCGGGCCACAGCTCGATTTCGGTCAAAAACCAGAAACTTGGCCAAGCCTGCGGCACCGATCTAGGCGTCGGGCATGCGACGCTCGACAGGACTCCCTCCGTCGCCGGCGTCCCCGGCGCATTCCCCCGCTACGCTTGGCCGTTGGCCCGCCGCATTCACCCGGCCCACAGCCCTCAGACGTTGGCTCGTTGCAGCGATTAGCGTGTGCTGCTGCGCCACGAGTCCGGCTTGGGCCCAGGGCGAACCCCGCGTCGGAACGGGCCCCGAGTTGGCGCTCAACGAGGGCCAATCTGACCGCGGCCGCCCCACGGTCAAGCTGGACCACTTGGAGTTTCCAGCCATGTTGGGCGGCAAGAAGTACGAACGCTATCTACGCCAAGCGCTGAAACGCGAAGTACGCGAAGTGGATTGGGGCGCCAGCTCCGACAGCACCATCGAGTACCGGTTCTTCGTCAAGGAACTCAACATCAGTCGCAAGGGCGACGCGATTGTGGTGTCCTGCTACGCCTACGGGCGGTTGCCACGCGGGCGCAGCGCCAAGAGCCAGCTGAGCTTTGGTGGCGACCCCAGGCAGCAGTCCGACTTGGTCAAACGAGTCTTGCGCATCGTTGCGCGAGGGGTGGTGACGCGACTGGCCGAGATGGAACGGGTGAGGCGCGGAGAGCTGCGCGATACGCGCGTGATCACACCACCCAGCTGATAGCCCAGCGGGCGCGCCATCTTGTGCAGCGGCCAAATCGACTTGTGCGCTGGCCAAATCGACGTCTCTCTGTCAGGCTGCACTTATGGATCTGCCGGACCCTACAGTCACCAAGGACCTGGTGTCACGCTACGCGCAACTGCGCGCGCTGCTAGCTCCTGAGCTTGGCGCACTGCCCTTGGTGCTGCCGAATGGCGGCTATTTCCCCGACGTGTTCGAGCCGACGGAAGCTGGACTCAATCGCCTGTTGCGCCGCATGCAAGGGCATGCCGGCATCGCCGATATCCCGATCGAGGGTCGGGTGACGTCTGAGCTCAGCTCCACGGAATCCCAAAGTAGCTGCAGCAGCGGTGCCTGCGCGCCCGCCCCGATGGATTCCGACCAGTCGCGTATCATCGAATCCGGTGATGGCTGGGTGATTCAATTCGCGCCAGCGGAACTGCGCCACCCTGTGGGTCTGACGACCGTGTTGGCCCGTTCACTTTCAGCGATCGTGCTGGAGGAAGTGCGCGGGGAGCACTCGGTTCCAAGCCCGGCCGCGCTTAGCTACGACTTGGCTGGAGTGCAGCTCGGATTCGGTGTCTTGCTGCTGGAGGGCTCTTACATCTATTCCAAGAGCTGCGGTGGCCCGAGCATTGCCAAGCTGACTGCACTGTCCACTCCCGAATTGGCAGTGGCCGTGGCGCTGTTCGCAGCCACTGAGGATCATTCACTGGGACCGGCCAAGCGCATTGCTTCGCCAACTCAGAAAGCCGCACTCGGCTTGGCGGAAGATCTGATCGCGAGCAATCGGGCGCTCGTCCGCCAGTTGAAGAAATCTCCCAACGCGCTGGCCAGCGCTGATTTTCGATTGGCCCCCATCAAGAATTCTTGGTTTGGTCTCTTCAATAAAAGGAAGCGTTCATCGACCGAGGAGCTCGCAGACGCGCTGCTGCACGGCCAATTGGACGAAGAGCAAATGGCGCTTCTGTCCGAAGAACTGGGCTCAAAAACACGGCGAGAATTGCCGACTCGCACTAGCGCGGGGGCGCGCTCTGACAATGGCGCAAATGTAGGCAAGCAGGCACGGCCCTCGCAAAAGTTCGACGATGAGCTCAAGCAGCTCGTCAGTGAATCACTGTCAGAATCACGGGCCGGCTAAGCCTGCTTGTAGCGACGCCAGAGGCCTCCTAACATCCAACGGCAATGGCGGCCGCAACCGGAACCTGTCCCAGTTGTGGAGCTCCGATCGAATTCGGGCTCGGCTCCTCACTGGCGAAAGTCTGTGAGTATTGCAACGCAACGGTCGTTCGCTCCGACCGAGGCTTGGAGAATCTAGGCAAGGTTGCCGCGATCGCGGAAGTGCCATCCCTGATCGCCATCGGAGACACGCTCGATATCGATGGCCGCAACATGGAGGTCGTCGGACGCGTTCAGTTGGACCACGGCAAGGGTCCCTGGGACGAATACTACGTCGCCTTTGACTACGGGCAGAGTTGGGGCTGGCTTGCCTACGCTGAGGGACATTGGATCCTCACGACCAAAGCCCAAGGACTAGTCGCCCCACCGTTCAATTCACTGCAGCTGGAGCAGCACGTCCAGCTCGCGGACACGGTCTATCGCGTCACGGAGGTCAAGAGCGCGAGGGTCGTATCCGCACAGGGTGAACTGCCAAGCGGAGATCCTCCCAACGCCACCCGCTACTACGCGGACCTGAATGGCCCAAACTCTGCCTACGCAACGCTCGACTACGGCGAGAACACCGGCAGCTACGAAGTCTTCACGGGCTGGGTGATCGACGAAACTCGAATCAAAGTCACGCAAGGCGGCCCACGCACACAGGCGAAGATCAAGACGGACATGATCAAGTGTCCGAATTGTGGCGGAGACGTCCCCAAGCTGAACGGCGATCGGAGCAAGCGCGTCGGCTGCCCCTACTGCGGCGCCGTCAGTGACATCGGATTGCAGCAGGTCGTTGCTCAGCAAGAGCAGGCCATGCAGGCGCCTGACATTCCCATCGGTGCCCGGGGCCAATTCGAGGACCGCGAGTGGATCTGCATCGCCAGCATCAAGCGCAGTGCAGATTTCGATGGTGAGCGCTTCGGCTGGGATGAGTACTTGCTGTTTTCCGAAGGCGTGGGCTATCGCTGGCTGGTCAAGGACGAGACGACTTGGATGTGGGCCGCGCCGGTCAACATCTCCGACTTGGACATGACCCAGATGCCGTCCCAAGTCGGTTGGGGCAATCGTTCGTTCAGCTTCCGCAACCAACAGGAAGCTCGCGTGGACTATGTGCTGGGCGAAGTCTACTGGCAGGTGGAGGTGGGTGAGACCACGCGCGCCGCCGACTACGTCAATGGCAGTGACGTGCTCTCTCGTGAAGAGGGCCCCGGTGAAGTGCGCTGGTCGTACTCGGTGCCAGTTCCGTGGCCGATGGTGGCCGCGGGATTTGGGCTGCCAGAAGATGGCCCCGGTGGTGTGTTCGCCGGCGGTGGTGGCGGCTCTTCGGGCGGGAAAACCAGCAGCAACGGGATCATCGCGTTGATCGTGCTACTGGTGCTATTCGCGATCTGCTGCGCGATGTGTGGTCCGTGCTCCGGAGGAGGAGGAGGAGGCAGCAGTGGCGGCGGTGGTGCCGTTATCTTCGGTGGGTCCAGCGGCTACTACGGCGGCAAGTAGCCGCCAACGTAGCGCAGACCAGCGGCCGACTCCAGACCAGCGACCGAGCGCACACGCTGACGCCAGTGCGCCAACGCTGGGCTGGCTCTCGAGTGTGTCTCAGCTGTGGTCGGCGACGCGCGTCTGCTTGTTCATCCACGCGCTGACGTTGCTCGCGGCGGCAGTGTTGGGCACCGAGTTGCTGCACTCGCAAATGAAGCTATACGGTCTGCTGCTTTCGGCAGACCGCGAGTGGATTCACTGGATATTGCTCTTTGGGGCTGCAGGGCTCGGGCTTTGGCGAGCGCTGGCGCGCCCTGTCAGCTTCCCACTGCTAGCTGGTGGCTTGCTGGCGTGGGCTCTCAGCACAACCCTCAGCGCAAGCGTGGTGCTGGTGAGTGTGCCGCGGGGTTGGTTGTGGTTCAGTTTACCAGCACTGTGTGCCGCACAAAGCGCGGCTCTCTGCCTGACCGTGGTCGCCGCCTGGCGCACGCTCGCCCTGCCGGCGCTGCAGCTTGGTTTGGTGAGTTGGGCTGTGCGCCCGACGGTGCTCGTGCCGTTCTGCGGGCTGTTTGCCGCTCTGCTCGTGGGACTATCGCGAGCCGGAATCGCCTACTACCCGGCAGTGCTGGGATTGCTCTTGAGCGGGCTCTTAGCTCAGCTGCATGCGGTGCGACGCTATCTACAGCGCGTTCCGCTTTCGGTCAGTTACGTTCGCGCCGCGCTCTTGACGACGTTGGTGGCGGCCGCGTCGCTAGTCGGCGTGAGCCAGCAGCTACCTTTGGAAGAACGGCGAGCGTACGCGGGCCAAGTCCTCTACGCGACCGGTGATCAAAACAGCCAGCGTGTGGTGCTAGCCACTCACGCCGCTGGGGTGGAGATCTTCGTGGACCACCGCATCCATCTTTCGGCGCTGGATGCTTCGCGCTACTACGAGGCGCTCAGTGGCGGGTTATCGGACCACGATCAACAGGTGCTGCTACTGGGGCCAGGCAGCGGACTTTGGGCCAGCCGACTGCAGCGGCACGCCGAGCTGAAGCAGTTGGTGGTAGTGACGCCCTCCCTCGAGCTGGCAGACCTAGTGCAACATAGCCCGGGCTTGGCTGGCCTCGTCGGCAACTGGCGAGACGCCCCCGGAATTGAGCTCGTCCAGGACGAGTTCATGCCGTTCTTGACACACACTGCGCAACGCTTCGACTTGATCTTGGCGGATCTGCCCGCACCGATCGACCATCGCGCCAGCAAACACTACACGCGGCGCTTCGTCGAACTGCTCACGCAACATCTTCGACCTTCGGGCAGGGCAGTGCTCCCCGCATTCAGCCCAAGCCGCACCCCGGAGGCTCACGCGGCCGTGCTCGAAATGCTGTCGGGTTACGCTTTTGAACTCCGCATCGCGAGCTTACCTAGTCTGGGCGATTGGGCTTTCGTCGTGCTGCATGCGACAGCCGCTGAACAGCGTCCCGACGCTGCCTTGGCGCCCCTCAGCACGCTGCACACTCAAAGTATCGGCTATTTGTTTCGTCAAGAGTACGCGCTGAACAACGATTTTCCCGTCACAGAATAAGCACAGAATAAGATCGCGGCTTAAGATCGTCGGGACCTGATGCCCCTATTCAGCTAGGCCTCACGTCAGTGTTTCCAAAAAAAGCCGAGGCGACCGAGTGGGCTTCCGCGTGCAGATTGGGAACAACCTGGAACACGCGGCCTGTTTTCACGGGCCACTTTTGTCGGAGCCTTGGTTTTTGCTGTCGCGAGAACGCTTTGCTGTACCGCCATCCCGGCTCCAAGGCTATGAACGTCGCGCTCGAACCGTGACTGACTTAGCTGCAACCCCTGATTCTGCAAAGCCCGACACCAACAACGGCCCTCCGAGTGCACAGCAGTCGGACCGCGGCAGTGTTCCACCAGACGCCGCGGACCGCCCGAGTTTCGGCGATGTGCAAGACGACGAGTTCTTCGCGCAGGGAGATCTGGGCGTGTATCCCGGCGGCCCAGCAAACCCAGATGCCGATGCCGATGAGGTCACCAGCCCGGCACTCAGAATGTCTTCCGCTGAGCTGCAAGCCGTCGGTCAGCGTCGCGCCCGGTATCGCAAGTTCGTTGCCAGCGCCGTCGCTGCCTGTGGAGCATTCGCGGCGCTAGCCGTGCTGACGTCTCCAGGGGCGTCAGGCACGGACTCGCCGGCACCTGCTGTCGGGGCAACCGCCCCGCCCGCGGCGGTCGCGTCGGCTGATACAGCTTCTGGCCCCTCCGTCGACCAGCCCACCCTCGCCCCGCGCCAAGAAGCCGCCCCAAAGCCGGCGCTCAGCGTTTCCGAACCGCCGCCTGAACTCGAATCGCCAGCCGGCGAGTCAGCAGTGCCAGAAGCTCCAAGCCCGCCGGAAGTAGCGGAGCCCCCGGTCCGCGCGTCCGCAGATCTGGTCGAGGCCGCGGAGCCGTCCAGGACCGGCAGCTCCCCTCCGGCCGAGCCCGCTGCGCCCGCCAGCCCGCCAGCACCCGCCGAAAAAACGCGTCTTTCGCCCGCAGAAGATCAGCCAGCTCCGACCGCCCCGGCTCCGACGACCGCGAAGACGCCCCCGAAGGACAGCACACAGGCTCTTCCTGCCCAGGAGGCGAAGGTTGCGCCGCCTCAGGCCCCTGTCGCTCCGCAGCGGCCGGCTGTGAAGCCCGCCCCCAAGCCAGCTGCTCCGCCCAAACCGGTGGCCGCACCGGAGCCCCCACCAAGCCAGCCCAAAAAGCCCCCATCTGCTTCCTTCCCGGTCCAGTAGCGCCGGTCGGTACGCACAATCCGCCGCACATTGTTGGTCCCCAGACAACTCGGGTCTAAACTGCAGCAGCCATGAAACGCATCCCCCGGATGGCAGCCGTCATGACGCCGTTCCCGTATTCCATTGATGTGGATAGGAACGCAGCGGAAGCCCTGGAGTTGATGCTCGCCCACCGCTTTCGCCATCTACCCGTGACGGAGAACTTCGTTGCGGTGAGCATGGTGACCGAGCAGTCCATCCGACAGGCAACGTTGGAGGAGGGCAAGCCGGCTTCACAGGTATCGGTCAAACGGGCGAGTCTCCCCCAACCGTATCTCGTGGATCTCAATACTCCGCTCGACGTCGTCGCAGAACAAATGGCGAAGCGACAGATCCCCTCGGTAGTGATCACCAAAGGCGAGAAAGTGGCGGGAATATTCACCATGGTCGATGTGTGTAACTTGCTGGCGGACTCTCTGCGCGGCAACTCGAACCCCGACGACGTGGCCTAGAGGCTTGCGCCCCGCGGCAGCGATGGTGGCTGGCGGACTGCCACTGGCTTGTCTGAGGGCGACCGCACGATTCGTCTTCCTACTCCTCTGCACCGGAGCATGCTCCTCCGCTGCGCCGAGCCGCACTCCAACCAAAAAGCGACTGACGCCCGAGCACGGCGAAGAGAGCGTGCACGAACAACCGGAGCCCAAGGCCGAGACCCCCCATGTCCACGAGCCGCGCGGTCGCATGGAGCCATCGAATACGACGGCGCGCACTTGGGGGCATTTCGAGCGGCTGGACGACACCGAACCGGGGTCCATCGTCTGGGTGCCGCACGCACGTGCGCCGGGCTCCAAACGACAGCATCAGCAGACGTGGCCGCTTCTGGTCTCAACGCACGGAGCGGGAGGAGGCCCCGTGTGGCATTGCGACTTCTGGAGCCGGGTCGTCACTGACAGGGCCTTCGTCTTGTGTCTACAAGGCAAAGCTATGGGCACCTACGAGGATGCCTACTACTACCCTGACCACCACCAGCAGCGAAGCATGCTAGCGCGCGCCCTGGACGCCCTAGATCAGCGTCATGCCGCGCGTTTGCAGCCGGCGGGCAATACGTTCGTGGGATATTCCCAGGGAGCCACGATGGGCAGCTTGATGATCCACGACTTCGGCCAACGCTTCACTCGCCTGCTTTTGATCGAGGGTGGCTTTCAGTACTGGAGTGTTCGGGCGGCGCAGCGCTTCGCCGCCGCGGGCGGGCAGAGAGTCTTGTTCGTGTGTGGCACCAGCGGCTGTCAGAATTCAGCAAAACAAGCCGCCCGCTGGCTGTTGAGGGCCGATGTTCAGGCCCGCGTGGAATACGCGCGCGGAGCGGGGCACACGCCGGCGGGAAGCGTCGGTGATTTGGCCCAGCAGGGACTCCCCTGGCTGCTGGAAGAAAAATAGGCGCGATTAGCCGTAGCGGTCATCCCGCCAAGGCAGCGCCGTGGAAGAATAACCGCGCTCTTCCCAGAAGCCCAGGCGCTCTTCCGTCATGAACTCGATGCGCGATAGCCACTTGGCTCCTTTCCAAGCGTACAGCTGAGGCGTGATCAACCGCACCGGACCACCGTGCTCACGTGACAGCGGTTCGCCCTCGACCGTGTGCACCAGCAGCACGTCGTTCTTCATCAGCTCCACCAGCGAGACGTTGGTGCTGTAGCGGTCGTAGCCGTAACACATCACATGTTCAGCGTTGTCATGGGGTGCCGCGAGGGCAGCGATTTCACTGAAACGCACCCCGCGCCAGCGTAGTCCCAACCTGGACCAAGTGGTCACACAGTGAAAGTCACTCACGTCTTCCACTTGCTCGAGCTCAAGCAGATCCTCAAACGAAAGCGTCAGCGGACTGGCGCAAGCCCCATCAATCGTCAGTTGCCAGTCCTCCTTGGGGATCACTGGGCGAGTGCCGAGATCCAGCACGGGCCACTTTTCCGTTACAGTCTGGCCAACGGGGAGTTGGGGCATTCCGTGATGATTGAGCGGACCACTGCCCTGCGGCTGCTGGTCAGCTACCGACGGAGTCTGGGCAATTTTCTCTTGGAAGCGCTCACGCAGCTTCGCCCGTGCTTCGAGGATTCGACCAAGCTTGTCGGCCATGGCAGGAACAAGGGGTTTAGGGAATACGCCCCCACGCGTCAATCTGTACTCGATGCGGCGGCACCCGCCGATCGCATTTCTGGTACGCTGAGGCTCCAAGTGTCAATCAAGTTGAGTCAGAAACACGGCGCGATTGGCCTATCGAGTACGCGCCTGGATCATCCCTTCGCCCAGACCTTGGGCTTGCTGAACAACCTCTGTCTGCTGGAAGCCTTGGTGGGCACCTGCTGGCAGTCAGCCTTCTCCAGCGCCGCCGGAGTGGAGCTGGCAGCGCATCACTACTGGCTACTGTTTTTGGGGTTGTGGCTAATTTATGCTGGAGATCGCTGGCTCGACGTACGCAGCGTCGGCTCACAGGCACTGACGGAACGCCACGCGTTTGCCCGCAAACACCACCAACTCTTGGCACGCGCTTGGCTAACGGTGCTGGTGGCGGCCGTCGGATGTGCCGTCGCAACACTGACCAAAGCGGAGTGGGTCTCCGGATTGGCACTACTGGGGGCGAGCGCGGTCTACATGTTTCTGGTGCATTTCGCGCGTTCCGGAAACCGGGCATTCGTCAAACTGGTAGTGACTAAGTGCTTCCGCAAAGAACTCTGGGTGAGCGTGATCTACGCTGGTGGCATCGGACTGTTTGTGTGGCCACAAATTGCCCTCCGCTGGGACTTGGCTGCCTGTCAGTTGACCTTTTCTGGTTTGGTGCTGCTGAACTTGCTCGCTATCCAGCAATTGGAAAGTGGCGTTGATACGCTGCATTCGGACAAGGCGATCGACGTTCCGCCCCGTTCAGCCATGGACGGCGGCAGCGCCACGACCCTGCTAGCGTTGGGCTGTTTACTTGCGGCGCATATGTCACCGGACTCGGCCACCGCTACCTTCCTCGTGTACGTTGGACTGGCGGCGCTCCTCCTGTCCTTCGTTGGCAGATGGACACCACACATGCGCTGGACCAACAATCACGCAGTCGGGCACGCGTTGGCGGACGTGGCGCTGCTAACCCCCCTCTTGGGACAGCTCGTTTGAAGCGCAGCTTCGATACACTCGCGCGGTGGTATCGTCCGCTGGAGCGCATGACGTTCGGAAGATCCCTGGAACAAACTCGCACCGAGTACCTGGACCAACTTCAGACTTGCGCTGACGTATTGATCCTAGGAGAAGGCGATGGCCGCTTCCTGCAACAGTTGCTGCGAGCCAATCCACACTGCCGAGTCGACGTCGTGGAACGTAGTCGACGCATGGTCGAACTTTCGGCACGGCGCGTGCCGTGCGACCAGCGCGTGCGATTCTTCCAACAAGACGTGGCCACTTTTCGACCTACGGGACGCTACGATGCGATCGTCACGTTGTTCTTTTTGGATTGTTTTGAAGAGCCGGAGCTGCAGCACTTGGTCGAGCAAGTGGGCTCACGGCTGAGACTGGGTGGACGCTGGCTGTATGCCGACTTCCAGTCGCACCGACTCAGCCACCAAGTGATCGTCAACGCGCTGTACGCAGCGTTCAATTCACTGACGGACATTCGGGCGCGGAAACTATCGGATCCCCGCGACCATTTCCGGGCCCAGGGGATGCGGCTGCGCCGGCGGCAGGAACGCTGTGGCGGCCTGCTTTGCGCTGAGCTTTGGCAGCGGGCCAGCGGCTACTCCCCCCCGAGCCGCGGAACCCCCAAGCTGAACTGCTGAGCCCCGAACTGCTGAGCCCCGAGATGCTGAGTCCCGAACTGCTGAGTCCGAGCTTGCTTGCTTCGGCTGCTAGACGCCGAGCAGAGCCTCAAGCGTGTCGTAGAGCTCCGCCTCGTTGGTATCGACTCGTCCATCACTCTCGATGATCTGTTTGGCGTAATCGAGAAACAGCGCGCGATGTTGCCGGGGGACCTTCTCCGGATCGATTTCCTCGGGTGATGGCGGTAACTTCAGCCACGCGTCAACCTGCCCTGCCTCGTCTTCGTCGAGTTCCAACGTTTCTACCAATCGGCGAACGAACTCGCGTTCTTGTTTCTGGACCTCCAGATCAGTCCACGCAAAAGCGCACACGAACTTCAGTAGCAGCAGGCGTTCATCCCGGGTCAAGTCGGCGAGCATGGGAGCAAGCTACTACAGTCCACGCGGACGGGCTAGTCCAACGACCCCCCAAGGCACCGGCGGTGAAAAGCAAAACTTTTCCCAGTCGCCAATGCACCGCTAAGCTTGACGCCCGGGCACGCCGCTGAGAACTAAGGGAACCTCGATGGCGACACGCTACCAACTTCTGCTGAGCACGGCCCTACTCGGGGAGATTGGCCTACTCGGGGTAGTTGGGTGTGGGTCGGTGACCCGGCAACCGAGTCAGGGCTCGCCCGGCAGCGACACCCCGGAGTTGCAACTAGCGGGCTCGGAGCTGCTGCCGCTGGAGCGGGACGGCAACAGCCGCCAATTGATCCGCCGCACGCTCCCGCCCATCGACGGGCCTGACAACACGGACCCAGCGGCGACCGCATCCCCAGCTGATCCAGCGGACGCGCCGCCACCAGAGCCCAAGCAGCTCAGCTTGCGCTTCGTAGGAGACATCATCTTCGGTCGCTATCGCGAGACTGGGTTTAGCGCGATCGCGAGCCCGGGATTCAGCCCCTTCGAATACGTCAGGCCTTTGCTAGCCGCGGACCTCTCGGTGGCGAACCTCGAGACACCGTTGCTGCCGAGCCTCCCCGCCCGTATGCCGAGCTCATCCGGCTATTTCTTCGCGGCCACGCCGAGCATGGCCTCGCAGCTCAAAGATGCCGGCTTTCATGCGGTCACTCTTTCCAACAACCATGCGTCCGACATGGGGCGCGAAGGGTTGCTCCAGACCCCGCTGATTTTGGAACGCCTGGGGATCATGCCGGTCGGCAGAGCTCGCCCCCCGGGTCAAGAATGGCGCTCAGAGACCTTTGACGCCAACGGGACTCAGATCGCGCTGATCGGCGCTACGGCGCGCCGCAATTTCGCGCCACCAAGAGACTTCCCCGTAGTGCCCTTTGCTCCAACGCATGAGTTGCCAAAACGGCTCGGTGCGCTCGTCACCAGTGCCAAACGCACGCACGACTTAGTCGTCGTGCTCCTGCACTGGGGCGTAGAATACGAGCCGCGCCCCGGTCACCACCAACGGCTCGCAGCTCACGCATTGATAGATGCTGGTGCGGATCTTGTTGTCGGTCACCACACCCACGTACTGAGTGAACTCGAAGTCTACCGTGGCGGTTTGATCGCATACTCGCTGGGCAATTTTCTGTTTGAAAATCTGAATCCAGTTCCCAGACTCACGGGCATACTCGGACTCCAGCTTTCCGGACCGGAGCTGTGCAGCGCCCGGGTCGAGTTCAACCCCCTGGAGCTAAAGCGCAAACCGACGTTCCATCCAAGGCCTGCAAGCCCTGAGGCGGCCAAGCGAATTCAGAAGTTGCTCGTGCCTCGAGACCCCGAGCGTGAGTGGCAGCTTCAGGATGACCAGCTCGTCCGTGAATACCAACGGTGCCAATGAAGCGGATGAAGGGACTCTTGGCAATTGCATGGCTGGCGTGCGGCTGTGAGGCCCTCGCCAATCCGGTCGATCCGCCCGGCGAGCGACCTGCAGCGACGGCCTCCCCACCGCCAACGACGGCGCTCAGCCTTAGTCCGCCCGCGCCAGCTCCTGAGACCAGCGCGCGCCCCGCTGCTGCCCGGGCTAAACCCCAACCACTCACGCAGGCGCCCCGTCAGCGTGTCGGTCATACCGAACGTCTTGGAGACCATGCCTTCACGATTTGGGGAGCGGTGCCCACGGGCAAGATGCCCAAGGGGCTGGCCAGCAGTCCCGACGGCAAGCTGCTCTTTTCGAGCAATATGGGTGTGGTGGGAGAACACAACGTCGGGTTGTACGCTTCTGACTCCCTTCGTCTACAGCGAGAGCTCGAGTTCAGCGGGACCGCGATCGAGCTGGCGGTTTCACCGGACAACCGATGGTTGTTCGTCACCAATCGCGAAAACTGGGGCATGCTCGACGTGTTTGACACGCAGTCGTTTGCGCGCCAGCGCCGGCTGCGAGTGCCAGGTTTTCCAAAAGTGATCTTGCCTGACCCCAGCGGACAGTTCATCTATCTGAGTCTGTGGGCCGCCGACGGCATCACCCGGGTG
>JBNLEN010000178.1:0-12530 GCA_050304975.1 Polyangiaceae bacterium
CCGGCCACTACGGCGCGCGCATCATCGATGGTGGCACTGACCAGATACGCCTCGGCGTACTGCTCGGGGACCATCGCCATCAGCGTGAAGCCGATGCTCAGCGCGGCGAGCACCGAACCCTTTGGCACCGAACCTTTTGGCGCCATACCCTTCGCCCGCGAGCGCAACCAGCGCCACAGCGCCACGCTGACCAGCAAATCCGACAGGGCACACAGCTGCCATGGCAGCCAACCGAAACGCCAACGCCACGGCTGCTCGGCGATGAACGCAGCGCGTTCGGCTGGCTGCAATGAAAAGTCGAGACCTGCGCCAAGAAGACACACGGTGCTGAGCAACGCCCAAACATGCACCAGCTGCCAAAACAACAGTGCCGCCTGTAACCCCAGATAGCGACGCGGCATGAACCCCGCCGGATCCGTAGCAGATCCAATCAGCTTTCGCTCAGCAATGTGTGTTACGCAGGCAGCGTGAGTGAGCCCGCCCCCCCGCAGCCCATCAAACCCCTGGGTGAACGACTGCCTCTTTCAGGTGAAGGGTCGCACGCGGACCAGTTGCTGGAGACGTTCCTCGGCTACACCGAGGACCGACAACTTGAACTGTACGCCGCGCAAGAAGAGGCGATCCTCGAGCTGTTTGAGGGGCACAATGTGATCCTGAATACCCCCACGGGCTCGGGCAAATCGCTGGTGGCTCTGGCGGCATGCTTCAAGGCGCTCAGCGAAGACAAGACGGCGTACTACACCGCGCCCATCAAAGCCCTAGTGACGGAGAAGTTCTTCGAACTTTGCGGCGTGCTGGGCGCGGACAACGTGGGCATGATGACGGGTGATGCGTCCGTGAACACAGGCGCGCCAGTGATCTGTTGCACCGCGGAGATCCTCGCCAACCGCGCACTGCGCGAAGGCGATGAAGCAGAAGTCGACTGGGTGATCATGGACGAGTTTCACTATTACTCGGATCGTGACCGCGGCAGCGCTTGGCAGCTGCCGCTGTTGACGTTACCTCAAGCGCGCTTCTTGCTGATGAGCGCGACCTTGGGGGAGACGGACTTCTTCCTTCAAGAGCTGAAGGACAAGACCGGCGCACCGAGCACGCTGGTGAAATCCACCGACCGCCCTGTGCCGCTCGATTTTGAGTACTCCGAAACTCCGCTCCAGAAGCGAGTCGAAGAGCTAACTGAAGCGGCGCAGACGCCGGTGTACATCGTGCACTTTTCGCAGCGCGCCGCGTCTGAGCAGGCGCAGAAGCTGATGAGCCTCAACTTTCTGAGCAAGGAAGAGAAACAGCAGATCAAGACCGAGCTGGAGGGCTTCCGCTTTTCTAGTCCGTTTGGCAAAGAGCTGGCGCGATTCGTGCGCCACGGCATCGGTGTGCACCACGCAGGCATGCTGCCCAAGTACCGCCGCCTGAATGAGCGCTTGGCTCAGCAGGGGCTACTGCGCATCATCTGCGGCACGGACACGCTCGGCGTTGGGGTGAATGTGCCGATTCGCACGGTGCTGTTCACTCAGCTATGCAAGTACGATGGACAGGGCACCAGCCTGTTGACGGTACGGGACTTCCACCAGATCGCCGGGCGCGCAGGGCGGCGCGGGTTTGATACACGCGGCAGCGTCGTAGTGCAGGCCCCCGAGCACGAAATCGAGAACAAACAACTCAAAGCCAAAGCCAACGCGGATCCGAAGAAGGCGCGCAAGATCCGCTACAAGAGCCCTCCGGAACGCGGTTATGAAGCCTGGGACGAAAAGACCCTCACGCGGCTGCGGGAATCGGAGCCGGAGCCGCTGGTCTCCCGCTTCGACATCAATCACGGCATGTTGCTGAACGTGCTGGCGGGTCGTGACGGCTGCCAACGCGCCAAAGCCATCGTGCGCACGAGTCACGAATCCGACAGCACCAAGCGGCGCTTGCTCCGCCAAGGCATCGGGCTCTTGCGCTCACTCGTCAACGCTGACTTGGTTTCCTTGGAAGCTGACGGCGTGAGCGTCAACGCCGACCTACAACAAGACTTCTCCCTGGACCAGGCGCTGTCATTGTACGCGGTGGAAACCATCGACGTGTTGGAGATGGACGCACCGAACTACGCGCTGGTGCTGTTGAGTGTGGTCGAGGCGATTTTGGAGACGCCGCAAGCCATCATCTACAAGCAGATAGATTGGCTCAAAGCCAAACGCCTAGCCGAGCTCAAGGCTGAGGGCGTTGAGTACGAAGAGCGGATGGAAGAGCTCGCCAAAATCGAACACGAAAAGCCCGAAGCCGAGTTCTTGTACGAAACGTTCAACCTGTTCGCCAAACAACACCCTTGGGTCGCTGGCTACAACGTAGCGCCAAAGTCGATCGTGCGGGACATGCACGAAAAGGCCGCCAGCTTCAACGACTACATCAAAGAGTACGGCCTGGCGCGTGCCGAAGGCGTGCTGCTGCGGTACCTGACGGACGCTTACCGCACGCTGCGCCAAACCGTGCCGGAAGGCGCCAAGACCGAAGAAGTTTGGGATCTGGAAGAATGGCTGGGCGCTGAGCTGCGCAGCGTGGACGCCAGCTTGATCGACGAATGGGAACGCTTGCAGAACCCCGAAGCGGCCACCCAAGCCGAAGTCACGGAAAAGCCTCCGGAAGACATCACCCGCAACCAGCGGGCGTTCAACGTGATGCTGCGCAACGCCTGTTGGCGCGTCGTGCAAGCGCTCTCGCGCCGAGACTATGAGCAAGCCGTGGGCGCCCTGCGCTCCTTCAGCGAAAACCCCGAGGCGTTCCCTACGGACGCGGAAGGCGTAGCCTGGAACAGCGCGCGCTTGGAGAGCGTGATGCAGCCCTACTGGGAGCAGTTCGACGCGATCTTGCTCGACGCGAACGCGCGCAGCGCCGCCCGATTGATCATCGAGCGGGGTGAGTCCACCTGGGCGGTGCGTCAGATTTTGAGCGATCCGGACGAAGTGTACGAATGGGCGCTCGAACTAGAGCTGGACCTACGCAGCACCCGCACCGAGAGCCGCCTGGTCATGAAACTGCTGCGCATCAGCAGCGAATGATCCATCCCAAGCGACAGCTTGGGCCCGCTTGGCCCAACGCCGCTTTCGAGTGTCAGTAGTGAGGCGGCTTTTGGTGCTGAGAGGTATCCCCCTCGATGCCCTGATGTTTGAGCTGTTTGGCCATGGTTTGAACCAGCGCCTCCAACTTGGCGACGCGCATTTCCAACTCGTAGATGGCCTTGCTGCTGTCCGTCGTTCCTACTTCTTGGTAGGCGACCTTGGTTTCCAGTTTCTGCAGCCGTTCTTCTAGCTCACGATCTTGGCTCATCAAACACCCCGATGGTTTGGGACACTCAACTCTTAGCTAAACGCACTGATACCGGTCAAAGCCCGGCCAATGGCCAGCGTGTGGATCTCATGGGTACCTTCGTAGGTGTATACCGTTTCCAGGTTGCACAAATGCCGCATGATACCGAACTCACCCATGATCCCATTTCCGCCCAAGATTGAGCGGGCGATACGGGCAGCCTGCAACGCCATGCGCACGTTGTCACGTTTGAGGTAGCTAATTTGTACCGGCGTCAGCTGGCCGTCATCTTTCAGCCGCCCACAGTGAAGCGCGAGCAATAGGCCTTTGCCGATCTCGTTATGCATCTCCACCAATTTCTCCTGGGTCAGTTGGAAGCTGGCGATCGGCCGCGCAAACTGGTTTCTGTCCAAACTATATTGGCGAGCCGTCTCGTACACGGACATGGCCGCCCCGATCGCCCCCCAGCCGATGCCGTAGCGCGCTTGGCTCAGGCAGCCGAGTGGCCCCTTGAGACCGCGCGCTCCTGGCAGCAAGTTCGCAGCAGGCACCCGCACGTCCTCCAGCACGACCTCGCCCGTGATCGAGGCGCGCAAGCTGAGCTTGCCCTTGGTCTCAGGGGTGCTGAGCCCGGCCATGCCGCGTTCCACCAAGAAACCACGAATGACCGGCTCCGAGCTGCCTTGTTCGAGCGTCTTGGCCCAAACCACGATCACGTCCGCGATCGGGCTATTCGTGATCCAAAACTTCTGGCCATTGAGGATGAAGTCGCCGCCCGGCTCTTGTTTGGCGTGGGTGGCCATCGACGCAGGGTCGCTGCCAGAGTTGGGCTCCGTCAGGCCAAACGCACCGATACAAGCGCCGGTGGCCATTTCTGGCAACCAGCGTTGCTTCTGCTCTTCGGTGCCATAGGTGTAGATGGGCCACATGCCCAGCGCCGTCTGCACTGAGCAGAATGAACGCATGCCGCTATCTTGGCGCTCTAGCTCCAACATGCTGAGCCCATAAGCGACCGAGCCCATGCCGGCGCATCCGTAGCCTTCGAGCGGCGACCCCAAAAGCCCCATCGCACCAAACTCTGGGATCAGCTCCCGCGGAAAGCTGGCGGCTTCATAATGCTGGGTGATCACCGGGGCGATCCGCCGCTGTCCAAACTCCCGCGCACTTCGTTGAACCTGCCGCTCTTCGTCGGACAGCAGGTGGTCAATGCTCAGGATGTAAGTCGACGCGTCCATCATCGCGCATCCTGGCTCAAGCTTCGGCAATGCGCCAGACGCCCAGTTTCGGTGACCGCTCCGGCAGCTGGCGCGCAGATATTTCGGGCGCAGTGGGCAGGGGTGTCTTACCGCAAACCGTCAGAAGAGTTCAGGGCCGCCAACGGCGATGCACATGCCTTCAACACAGGCTACGGGGGGAGGCGCCAGGCAGGCGGCAATCGGGCATGGGATCTGCTCTTCACCCGTGCAAACTCGTGGCGCCCACAGCTTGGTCAACTGATTGCACGTGTCGCGGTGCATCGGCTCAAATGTACACAGCGGCGCGCACTCGCAGGTGGCCGGTTTGGTGTTCGGCGGCGGCACTGAGTATCCGCAGAGCACGCAGTCGGCATCGCTTTCGCACTTGGCGGCGGGCAACATCTCCCCTGGACCGTCGCACGGCGTCCAACCCGCGGGGGTGCAACCATTGGGGAACGTCACCGATTCGCCTTCGGGGCTTTGGGCGCAAGTTTCGGCTTCGGTGCAGATCCGGTCGGCCACAGCGCACCCTCGGTACACCTTTTCGAGGTCGTAAATCGGGGAGCAGTCGCCGCTGCAGGCCTCTTCATCCAACAATGTACAGCTGTCCTCCAACGGCAGGTCCATCGGAGGATCGCCAGGGTCCGCGCCCGGATCGCCAGGCTCCGTCACCGGCGCATCGGGATCTTCTTTGGGCTCACCAACCCCGTCAGCTGGGGGTAAGTCCCCCGCGGGCGGCAGCGATTGGTCCGGCGGATCGCCGGCGACGGGCTTGCTACCGTCATCACCCAGGGCTGAGTCGTCTTGATTGCCGGATGCTTGATTGCCCGATTCGGCGCCCTGAGCCACGTCCGCGTTGTCACCTCCGTCGGAACTTCCGCCGCAGGCGCTAAGGGATAAGCAAGCAAGACAGACCGCGCCCATCGAAAGCGAAGCCAGCAGTTTCGTGAAAGGACCTAGCTCTAAAGGAAGCATCAAGACTCCAAATCGAAGGGCACGACCACTCGGCCACCTACTCTACAGTGAGCGGTGCCCGCGCCTCGCCAGATTGATCGCTGGAAGAGCAGAAACCGTATACCCGCAGTATACGCAGATTAAGCCATTGAAATGACTAGCGATTCTTGACCGGTGTGGTCTCTCCGAGCCGTTCACGTAACCAATGCGACGCGTCGACCGCTGAGGCATTCTTCGAGGCCACTCTTTGAAGGTCTGGAGCCGCCTGCGGAAGTGTCCCCTGCGGCGGGCAGCGGGCGCGACCTGCGTACGAGTGGGGCGATGGGCGAGTGGGCCGGCAGGCGCCCCGGAGGCTTGCACGAAGGAAGCGAGTCCGGGCGTTTAGCCACGGCAAGAGCAAGTCCGGCGGACGCGCTGCACGCGCACGTTGCGCCGCAACAGCGAGAGCGGTCACGGCCCAAGCAAAAAAAATCAAAACTCGCAGCCGTGTGCGCGGAGCAGCTGGTTGCTCAATGCGAGACGCTGGAGCGTCAAAGAGTCGGCGGAGAAGCCAAATCTCGCTCACCTCACCGGGCAGCCAGCTGTGTCTCGTCGAAGCTACCCACAATAAGCTGTACAGCGATCAGCGCCGTGAGCGCCCCGTGTGCGAGTCTGTGCGGATGCCAACAGCGCCGCCTGAGCTACGCTGAATGCTCCGAGGAAAGAGTGCCAGTTTTAGTGTTCGCAGCGTTGGTGATGAGTTTGGGATTGGCGGTGCCAGGCTACATGTTGCGCTTCCGGCAGCGCTACGATTGGATCCTGGGGTACAAGAACGCCCCGTCTGAACGTAAGTCGGAGTGGGCGATCGAAGGCTTGGCTCGCTACCTGGGAAGCGGGTTGATCGCGCTGAGCGCGGTCGCGCTGCTGGCAAGCGTTGCGAGTGCTCTAGGCTCCAGGCCTGGGCTGATGGTCCTCGGCTGCCTATTCGTATATGTCGCCACGATGCTGGCCTTGGGCGCGCGCCAGTTTACCCCCGCGGGCCAAAGGGAACGGCAGCCGGCCGACGCCAAGCACTTGATGCTCAGGCTGCTCTTGCCACCGCCGGCCTATCGAGCCGTGGAACGCTCGAGCCGCCAATGGATCATCGAGTGCAAGTGTGGCTATCGCGAAGATCTCTGGGATGCGGGCGCCGTGCACCTCAAGTCCAAACCGGGCCCAAAGCAACTGCGATACTGCGAGCACTGTCGGGGAACCACCTGGCACACCACGCGGCGCAAAGCCGACATGGAACACGCGGCTCGAGTCGCTATCGCCCAAGCCATCGCTGGGCGCAGCACCGAAGCATAACGCAGCAAGCTGGAACGGAGCAGCTGCCGGAAGGCCCCAGAGCGCTCAAAGCGCGGCGCCGACTAGCAAGCTGGCCGCAACCGCCGGCTCGTCCACGAAGAGCAAGCGCACATCTGGTCCAAACAACACCGGACCGATCGACTGTTGAAAAGAGGCGCCAACGGTCCAGCTAGCGATCAGCTTCGAGCCGAAGCTGTAACAGGTTTCCGACTCGCCTGGCCTTCGATCGCACACGTCTCCAAAAACCTTCGAAACCCCGCCGCCCAGGAATGGTCGCATCAGCGTGGTCTTTCGCAGTTGCATGTCATACCCAACACCAACCATTGCCATCCAAAGGTCCGGGTCCACCTCCGTGGTCTTGAGCGACAATGATGCCGACTGGAAGGACTCGGAGGTCTTCGACTCGCTGAAGAAATAGTCGAAGTTGGCGCCCACGTACAGGCCGCCGGGCGCTGTATACCCGACGCGGCCACCGACGCCGAGATTCAACGCGTGGCCCCCGAAACCGGCACTAACGGCAGCTTGCCAGGCGTCGGCAAACATGAAGTTTGGCTCAGCACCCTGCGGCTCAGCGGGCGCATCAACCGCGGCTTCCTCCGTTGCTTGTGCCGCAACTGGAGAACACAAACACAGCCAACCCAACGTCAGCAATGCTCCGCTTCGACAACGCACACCCTCGGATTAGCATGCTCACCCCACCTTGGCTCTGTCTTGCTTCAGCCGGGGGCGCCAATGGCCACACCCGCGCCGGCTATATGGCTGTTCCACGGCTGCCGCAATCCGTCCATGAATTTTCACCTCTTTCACGCCCCCGCGACGGGCGTGATATCGTGGCCTTCCGATGACGATTCCCCCCGCCACCAAGTCGACGAGGCTGCGCGGCTGGCAACGGCAGCTACTGCCGCTCTTACTACTCGCCAGCCTGGTTGAGGACGCTCGAGCAGAAGCCTCAACCAGCGCGCCAACGCCTGCCACCGGTGAGCGCAACACCGGAGATGACCTAGTGGGGACCTTTCACCACCTGGGGGTCGGCGCCGCCGAACAATTCACCCATTGGGATTCGCTGGCACTGTGGGCTGGCACCATCGCGGCCACGACCACGCTCGTCCTGACGGAAGACGCATTCCAAGAGGACATCGAGGGCGCCGCGCTGCTGGGTGATACCGCGCTGGAAGTAGCGGACATCGGCGGCATCGTCACCACCATTCCTTCGATCCCCATCGGTGCATACGTGGTTGGGCGCCTGATCGACGACGATCACTTGTCCCAATTCGCGGTGGAGTTAGCCGCGGCCCAGGGCATCGCCATGGTCGAAACGCTCATTCTGTCGCAAATCCCGGTACACGAACGACCAGTCGTGCAGCGCGGTGAAGTATCCGACGAAGACCAAGCGTTCTTCAATCGCTTCTTTCGAGGGCGCTCATCCTTACCCAGCGGACACGTCACCGGGCTGGCGGTGCTCACGTTCAAAGGCTGGGAGTGGTACGGCTGGAAGCTCGGCGTGCCCGCAGCAATAGCGACGGTGTTCGTCGGCTACGCCCGGATCGAGGAAGGCCAACACTACACGAGTGACATCTTTTCCGGTATCGCACTCGCGGGGCTGGCTTCACTTGGAACGACCCGCAGCCGAGAGATCTGGCAAGCATACCTGCCGAGCGGCGTGCTGATCACTCCCGTCGCCTACCCGGATGGTGGAGGGCTATCCGTGGCGGGTGATTTTTGACGGCCACGGCGTCGGGATCGGGCTCCGGCAAGCGCCACGCTACTTGGTGACGAACTCCAGCTCGGGGAAGCTGTCGAGCGGCACTTCCGCCCCCAGCTCCGCCAGCTCATACCCCTGGTTCGTCAGCTCGTCCGGGGGCACCACGACGCAAGTGTCTTCTTGCCGGTACACGGGTCCAGCGTACGGCACCAACTCATTGATGGCCGTGAGCGTCGCGGTACAAGTCGTGAAATCGCTGGTGCGTTTGATGTCACCGGGGGCAAGCGGGTCGTTGCAGCCGGCGGTCAAGATGGCTTCGAGCGACTGGGTGCAGGCGGCGTCCTTGAAATACATATCAGGATTGGTGAAGCGCCCCACCGGGAAGCAACGCAGTACCCCATTCGGGTCGCGCACGGGCGTGCATTCCTGCATCGTCTGGGTATCGAAGAAGCTACCGGACTGTTTGATAGGTTCGCCGCCAGCTAGGCCGCGCCCATCCGCTCGCAAGCGTCCGTCACCCGTGCGCACGCTCGTCAGATTGGGCACGCTATCCAACGGCAACTCTGTACCGAGCTCGTACAAGGCGGGCAACGGGAACGCGAACGACTCCGAACAAACGTCTCCGCCATTGTAAACGGTTGCTGGCTCCACTCGTTGACCCACTTCAAACAGCTTGGTCACTTCGGAGCAGGAATCGATGATCTCGCTGTAGGTGACGATCTTTGGCTCGGGTTGGGGACTGCCGTCGCAGCGCGTGGCTTCTGCGGAGCCACTCGCCAGCGGCGTCATGCACGCCGCATCTTGGAAGTAGTCGTAGTCCCCGGCGAATGCTCTTCCGTCTGGCAGACACAACGAGTCCCCATTCTGCATGAATGTCTCGAAACAAACGCCATCCGTGGTTCGCAGATTACGAAAGACGGAACTGCCGTCTTCAGCGACGATCGTCTCCACCGCGAAATCGTCAGTCCCATCGACGGCTGACACCTCAACGGAGCCGCGCACGAATTGATCCAAGTCCAACTCTTCGAGTTCGAAGTATTGCCGACCAGCAAACCCCGGTTGTTCTGAGCACTCACCAGATACCAAGCCATACACAGTCTCCGCGCTCGTCTCCGCCCCGACCAGGTGATACTGGGTCTCGTTCAGGCATCCGGGCCCGGTGTGCAAGATGCCGGCCACGGCATCGCCGGGTTGCAGCTCCACGCATGGAGGCCGCGTGACGACGATCGGCTGGGTGCAGCCCGCATCCTTGAACACGATCGACGTGAACTTCAGCGCCAGACAATGAAAGACCGGTTCGCCGTTCACTTCACCAGTTTGTTGAAAGCTGCACGGCTTCTCCAGCTGCGCGTCATACAAAGACACGAACACTTCGGCCCCACCCGCTGCGGCATACGTCTGCTTCTTTAGACGAGCACCAAGCTGAGTGCCTCCGTCGGTGTCATCCGTGAGTTCGTCGTCCGCGCCTGCATCGCCTGGAATCGCATCGTCGGCATCGTCGTCGGAAGCCGCATCGTCATCGGAGACGTTGTCTGCAATGTCGTCTGTGACGTCGTCTTCGGAGGCGTCATCCGCGCTGTCGTCTGCAGAGTCATCGCTGGAATCGTCGTTGTCTGCGTCGTCCGCAGAGGCGTCAGCCTCTGCCATGCGATTGCTGGTATCTTCGTCGCCGCAGCTAACGCTGAGTGCGACAACCAGCGGCGCCATCCAAGTCCCCTTGAGCATGGGGCCGAGCATGGCACCACGTTTGGGTAAACACAAACGCGGCGGTGCCCGGGGCCAAGGGACGCGTGCCTGGCACGTGCCAGACCTCAGGCGGTATCAAACCGCACGATTTTGGCTGGTTTTGTAGCACATGGAGCACAACAGGGCTTGGCATGGCTCTCGCTATGAAGCCCGACGCGACCACCTGGAGAAAATCACGGCGAGCACCACCGCCGCCCGGTCGCCAAGGGAGAACTCAATGAAACGCACCACTCTGATCGGCGTGATCGGTCTTGCCACCCTAAGCGCTTGTAGTGACGGCCACGAACAATACGGTTCCATGCAGGCAGCACTCGAAAGCCGCGACCCCGAAACGACGGCCGTCGACCCCACAGGCGAAGAGCCGGCAACCCAAGATCCGACGGGGGAGCCGGCAACCCAAGATCCCGACGACGATCCTACAGGCACTGAGGGCGAGCCCGAGGCTCCGCGCGACCCATTCGGCGAGCCGATCCTGGGAGAAGAAGCCCCTGATAACCCCGAACCGCCACGCTTGGATCCCCCGCGAGTCCCCGGCGGAGCCGAAGCGTTCGAGGCGGACGAGCCGCTATTCGCCAAGTTCATTGGCGGCGACATTCGCGGCGGAGGCAAAACCGTTCCGCTCAGCGCGGGCGGCCTGATCAAGAAGTACCAAGCGCCGAAAGGCGGCAACCCCGACCAGATCAGCGCCGGCAACGGCAAACTCAAAGAGGTCGACATCGTCCATCTGGGCGGCAACGACTCGGGCACCCCGCCGTTGATCGTGACCGCGGGCGGCACCGGCTCCGTCGGTGTGCTGTCCAGCTTCCGCAGTCTGAACGTGGGCGCTGCGCCAACCCACCTGAACAACAGCCCCAAATTGGTGGGCCACGACCACCAGCTGCTGGTGCTCGCGCCCGGCGGCGACAAGAACAATTACCACTTGCTCGTCAGCGGACGCATCCGTCAGCAGCAGTTGTGGCTGAGCACTTGGCGCGTCGCTACCGACGGCAGCTTTGAGCACCTGCACACCTTGGGCTACGGTGACAGCGTCGGCGTGGATGTTGCCAAGTACGGTATGACTTACCGCACACTCGGCAGCGACAACAGCCAACGCTTCCAGCTGGTCACGCCGATCGTGCACTCAGGCGATCGCTTGCGAGTCGTGACTTGGGAAGTCAACGCGCAGAGCGGCCACATCACCGGCAAGTATCAAACCCCGAACACCAGCGAACAAGCCGCCAGCGACACCGAGGTCTCAGCAGTCTTCAACTTGGGTGACGGGCGCACGGATCCCCATGTGGTGGTTGCCATGCGCAACCGCTCGGCGCAGCTCAACCACAGCACCTGGACGGTGGATAGCGCTGGCGTGCCCAGCTTCCAGAACAGCTCCAACAGCGGCCGCACGATTCGCAGTGGCAATCCCGTGACCACGCGTGCGGACAACTTCGCGATCGCTGGCGTCAATCACAGCGGTCACGTGGCTGCTAGCGTGCGCAATGGTTCCTTGAGCCTGGGCGTGTGGGAAGATGCCGACTGCGTCGACGGCGTGTGCACCTTCGTTCCGCTGAGCGTGGCCAACGACACGTTCGATTCGGATCCCAACACGCCGGGCGTGCAACAACCGCCGCAGTTCACGCCTCAGCCGCAAACCGCCAACGTATTCTTGCGTGACCCAGTTGCCGACGAAGACTTGTTCGTCAGCAATCCCGACACGGTCCAGGCGATCGCCAGTATCCGTAAAGTGATGGTCACGATTGTCACCCTGGATGCGGTGCGTGACGGCGAAGTTAGCCTAGACGACATCGTGACGGTCAGCGAGGCAGCGGCCAACGTCAACGGCAACGCGAGCGCCATGAACCTGCAGCCGGGCGAGCAGATCTCCCTGCGCAACCTGCTCTACGGCAACATGATGGTCTCTGCAGGAGACGCCACCTGGGCGATCTCCGAATACGTCGCGGGCAGTATCAACAACATGCTCACACGCATGAACAACAAGGCGTTCGCTCTGGGTTTGACCAATACCTTCCACTGCCAGCGCGGCACGGTGTTCTCCAGTGTCAGCTACTCCACGGCACGCGATCAAACCGCGCTCTGGGAGACCATGCACGATGACCCGTTGTTCATCGAGTTCGCTGGCGAAGAGCTGCGCGATGTGTGCGGCGAAGTCAACGGTCAACCATTTTGCCACGGCAGCGGGCAAAATCCGCCGCCGATGACCAACAACAGCATGTTCAACTACCCGAACATGGACGGCTACAAGACCGGTGGTGGCGGCGGCAAATGCAAAGACATCCCGCAGTACGCCACCA
>JBNLEN010000179.1:0-12497 GCA_050304975.1 Polyangiaceae bacterium
CAGCTTCCCGCCAAAGGACAGGTCAAGCTCGTCAATCGCCCCTGTGAGCTGGCCGTCGGCCAGCTCGAACTTCACTCGACCATCAGTGACCAACTTCCCGTCAACCATCAGCGTCGACGCCACTTCGCCCTCGGCGCCGAGCGCCACTTCCAGCTTTCCAGACCGGAAACGCTCGTAGGGTCCTTGGACCACCAGGTTGGTGCCTTCGCCCAAAATCTCCCAGGACAGATCCGCGAGAGGGGCCTGCTCCTCGAAGAACAAAACGCTGAACACAGCTGGCTGGGCAGTACTCGATGTCTGCTCACCGATGGTGACGGAAAACCCTTCGGCTTGCGTCTGGCGATCGCCGGGAGCCCCAACGACTTCGCTCGAGCACCCGAGCGCGATCACAGCAAACCCAGGCAGCAGCCAGCCGAGGAGTGAGCTGCGAAGCACTAACGCCGTCATGACCCCTACCTTATCACCGCACAAGGCCGCGCCAACGCCAAAGGCGACGCGCCAAAATCTCACAATTTCACCACCGCTCAACTCGTTGGTTAGCAAACGAACATGGCGAACAGCCACCGCTACGGCACGCGCTCAATGAACGACATCGCGCGCTCGGCCATGGCAGTGATCGTCAAAGAGGGGGCGGAGCCCATGTTCGGCGGCAAGACAGAGCCATCCAAAACATACAGGTTCTCGTAGCCGAACGCGCGCTGCTGCACGTCTACCGTTCCAGACTGAATGTCTGCGCCGATCGGACAGCCGCCGAAGATGTGGGCCGTGGCCGGGACGCGCAAGAACGCGTTGGTCGCCAGGGGCTGCAACGTTCCCTGCACATGGCTCGCCAGCTGCCGCACGACCGCGCGCGCAGCCGGCACAGAGTCTGGATACTCAGCGCGCAGACTCAGTCGCGGTCCGAGTAAGCTGGGACTCATCGAAAGGGTTCCCTGGGGCTGGCTTCCAGATTGCATCATCACCAGCGTGCGTGAACTGCTCGCCCATTTTCTGGGCGAAATCATACTCAAGCTGCGGATTGGGTGAAGCAGAGTGCGAAGCACTGAGCGGAGTAATCCCGGTTGGCGGTCATCCGTGTCTGGAAACGGCGCGGCCAACAGTGCCATCAAACTGGAGCCAGGACTGAAGCCAGCTAGCAGTAACTGAGTCTGCGGGTCCAGCTGCGCCAGCGAATGCACTGCCATCCGCTCGGGGTTGAGCAAACGTTCGGGCGCCCTGAGAAACATCAGCTCTTCGCGATTGTTCGTCACCTGGCTGCCCAGCGTCGGGGAAAGCGCTGGCAGCGTACGCTCGATGTCGCGACAGCGTAGCAACAGGCGGTTGGTGCCCAGCGTACCAGCAGCCACCACGACGCCCCTTGCCGTGAGCGGAGATTGTTCACGCGCAACAAATCCTGGACGCCTGATAGCCAAGCGATAGCCGTCCGCGCCGTTTCCACTACCCAGCGGCATGATGCTACCCACCTCGTGCCCCGGCATCAGCTTTGCCCCGAGCTGCTGCGCGAGATACAGGTAGTTCTTGTCCAACGTGTTTTTGGCGTCATAGCGGCAGCCTGTCATGCAACCGCCGCAGTAGTTGCAGCTCGTGCGCTCAGGACCGTCCCCCTCGAAGTACGGGTCAGCGTAAGTCTTGCCAGGTTCGTCTGTCGCGAAGACCCCGAGCCGCGGTCGACGATGCTCACCACCGACCCGCCGCACGAGCTTTGACAGTTGTTCGTCCAGGCCGTCGCCAGGCCGTACCTGCGCGGCGCCAAGCATGCGTTCGGCGATCACGTAGTGCGACCTCAATTCAGCACCCCAGTCGCAGAGCTTGCCGAACTGCCCTTGCTTGAAGAATTCCGGCGATGGCCGCTCCAATACGCCGCCGTAAACCAGACTGCCGCCCCCCACGCCGCTGCCAGTCAGTGCAAGCAGCCCCTGCATCAGCGTTAGCTCCTGGATGCCTTTCAGTCCCAGCCTCGGCATCCACAAGTACCGGCTCAGCTGCCAATTGTGCTGCGGCAGCTGCTCAGCGTTCCACCGCTGACCGCGCTCGAGCACCGCTACCCGATAGCCCTTCTGCGCGAGGCGCAACGCAGCAACACTGCCGCCGAAGCCGGATCCGATCACCACGTAGTCGAAATCCGCCGGCACGGCCCGACCCTCAGAAGTTACCGCGCAGCGCGTGGTAGCGCAGCTGCCAAACCTTACCGATCGCTTCGGCGAATATCTTGCGACTCATCTTGCTCTGGCCCGCGCGGCGATCAACGAAAGTGATCGGCACCTCCACCACTTTCAACCCGGCGCGCAACGCCCGATATGTCATCTCGATCTGGAATGAGTAGCCATTGGAGTCAACCGACCGGAGATCAATCTTCTCGAGCGCAGCCCGAGTGAAGCCTTTGTAGCCCGTCGTCAGATCCCGAACGCCCACCCCCAGGATCATGCGAGAGTAGATTGACCCACCCTTGCTGAGTACGTGCCGCCCAACTCCCCACCCTTCCACGCCGCCACCCGGAATGTTGCGGGAGCCCACCACCACGTCCGCTCCCTCCGCGAACGCGCGGTAGAAGTCCGGCAGGTAGCCCGGGTCGTGAGACATGTCCGTGTCCATCTCGAAGAAGTAGTCAAAGCCGGAGTCCAGGTATCGGCTGAATGCCTCCGTGTAGGCCGTACCCAAGCCAAGCTTGCCGGCTCGCCGCAACACCAACACGCGTTCATCTTGTTCGGAAATGCTTTGCGCCAACTCACCAGTGCCGTCGGGTGAGTTGTCGTCGACCACGAGCACGTGCGCCTTGGGCACCACAGCCAGAACAGCTTCGAGAAACGGCTCGAGGTTGTCGGCTTCGTTGTAAGTCGGCGTGACGATCAACGTGCCCTGCCCGAGTTGTCGGTCGCTGCGTGTTTCCGTTGCTCCCGCTTCAGTCGCGTCAGAGCGCGGCTTGATGCCCGCGTCAGTCATCGGCTCGTTGTATCCCGCCCCGCTCGGAGCGTGCAGCCGCCAAGGGAACGCTCAGCTAAGCAAAACCGGCCAGCCATCCGCTATACTGCAGCTTTGGCGCTGCCATCACTGGTGGCAGAGTGCCCCGCGCGTGAAGAAGCTCGTCTGGCTATGGTGGCTGATCCCGTTGCTGGGGATGGTGGAGCTGGCAGCCCACTGGATCCTGTCGGCACGCCCCCCGAGTGTCGACGACTGGCAGCAAGTCGTGAAACCAGTGCGCGAGCTGCGAACGGACGGAGAGCTGGTGGTGGTCGCTCCCCACTGGGCCGAACCCAACGCACGTCGATTCTTGGGCGATCGGGAAATGCCGCTGAAGGACGTCGCTCGTGCGGACGAGTCCGGCTATCGGCGTGCGATTGAGATCAGCGTTCTCGGCGGGCGAGTGCTCGACGACTGGAAGCTGCTGCAGGAGCAACGCCACGGCGACTTCACGCTGCGCTTGCTGGAAAACCCACACTTCGAGCAGGTTCACTTCCGCTTCATTGAGCATGTCCAGCCGCAGCACCTGAGCGTAACCAGCGGCAAAGCCACCTGCGACTACAACGAACGCGCCAAGGTGAGCAACGGCGCACTCCACGGCCATCCTACCTATCCTCGACAGCGCTTCGAGTGCGGGACTGGCGCTCATTTCGTCGGGGTCACCGTGATTGAGGATCAAAACTACGAACCTCGGCATTGTATCTGGGCCAATCCGGATCCGGGCAAGGCCCTCAGCCTGCGCTTCAAGCAGGTCGAGCTCCACACCAAACTCAAGGGCTACGGCGGCATCTCGTACTTCGATGAACGCGACGGGAAGGGCGGCGGCGTGGTGCTTGAAGCGTACGTGAATGAGGAGCAGCTCGGCACCTATCAACACCACCCCGGCGAAGGCTGGACGCCCTTCGAGTTTGACACCACTCCTCACACCGGCGAGCGACATGACGTCGAGTTTCGCGTGCGGGCAACAAAAGGTCGCCCCCGCGGCTTCTGCTTCCAGGCGGACGTGAGATGATTCAGGCGCTCAAGAGACGTCTGCAGAGCATGCCCTGGTGGGACATCGCCATCTGCGCTGCGCTATTCGTCGGGTACACCAGCTGGCTGCTGGCTACGGTGGATAACCTGGGATACTCACGCGACGAAGGGTTCTACTTCCAGGCCTCCGACACTTACCTCAAGTGGTTCAAGCTCCTCGGGAGCGACCCGGCTGCCGCCTTGGAACGCGCCAACGTGGACCGCTATTGGCGCTCCAACCACGAGCATCCAGCGCTGATCAAGTCGTTGTTCGCGCTGTCCCGATCGCTGTTCTATGACGGCCTGGGCTGGTTCAGCGAACGCGGCACTTCGTATCGCTTCGTAGGAATGCTGTTCGGCTCGTTCTCGCTAGCGCTGATCTACACCTGGGCCAGGCAGGCGCTGCGGCTGCTCCCAGCATCCGTGGCTGGCTCTGAGGTCGGCGTTTGGCCCGCGCGACTTGGGGGGCTGGTCGCTGCGCTGGGTTTCGCGTTCATGCCGCGGATTTTCTACCACGCCCACTTGGACTGCTTCGACATTCCAGTCCTGTCGATGTGGCTGGTCACGACCTACGCCTACTGGCGCAGCGTCAAGGACGAGTGCTGGGGCTGGGCACTTGCCACAGCCGTGCTCTACGGGCTCTTGCTGAATACCAAGCACAACTCTTGGCTGCTCCCGTTCGCCTTAGTGGCCCACGTACTGCTGACGAAAGGGCTCCATCTCTGGCGCGAACTGATCGTCGGCCGAGTGCGCATCCCGCTCAGCCTGGTTTTGATGGCCAGCTTGAGCCCGCTCCTGTTCTACGCGACCTGGCCTTGGATCTGGTTCGACACCGGCGAACGCTTGGCTGAGTACGTCAAGTTTCACACGGCGCATGTCTATTACAACATCGAGTTTCTCGGGCAGACGTACTTTCAGCCCCCGTTCCCACGAAGCTACGCGTGGGTCATGACCGCAACCACGGTGCCGGCGGTAACCCTGCTGCTGTCCGCGATCGGTTTGACGGCCTTTGCCCGATCTGTCTTTCGACAGCGACTGGTCGGATGGTGGCGTCGCTGGCGCAGCAGTGGGCTTCGACAAAGTTTGGGCACGAACGAACGCCTGCCACAGTCGCACCAGCAATGGGAATCAACGCTGACGCTTTGGCTGTTGTGCGTCGTGGTCAGCTACGCGCCGTGGCTGTCGAGCGGCTCGCCCATCTTCGGGGGAACCAAGCACTGGGCCACGGCTTACCCCTATTTGTGCATGTTCGGGAGTATCGGCTTCGTACTCACCTGTTTGCGCCTCCGGCAAACGTTACCCGCTGCTGCGGCGAGAGGTCATTGGCTGGAAGGCGGCTTGGCTGCGTTGGTTTTGGCCGGCCCGTTCGTGATGACGAAGACGTCTCACCCTTGGGGCCTGTCCGACTACACACCGCTCGCGGGCAGCACTCCGGGAGGCGCCAGTCTTGGCCTGAACAGGTCGTTTTGGGGCTACACAACTGGCGCCGTCCAAGACTTCATCAACGACTCGGCTCCCAAGCGGGCGCGAACGTTCGTTCACGACACAGCCTTGCAAAGCTGGCAAATGATGGCTCGTGATGGGCGCCTGCGCAAAGACCTGCGTCCACAGCTCGGGGTTGCAGGCTCCAAGATTGGCCTCTACCACCACGAGCAACACATGCAGCGCGTCGAGCATCAAATCTGGGTCGACTACGGCACGGTAAGACCCAGTCACATAGGAGCCCACAACGGAGTGCCCGTCATCTGGGTCTACGAACGCCCAAAAACGAAGAGCGCTCCAACACGCAACCAGTAGTAAACCCGGTGATCTAGAGCGCCTCATCACAGAGCTCTTGCGTCCCCGGCCGGACTATGCTCGGCTCCAAGGGAAACCTCCTCTGCTCATCGGACCTTCCCTGGATATGTTTCGTGTGAGTCGGGAAAGTTAAGTGAGAAATGGGCAAGAGTCTTTTTGTAGGTAACCTGGCGTACAGCACCAGTGAGGAAGCACTCACCGGACACTTCGAAGCAGCCGGCTTCAACGTCGTACGCACCAAGATTGTTCTCGACCGCGATACCGGACGTCCGCGCGGCTTTGCATTCGTTGAGCTCGACTCGGACGACATCGACCCCGTGGTCGACGCGTTGGACGGCCAAGAGTTGGATGGGCGTCAACTGAACATTCGCGAAGCGCGCGAACGCGCACCGCGTCCCCAGCCCGATTGGGGTGATGGGGGCGGTAAGCCGGGCCGCGATCGAAATCGCCGCGGCGGTGGCGGCGGTGGTGGCGGCGGTGGTCGCCGCGGTGGCCGTGGTGGTGGCGGCGGTGGCGGTGGCGGCGGTCGCTACTAACCGCTTCGCACACACGGCGCAGGCGTCCGCTGTATCGGCCAGCTCCGCAGGCTGGCTCGCCTAGAGCTAGTTGAGCTTGTCACGACCCGAGCGGCGCATCACAGCACCCGCGGCTCGGGTCTTGAACGGCATCGACACAAAGCGCTGCGCGAACATCTGCAGAGCGTTCATTCTTCCCGGAATGGACACCTGTTCGCCTCGCTCGTAGTCACGCAACGCGCGCTCCACCACTTCGTCGGCGGACATCTTGTTCTTGCCCTGCATGCCGTGCAACTTGTATCCCGCTCGTTCCTGGAACTCAGTCGGGACTGGGCCTGGGCATACGCAGGTGATGCGCACGCCGCTGTCCCGAATCTCTTCGGCAATCGCGACGGAAAAACTCAGCACATAGGCTTTCGTCGCCCCATAGACGGCCATGAACGGCACAGGCACGAACGCCCCCGTGGAAGCTATCTGAATGAAGCCTCCACTGCCGGCCTCCAAAAGCTTGGGCAAGAAATGTCGAGTGATGAGCATTGGCGCGGTGGCGTTCAGCGCGGTCAGCTTTTCCAACATCTCCGGCTCGTGGCGGCTGAAGTTGCCCGCACCCCCCATGCCGGCATTGTTGACCACATGCCTCACCGGAACACCGAGCGCGTCAACGTCCGCCATGGCTTTCCTAACCAGCTCAGGCGTGGACAAGTCACCGGTCACGACTTTGGCCTCGACGCCTAGCGAGTCAGCAAGCTCGACTAGACGCTCACGCGAGCGAGCTAGCAATACCAGCTTGGCGCCTTTGGCCGCCAGCTGCACAGCAAACTCCCGGCCGATGCCCGAAGATGCACCAGTTACCAGTACCCATTCATCGTTGAATTCCATCGTATTCAGCTCGGCGTCGCTCGGGCCACTGCTCAAAACTCACCCCCACCTCGTTGCCCCCGCCAGCGCAAGTAGTGGTCCGCCAGGACGATCGCGACCATCGCTTCTGCCATCGGCACGAAACGTGGGAGCAGGCACGGATCGTGCCGGCCTTTGGTGCGAATCGTGGTTGCTTCCTTGGCCTTGGTCACGGTTTCTTGTTCACGAGGCAAGCTGCTCGTCGGCTTCACCGCAGCGCGCAGCACGATCGGCATTCCGCTAGTGATGCCGCCCAGCATGCCGCCGTGTCGGTTCGAACGCGTTCGGACTTGTTCATCTTCAACGTAGAACACGTCATTGTTCTCGCTACCGCGCAGCTCGGCGCAGCCAAATCCGATTCCGTATTCCACGCCCAACACCGCCGGCAAACTGAACAACGCCTTCGCGAGGTCAGCTTTGATCTTGTCGAACACGGGTTCGCCCAATCCGGCTGGGACATGGCTGGCCACCACCTCGGAAACTCCGCCAATCGAGTCCTGATCCTTGCGCAGCTGCTCGATCAACTCGACCATCTTGGCGCCGGCTTCGTAGTCCGGACAGCGCACGATATTGGGCTCCCCGCTGGGCAGGGTCTCCACCTGTTCCTGGGTGACAGCCTCCGGCGCGGGCACGTCCGCCTTGATGTGACCGACCTGGGTGACGTAACCCACCACCTCGCCCCCGAAGGCCCTGCGAATGATTGCTTTGGCAATCGCACCGGCAGCCACGCGCGCCGTGGTTTCCCGAGCCGAAGAGCGCCCTCCCCCGCGGTAGTCGCGAAAGCCGTATTTTGCGTCGTAGGACTGGTCGGCGTGGCCCGGGCGATACTTGTCTTTGATGTCGGCGTAGTCGCGGCTTTTCTGGTCCTGATTGCGGATCAGAATCGCGATGCTGGTGCCGGTGCTCACGCCTTCGAACACCCCTGCCAGAATTTCCGGTGTGTCCGACTCGTTGCGCTGCGTGACGATCTTGCTCTGCCCCGGGCGGCGGCGGTCCATGTCTCTGACGATGTCCGCCAGATCAATCGGGATGCCGGGCGGACAACCGTCGATGATCACAACATTCCCAGGCCCGTGCGACTCACCAGCGGTGGTGATCTTGAATGCCTGTCCGAAACTGTTACCTGCCATGATTTCGCGCCAAAACGCCGCCTACGCGGTGGGATCTCTGGGCATTTATCAGCTCACCCCTGCCCACGCACCACAAAATGGGCGGCCATTTCCCAAATCCCAGAATCGCCCAGATCTCCGGGATTAGCTGGCGTAAGCTTAAGCGGATGAACGCGCTGACAGAGCTGTCCGAAGAAGAGAAGATGTTCCAGACCGCGGTCTTTGATTTCGCGAGAACTCGAGTCGGACCGCGAGTTTCCGAGATGGATGAGCGCGCCGCGATGGACAGCGATCTGATCGAGGAGCTGTTTGAACTGGGAGTGATGGGCATCGAAATCCCGGATCAGTACGGGGGTGCCGGCAGCAGCTTCTTCACCGCAATCTTGGCGGTGGAGGCCCTGGCCCGCGTCGACGCTAGCCTGTCCGTCCTGGTGGACGTGCAGAATACACTCGTGATCAACGCCTTACTGCGGTGGGGCTCTGAGCACCAAAAGCAAACTTATCTTCCCAAGATGGGCCAAGAGTGGGTGGGCTCCTACGCGTTGAGCGAGGCCAGCTCCGGCTCTGACGCGTTTGCGCTCAAGGCGCGGGCAGAATTGCGCGGAAACGAGTGGGTGCTCAATGGCCAAAAACTGTGGATCACCAACGCCGCGGAGAGCTCGCTGTTCATCGTGTTGGCCAACGTCGACCCAACAGCTGGTTACAAAGGCATCACGGCGTTTCTGGTTGAACGCGACTTCGAAGGCTTCAGCGTCGGAAAACGAGAGCACAAGCTCGGCATTCGGGCTTCAAGCACCTGCGAGCTCGTACTCAGCGACTGCAGGGTCCCACAAGCCAACGTTCTGGGAGAAGTGGGCAAAGGCTACAAGATCGCGATCGAAACCCTAAACGAGGGGCGCATCGGTATCGGCGCTCAAATGCTCGGCATCGCGCAAGGCGCGTTCGACTACGCCATGGGCTACATGCTCGAACGGAAGCAGTTCGGCAAACCCATCGCCGAATTCCAAGGAATGCAATTCCAGTACGCGCGAATCGCCACCGAAATCGAGGCGGCCCGACTCATGGTCTACAACGCCGCACGCCTGAAGGATGCGGGCAAACCCTTCATCAAAGAGGCAGCCATGGCAAAACTCTACGCCTCGGAGGTCGCAGAACGCAGCGCGTCATTGGCGGTGGAATTTCTTGGCGGGGTGGGCTTTACTAAAGAGTACCCCGTAGAAAAGTTTTTCCGAGATTCCAAGATTGGAAAAATCTACGAAGGCACGAGCAACATGCAGCTCCAGACGATCGCGAAGCTGCTGGCGTCCCAGTACAGCAAATCGAGCTAGCGCCCGCGCGGCCGCCCAGCTCGAACTCTTATCCCCCGAGGAGCGTTTCTAGGACAGCGCCTTCTGCCACTTCTTCAGATGACGCTGAATCGTTTGCACGTTCTTTCGCGCTTGAGCCAACTGCGTAGAGGTTAGCTCCTTCTTTTTCGGTGGTTGCTCCGCCAACCGATCCGCGGCGCGCTGCAGCGCGGTTAGCTGTGGGGAGGACTTGCTTCCGGCTTTCGGGGAGAACAACAGCGACGTCCGCTTACGTTGACTTTGCCAGTCGTCACCGACGACTTTCTCCATCAATGCAGCTATTTGCCGCATTATTTCGCGTTTTGACCACTCCTCGCTCAGAGCTTTTTCCAAGAACTTCTTGCGACGGTTAGCCGGTAACCTCTCCAGGTTGTACAACAGCGTGGGCTGCACTTCGTCTAAACGATCTTGCAGCTCATACTTGTTGATCACCTCGTAGGCCTTCACCGCTCGATACAAGGTGGCCCTACTACTGCCCAGGAGCTTGGCGAGTTGGTCAACGGATGTCCCCTCGTGATAGCCCTGGCCAGCACGTACTTTTTCTACGATCAAGCGCCCAGTCCTATAGACGTCGCGGATGCTCAGCTCACCACCCGCTAACAACGCCTTCGGCCACGCCAGCTTCTTGATCGCCTTAGCTTCAGTTGTTGAAGTGCGACTCGCCATGGCGCGCAGGCTAGACCCACCCGTACCTCAGAGCAACTAGAACCGATGCCTACAGTTGCGAACCGATACAAGTGAGCTAGTTCAGCAGACTTACACGTCTAGTTGCGGACAGCTCGGCAACGTCCTGTATTGAACCCGTATTGAAGCGGTGGGGCGAAACGCCACCCTTGCGGGCTTGCGGTCGCCGCTAGCGAACACTAGACCTCCCCGGCCCCCAACCGACTGTCTTGACGAATTAGTGCGAAAGTTGCTCACGTCTGACGCGAAAGCTCTTGGTCTCACCGTCACGCCGCACTTGAACCACCAAATCAACGCCAGGTTGTCCGTTGAATCGGGCTCGGGCGTCGGCCATGTCCTGGGGCACAACCCCATCGATACTCTTCAGAACGTCGCCTCGGCGTAGGCCGGCACGCTCCGCCTCGCTGCCCTCTGCCACCTGCACCAGGACCACAGAAACGCGCTTACCGCGGTCCTTTTCCCCCAAAGTGACCGCGAGACCACCGCCGCTGACGTCCAGCTCTCCCCCTTCGGTCGAGTCGTCGAGTTGGATCTGCACGTCATCCACATGATCGCCACCGTCCAGCTCGACTTGACTACTCCCCCGGCCTTTGCCCGCCGCGTAGGCGTGCAGCGTGTGGGCACCCGGTTCAATGCCGTGCAGCTTGTAGGCCCCATCCGCATCGGTTTGTACGGTGCCCTCGGGCAAGCGTCCGCGCGGCAGAAACGCGGGTAGCAAACGCAAGCCAACCCGCGCGCCCCGCACTGGACGACCTTCCGCGTCCACCACTGTTCCGGCGACGCTGGCGGCCTCGGGCAGATCGATCGGCTCCAGCTCGAAAGCACGCGCCGCACGTTCAGTCCGCGCGATCTTCAGGCTGAGCGATCTTCTGGCGTAGTCCTCGTGTGAGACTTCGATCTGGGCCTTCCCGACCGGCACTTGCTTGAAGTCGAATTCGCCCAACTCGGTCGTGAACGTCGAGTCCTGATAGCCTTCGACCGCTAGGACGACACGTGCGCCAGCGACGTCGCGTCGACCGCGCACGGCGGTCACCTTCCCCCGTACCCAAACGCCGCGTTTCAGGGTCAAGTCGCGCTGCTCAGGCGCGGAACGCAGCTGCTCGTCGTGATGCACAAAACCCGGAGCGCGCACGCTCACTCGGATCGCCAAGCCGGCCACATCTTCCAGCTCCAGTAGGCCATGTTCGTCCGTGAATCGAGTGGCGCGCAGCGGCACGTCGGGATCGATTGACAGCAGCGTCACCTGCGCCAGCTCCACCGGCCGATCGTCTTCGTCCAGCACACGCCACTGTATCGCCTGGCGCTCGTCAGGCAGGGTGAGCTCCAGCTCGCGACGCTCTCCTTCTCGCAGACTCAGTACCTTGCGGGTCACGAACCGCGAGAGCTCATCAGGTCGAGCCAACGAAACGCTGACTTCCCTCGGCACCGCGGTAAACTCGAAGATGCCGTCGATGCGACTGATCGCGCTGCGCTCATAGCTGCCCTTGAGCGCAGTCACTTTGACCCGCGCTCCCGCCACCGGGCGATCATTGGGATCCACGACGCGACCCCAGAGCTGAGCTCCTTCGGAGAGCACCACCGTAACTTCGGCGCTGCCGCCGGGCGCTAGCGTCACCACTTCGCTGACGCCCTCCACGTAGGCAGGATGACGCACCAGGGCTCGCACTTTTCCTGGAGGAACGGGGTGGGCCTTGAAGTGACCGTCATAGCCACTAATCCACGGCTGATAATCATCTGGCAACTGAGTCCAGCCAGGCTCTGCGCCGCCTTGGAGAATGCTCTGTACGAAGGGAACAGGCCCCAGGGTCACACCGAGTTCCCCTGCTGCAACCAACGGCAGCGGTTTCATGCTCCAGTCGAAGTGAGCGTCTCGGTAGGCCGCTAGCAACGGAGTCTCGGCGATAGGCATTCCGTCCACGTCAATGCCGATCACTTCGACTCGGGCGCCGTCGATGGGTCGGCCACCGGTGTCAGTTACCAGCCCCCGAATAGTCGCCCCCTTGAGCAGCGCGATCTCCATGGGTTCGGTCAGATCGTCGGGCACCGGCACCGCGCTACGTCCAATGAACCCCTCCGCGCGCGCCGCGACGTAGGCGGGCGCGTGAGAGATGGGCCCCAACGTGACGTGCCCTTTGCTGTCGGTCTTGCGCGCGATCGGAAACGAGCTGAGCCCGAGCTCA
>JBNLEN010000180.1:0-12454 GCA_050304975.1 Polyangiaceae bacterium
CCTTCGGCATAGATCGTGTCCATCGCCAGCGAGCTCTTCCCAGAACCGCTCGGCCCGCAGAAAACGGTCATCTTGTCGCGGGCCACGTTCAGGTCGACGTTCTTCAGGTTGTGCTGCCTTGCTCCGACAACCTCCAAGTAAGCCATTTGACCGAACAACATAACACAGGGCAATCTGGCCTCGCGCATGGCCGGTAGCAGGTTCTCGATTAACCCTGGTAGGGTGGGACGCTCACGCGCGCTGCTCCTCAAGTTGAGCGCGGCGAGCGCCATCGTGGCGGTGTCACTTTGGACCGCCGCCCGGCTGCTGCCTCAAGCGCCCGAGCTCGACGGTGTCCCCGAACCAGCGGCGGAAGCGCGCTCGATCAAGCGAACTGGGATGGGCGCTGATGACGCGGGGACGGCGTCTGGCTCCGACATTTCCCTGGAGTCAGGGCGGACTGCTGTTTCCTCGCTGCCGGAGCCACACCCGCTCAGCGACGCACTTTGCCCGGCCGGAATGTCCTGGGTGGAAGGCGACTTTTGTCCTGCTGGTTCCCTCAAGTCATCGGCGCCGAGCGGCTGCTCTGTTTCCACCAGAGCGCTGGGCGTGTGCATGGACCGCCACGAATATCCCGCTCAGCCAGGCGTAAGGCCGGCCGTAATGCTCAACTTCTACGACGCGCGCCGCGTGTGTCGAGCCGAAGGCAAACGCTTGTGCACAGAGTCTGAGTGGACGCTTGCCTGTCGCGAGACCGTGAGCCCAGCCGCTTGCAACTTCGGGCAAACGACCAGGAAAGTGGCGGTCGCGGAGCTTTGGGACGTGCGCAAGGTCAGCACGGAGTTGGCCGCGCACGATGGTCGACGTCCCAGCGCCGAGTCCGCCTGCGTCAGCCAATTCTCCGTGTTTGACATGCTGGGCAACGTGCAGGAGTGGGTGACCAGCGAGCACCCATCGGGCTACGAGGGCGCGTTGAAGGGAGGGCGTTACAATCAGAGTTCAATCGGCTGTGAGCGCAGCATTCAGACGCGTCAGCCGCTGGCGCGCCTGCCCCACACCGGGGCCCGCTGTTGCGCCGACCCTTTGGTCCAGCTGCCGGGCGGGCGGTGAGCTTGGTTGCCCTGCCAAACCCTATCGGCTAGGTTGCGCGGCGTGCGCAGCGCGTACGAAACCGGGTCGGAAACCGAATCTGCCGAACGCCCCATTGGAAGGGCGCCTCGCCCCCATACCCACCAGGGGCGGTGCGCGCTCCACGATGGATCGGCAACCGTTAAACGCAGGGCCTATAGCTCAATTGGTCAGAGTCCCCGGCTCATAACCGGGTTGTTCCAGGTTCGAACCCTGGTGGGCCCACTGACGGCCAAATCCTTGCGGCTCGATGCCGCTCGGCAGGTCGCCGGACCCGGTGAACCCTTAACTTCTCAAGGAACTCGGTAGCTCGTGAGCATACAAACCCAGATCGAAGCGCTTGAAGAACTTGCTCGAATTGACGCGGAGCTGGCCACACTCGAGAGCGAACTCGCCGCAGAGCGAGGTGAGCTCGGAGGTAAGCGTTCGCAGTTGAATGACCTGCAGGCCAAACTGGCCGCTACTGAAACCAGCGTCGGCGAGATGGAGCGGGTGCGCAACGACCTGATCGCCGAAGCTCGCCAAATGAGTGTTCAGATGGAGCGCTCTCGGGAAAAACTGAGCCGCTGCAGGACTGAGCGCGAAGTGAACGCGGCTCAGCGTGAAGTAGAGGAGTTGCGTAAGCTGTTCAAGGACCGGGAGAACGAGATCGGCAAACTGGGCGACTTGATAGACCAGGCCCGGGGAGATATCGAAGCGACCGCTTCCGAACGCGATGGATTGTCCACGGAACTCGGCGCCAGTGCTGGCGAGGTCGAGACCCGTCTGACCTCGCTCGAGAAAGAAAGCTCAGCGAAGCGAGCTGAGCGTGAAGCGGCAGCCAAGGCCGTCCCGGTTGTCATGTTTCGCAAGTACGAAATGATCCGAAAGCGCAAAGGCAGCGCTCTTGCCCACACGGTGACCGGCACCTGCTCTGCCTGCAACATGGCCTTGCCCCCAATGATGTTTCAAGTCTTGCGCCGCGGTCAGAACTTCGATCAGTGCCCGAGCTGCAATCGAATTCTCTACTTTCGTGCGGAGCTGCTGGAGGGCGAAGCAGAGGCTGAATCGGACGCCTCCAGCGAGGCTGAAAATCCTGAGGAATAACCCCGTTTTGCTTCCCACTGCCAAGCAGTTGGCGATGCAAGTGGCGCCCCAGTATTCGCTTGACAGCAGTCGCGCGTCGGGCTGACCTTTTCACGGTGAGCTTTGAGACGGACTTGATGCTATGAGGAATGCGCCGTGAAGGCTTGTCGAGTCTGTGGCAGGCTATATGCCGACGAGTCGGCATTCTGCCAGGCGGATGGTCTCGAGCTGATCAATGTCAGCCAGGCGCCGGACCCATCGGATGAGGCTGACCCGCGTGTGGGCCAGACTGTGGTGGGCCGTTATACGGTCTTCCGCGTCGTGGCCGACGGAGGGATGGGGCGAGTCTACGAAGCCCTCGATAGGCAGCTCAACCGCCACGTTGCGTTGAAGATCCTGCACCCGGAGGTGGCCCAGGACTCGGTCAGTGTCGAGCGTTTCAAGCGGGAGTACGACGTCAGCAAGCAGCTGCCTCATGACCACATCGTGGAGGTCGTCGATTTCCAGCCCACGCAGGACGACAGTTACGTCCTGGCTATGGAGTTCCTGGTCGGCGAGGAACTGAGAGCCACCCTCAAGCGTGAAAAGTACATCTCGCCCCAGCGAGCGATCCGAATGCTGAGTCAGGTGGCGTTGGGGCTGGATTTGGCGCACCAACGCAAATTGATCCACCGGGATCTGAAACCCGACAACATCTTCCTGTGCCAGACCGGTGCCGGCGACATCGCCAAGATCTTGGACTTCGGGTCCGTCAAGGACAAGAACGAGACGGCCAAGCAGCTCACGGTGATGGGTACGACTATCGGATCACCCTTCTACATGTCACCTGAGCAGGCGCAAGGGCTCGACACGCTAGATCAGCGTGCAGATGTCTGGGGTCTGGCGGCGATATTCTATGAGTGCGTGACCGGAAATGTTCCATTCAAGGGTGCCAATGGTCCCAGCATCTTGCTGCAGATCCTGAGCCATGAGCCTACGCCTCCAAGCGAGGCCGCGCAGGGCAGCCCGTTTCCTGTCCCAGTCACCCTGGATCGCGTGATCGCCCGGGCGCTGAAGAAGGCGGCATCTGTACGGACACCGAGTGCCGGGCAGTTGGCGGACGACGTGGGCCACGCCTACGGTCTGGGGGGTGATCACCGCGAGTGGGCGCAAATTGACGAGAGTCAACTGGGCGCCATCATCGAACAGAATCTGCCCCAGGTGCTCAATGGGGTAACCTCACAACAACGAGATGAGGTCGACGACTTTTTCGGAGAAGACGACGCTCTGGGAGTTGTCGGGGCTAGCTCCGAAGAAGGCGGTGCGGCGCGTGTTGGTGGGCCCGAGCTATCAGCGATGGATGCAGCGTTCGCCAGCGCGAATGCTCAAAATTCTTCGGATAGCCAGGCGGCGACGTCTAAGCAACCATCGAGCCACGGTCAAGACGTTGCGCGAAGCGTCGCTGCGCAAAACAGCGGCGTGGCGCCCGCATATCCCGCGGCGGCCGATACCAACGAGCTCAGCATCCCTACATCGAGCAACGCCTGGCTGCTGATGCTAGTTGGCGCCGTCGTCCTGGCGGGAGTGGTTGCGGGACTGTTCTTCGTCCTATAGAGATCCCGGAATGATGTTGTTGCATAAGCAGAGCCGGTTTGCGGCAGTCGCCTGGTCGATTTCGATACTTTGGTGTGCTGGGTGTGATGACGCGCCGGACGCCAAGAAGGAACCCGCTCAATCGCCGCCGGGCGCCGAAGCGAAGTCAGCGCCGAGCAAACCCAGCGACCCAGGAGCGTCCAGTTATGACGAAGAGGCGTTCAAGCTGAGCATCGCCTCCGCAGGGCCGTTTGAGGTGGGTAAAGAGGCCTTTGTGCAGGTCGTGCTCGAGCCGAAGGCTCCTTTCAAGTGCAACGCCGAGTACCCCTACAAGTTTCAGCTCGAGTCTTCGGACGGGCTGAAGGCCGGCGCCGAGCTGATGAAACGGGACGCGATGGAAGTCGCGCCCGAACGCACGCAGTTCAAGTTGGCCGTCAACCCAACAAGTGCCGGTGAGCATACCGTCACGGGCACGTTCTCGTTCTCGGTCTGCACCGATGAGAACTGTCTGGTGGAGCGCAAGAAGCTCGCGCTTCAGGTCAGCGCGAAGTAGCCAATTCAGCGTCTTCGCCGGCGAATCATGGTGCGTCGGGCGAATCATGGTAGCGTTGACAGATGGGCGTAAGCATTCTGGACGAGCTGTCGGTCATCGACGACGCCGTCAAGCGTGAGTTCGAGTCGGAGCGTCGGGTTCTGTCGTTTCAGGAATACCTGAAGCTATTTGCTTCAGACCCAGGACGATACGGTCGGGATGCGACGCAGTATCTGCGTGACACCTTCGATCACTTCGGTACCGAGGAAGTGGACCGACCTTGGGGCAAATCCAAGCGCTATCGTTTGTTCGACTTGCCCTGGCTTGAGGGGCGGGACGCCCGCAGTGGTGCACTGATTGGTCAGGAACAGGTGCAGGGCGAGCTGTATCGCATCTTGAGCAACTTCATTCGGGAGGGAGCCCCCAACCGTTTGCCGTTGCTGCACGGTCCCAATGGTTCCGCCAAAACAACCGTGGCTCGCTGTATCATGATGGCTTTAGAGCACTACAGCAAGCTGGATGAAGGAGCGCTGTATCGCTTCCATTGGGTCTTTCCAAAACAGCGCTCAAAAGGTGGGGCCATTGGTTTTGGTGATAAGTCCATCGCCGCATCCGAAAGCGACAGCTTTGCGCACTTGTCCGAAGAGGCGATCGACGCGCGCCTGCTGGATGAGGTGCGTGATCATCCGCTGCTGCTGCTGCCGTTGGAGCAGCGCTGCGCGCTTTTGGAAAAGCTGTGGCAAGAATCAGGAGTTGAACGACGCAAGAACAACTGGCTGTGGAAAGGAAATTTGTCTCACCGAAATCGCACGGTGTTTGATGCGCTTCTGGCGAACTACGAGGGCAAGCTGAGTGATGTGTTGAGGCACGTTCAGGTTGAGCGCTATTTCATCTCACGCCGCTATCGAACCGGAGCGGTTACCCTCGGTCCTGAGCTGAGCATTGACGCCCGCGAACGCCAGGTGACGGCCGACCGCTCCCTAGGGGCGCTGCCGTCAAGCTTGCAGGCAGTTACGTTGTTTGAAGTTCATGGCGAATTGATCGACGCGGCCGGAGGCGTGCTTGAGTTCTCCGACCTGTTGAAGCGTCCGTTGGACGCGTTCAAATACTTGCAGCAGACCATCGAGACCGGGGAGCTGGCTTTGCCTTCGCAAAATGTCCAGACCAATTGCGTGATGGTCGCGAGCGCGAATGAAGTGGAACTGGCCGCGTTTCGCCAACACCATGAGTTCGAGAGCTTTCGCGGCAGGCTCGAGCTGATCCGTACGGCATATTTGCGCAGCTATATCCAAGAGCAGGAGATCTACGACTGTCAGATCGCTCCCCAAATCAGGGGCCATGTGGTGCCGCACGCGACCGCGGTGGCGGCGATGTTTGCCGTGCTGACGCGCATTCGCCGTCCGGACCCAGATCGCTATCCGCGCCCACTGAGGGACGTGGTGCGCAGTCTGACGGCCGTCGAGAAGATGGACTTGTATGCGACCGCGGAAACCCCAAGTCGGCTCGACGCGGACGCTGCCAAACAGCTCAAGGGCCTAATCCCCGACCTGTACGCGGAAGCCGAAGCCTATACCGCTTACGAAGGCTTCATTGGCGCCAGCCCCCGCGAGATGCGGACAGTGTTGTTGGACGCTGCGCAGAGCTCGGGGTTTCATGGCCTGTCCCCCTTCGCCGTGCTCGAAGAGCTCGAGAAGTTGTGCGCTCGCGAGGGAGAGTACCAGTGGTTGCAGGAAGAGCCGGTGGAAGGCGGGTACCACGACCACATCGAATTTCGTCGCGTGCTCAAACAGCGTCTGCTGACCTTGATCGAAGATGAGTTCCGCATCGCGAGCAACCTCGTGGATGACCAGCGCTACTCGGAACTCTTCGAACGCTACATTCACCATGTCACATTCTGGGTGAAGAAGGAAAAGCTGCGAAATACGATCACAGGTGAGTACGAGGAGCCGGATGAACGCCTGATGAAGGAAGTGGAGCAGCTGCTCGACTTGCCAGACGAAGCGGATTCGCTACGTCACACCTGGATCAATCGTATTGCGGCATGGGCGATTGACCATCCCGGGCAACCCGTCGATAACGCCGAGATCTTTCACTCGGAAATCCGTCGCGTGCGTGATGCGGTTTTTCGCGAGCGGCGCGCCGCCCTCGCCAAGCTGGCTCGTGACGTGGTCGTTTTCGTGCGAGAAGACGCTGCCGGGTTGGACAGCGAGCAACGCGAGCAAGCGAAACAGACCCTGGAGCGGCTGCGCGACAGGTTCGGCTACGAGCAAGCTTCGGCAGGCGATTCGGCAGCCATGTTGGTGAAGCATAGCTTCGCTGAACTGTTGAACTAGTTGCTTGAACTGCCTGTGAGCTAGCCGCTTTGAACCGGGGGCGGTCGTTGGCGGCCAACTAGCGGAACAAGCCGGGCTGGGTCACAATCTGGGGATGGGTCGGCGCCTCATCCCTTGGTTGGCGGTTCCCGCTTCCGTGGGCTTGCACCTAGGCGCGTTGTGGGTCGCGTCAGCGATCGGCCGCGCTGCCCCGTCGGCTCAACTGATTGACGTGCGCGTGTTGGAAGCGGCCCCGAGAATTACGGGCGTTCTGGGGGATGGGATTTCCCGATACGACCACGGCACCCAGCTACGGGACAATCCCCAAACGCCTCGCCTGGGGGGCCAGCGCGACCCGGCGCCCGATACGCTGCGTCAAGGTGCAGGGCAGCCGAGCGCGAAGTCAGCGGTGAACTTGGCGTCACATATGTCGGAGCTGTCGCTCAGCCGCGAACCCCACAACCAGCCTGAGCGTAGCCAGGTGCAGCGCGTTCAGTCTTCCACGCAGCGCGCTTCCAAGGAGCATATGCGCACCGCCCTTGAGCCGATGCAGCTCTCGTTCATCTCGACCGGCAGCGGACAGCTGCGGCAGCGGGCCCAATCAGCGGATTTCGAACCAAGCGTCGGGGCCCGCTCGATGGCGAACTCGCAAGCCTTTGGTGGCCAGCAAGCGCCTGATGAACCCGGGGTTGCGGTCAGCAGCCGAGTCGCCGGCTCGCGGGAGGCGCGGGAGCGGCAGGGGCTGACTCATGCCGCGGGCAAAATTGAGTCGACCAAAGCTCCTGTGGTTCGCGCGCGCCCGGACGTACGTCAGGATTCGCCATCGATCGTGGCGGAGGAGAGAGCGCGGACTCAGGATAACGCGGACAGCACGCAGGCTGTGAGTGAACGAGTGGCCGCGATGATCTCGAGCAGCAGCCTTGGGGGACGGCGGGGGCCCGGAGAAGGAGGCCAGACGTCTGAGCGTGGCGCCGGGACTGGCGGTCCAGAAGTCGGCAGCCGATCAAGACACTCTGGAAGCCGGCCTGGGGGGCTGTCGGATACCTCAGAGGATCCTGCCGTGGAGCGCTACCATGGGTATCTGAACGCGGTGCTCAAGCGCTACAGCAATCGGCATTTCCCGGACTGGGCGAAGGCCAAAGGCCATGGTGGATTGGCGATCATTTCTTTTGTTGTCAATCCGCAAGGGCGGCTGCAGCACATCCGCGTGGCACGCCCCAGCGGGATCTCCGAGTACGATGGCAACCTGGTTGCTGCCCTGCAGCGAACACAGCTGAGGCCTCCGCCTGCGGGACCGTTGAAAATCCGTTTTCGTTTTGACGCCGTCAACACGATGATCCCCGTGCACTGAACCGAACGACGCCGCAAATTCGGCGGCGCTCCGAGTTTGCCGCGGGCAGTTTGGTCGAAATTAGTGTGTAAGTGACGGCTGGTAGAGGCGTTGGGCGGGGCATGACCAGACTTCGATTTCTGTGGATGGGCCTCACACTGGCCAGCGCCTTGATGATGCTCGCATGCTCCAAGGATCGCAGTGCGTCGCTGCAGACGAGCAACGCTGCTGACGTTTCCAGCACTGCCGAGCCCGCGGCGACCGTACCGTCGAGTTCGCAACGCTTGGTTGTTCGCCGGGCAGCGCTCATGCTGGTGTCTGAGCGGGTCGCAGCCACCGCGGACCGGGCGGCGGCGATTGCGGTTGAGCTGGGTGGGTACGTTGCAGAGCGCAAACATGAGTACCAAAGCGACCAGGTCGTCCAAGCGACTTTGGTGCTGCGCTTGCCGGCGTCGGCGTTTGATGACGGACTGCAGCGCGTGAAGGCTAGCGCTGCAGTGGTCAGCGAAAGTCTGAACAGTTCTGACGTCACTGACGAGTACAGCGACGTGCAGGCGCGGCTGAAGACGCAGCAGACTTTGGAGGCGCGCTTACTGAGCATGCTTGACGTCGCTCACAAGGTGCCAGATCTGCTGGAGCTGGAGCGCGAACTAGCTCGCGTTCGCGCCGAGATAGAGCGTTTGACAGGTCGCCAGCAGTTGCTGAAAAACCAGACCGAATACGGCGCCCTGGAGCTGCTGATTGCTAGTCCCGAGCAGCCGGCCGTGGGGGATGTGCAAAGCACTTCGTCCAGATTCAAGAACGCACTGGCGGATTCGCTCGAGCTCAGCATTGCCGTGGTGCTTGGATTAATTCAACTTTCAGGGGCATTCTTGCCACTTCTTGCCTTGGCCCTAGTCGCGTATGCTGGTTTCCGGTGGCAGCGTCGACGCAAACTGAAAGTCGCGAGCACATGAGAGCATGTATGGGCGTGCTGCTGGTCGTCGCGCTGGTGGGATGCTCGCGAAGTCCGGAGCCTCGTCAGACTTCACCTGGCTCCGCCGGGGCACCTCCCAAACCAGTCGCTCCAGCTGATAATTCACGCGCAGCCTTCGTCGACGGCGGCGCCGAGAGCGTAAGCATCGAGGCGGCCGTGGCGGCAAGCGAAGCCGCGCTTTCCAGGCTCGATTCTGCATTGCAGCTGACGTCGCCGGACTGTAGCGGCGCCCAGATCCTACGCGAGCGGGTGTGCGAATTGGCGGACCAAATCTGCCGCTTGGCTTCTCAGAGCGTGAATGCCAAGAATGCTCGCCTGTGCGAGGATGCCCGAGGCCGCTGTACTCGAGCGCGTGAGGCTTACTCCGAGACCTGTGCGGATTGAACGAAGCTTCTGAAGGACTGGTCCAAACGTGAGTAAGGGGTTTCGCCAAGATCTGCGGCGCCAGCTATTGGCTGGTCGGGCGCATCTACCGACAGGACGCTTGTCGCGCCTAGGTAAGACGGCGCTCGCTGTCGTGCGAGGGGCCAAGAACTGGGGTGCCACCCAAGAGCTTGACGAGCAGGCGCTCGCCAGATGGATTGCTTCCATCGGTGAACTCAAGGGGTTGGCGATGAAAATGGGTCAGATCTTGAGCTACGTGGATCTTGCACTGCCGGAGCAGGTTCAACAGGCGCTTTCAGTGCTGCAGACGCACGCGCAGCCTATGAGCCCTGATGAGCTGAAACGGGTGTTGCAGGCGGAGCTGGGCGAAAAGGCTGACCAACTCTTGAACAGCCTGGAGTTTCCGCCTGTCGCCGCGGCATCGATCGGTCAAGTCCATCGGGCCACGCTTGAGCTGAGGGGCGTATCGCGTCGCGTGGCCGTCAAGGTTCAGTATCCCCAAGTGGAACAGGCGATTCGAGCCGATTTCGCCTCCGCATTGATCGCGCCCTTGATGAGTCAGCTAGCCTATCCTGGGGCACGCATCGAGCCACTGATCTCCGAAGCCCGCGAACGTTTTCTCGAAGAATGTGACTATCGCGTCGAAGCCCGCGCGCAGGCCGAGTTTGGTCGACTCTTCTCCGGTCACGGAACGCTGCTAGTGCCTCAGGTATTTGGGGAGCTAAGCACACAACGCGTCTTGACGACCGAGTACGTGGATGGTCGTAGCTTCGAAGAATTTCTCGACAGCGATCCGGAGTTGTCTTCGCGAGACCGCTTGGGCCAAGCGCTATTCGACTTCTATGTCGGTTCACTCTTCAAACACGGTGTCTACAATTGCGACCCTCACCCCGGTAACTACCTGTTTCTGGATGGGGACCGGGTGGCTATGTTGGACTACGGATGTACGCGCCGCTTCGAACCGGACTTCATTCAAAAGCTGGCTCGTCTGGTTCTGGCTGTGCACGACGACGACCGTGCCGTGCTGGCGCAGGCGCTGCGCGGATTGGACATTGCCAGTGATAGCCCTGAGCTGTTCGAGACTGCGCGTGCATTGATGCGAGCCTATTTGGGGCCAACACTCGAGGCTGGAGTCCGGCCAATTGAGCTCGGCGGAACCATCAGCATGCGCCAGGCTCTGGCGAGCAAGCGTCAGCTGATGAAGCTGCATCTTCCCGGCGAATTTCTGTTTCTCTTCCGAATCCGCTTTGGGTTGCTGTCCGTCTTGGCACGCCTCCAGGCTCGAGCTGACTGGGCGGATTTGGAACGCCGCTACGCTTCGAGCTGCTTGCGCTCGAGCTAGATGCCGGCCTGGATGAACAGCGTGTCACGCTCATCTTGACAGACGTACGCCCCTCGCTTGCCTACCGCGTGCAGAGCTTGGTGCAAGCGCACTGCGTCCGCCTCGTAAAATGACTTGAGCTGCTTCAGCGCTTGTTCGACGCACTTGGCGTCGCGGAGAGCCCGCGGTTTCGATAGCAGTCGCCGAGCTAGAGCTGACGGAAGGCCGGCATCACGGCCAGAGAAGAACCGGGGGACGCGGTCAGTCACGGCATCGGGGAGCTGACGAAAGCCGACCAAACGCGAGCCCTTGATGCGAGGGTGTGCGGGCAGGCGTGAACTTCTTTCGAGGTGCCCCACCAGCGACAAGAGATCGATTAGTGCCTCGAATGTAGCTTTGATTCTCGGGCGGGAACGAAAGCAGCCATACCAAGCAAGCGGTAGGTGCTCGTAAGCCTCTGGGCAGGTTGTGAAGCAGATCAAGACGTGCTTATCCCAACGTCCCACGCCTAGAGATGGGTACAAGAAAGCAAACGCGCCATCCACGTTGTAGGTCGGTCTCAAACTGCGGATCAGCTCGCTCTCTCGGAGCAGCGCGGCTCGCTCGTCCTCGCAAGTTTCATAGATGAGAGAGTGCGCCTCTCGCACCAGGATTCTCATCTTGCGGTGCGTCTTCTTTCTACTTGCGTTCCGATAGTTTGAAAGACGCCTCCTCAGGTTCTTGGCTTTGCCCACGTAGATCACGTGGCCAGCTTCGTCGAGGTAGCGATATACGCCTGCCCGTGTCGGCGCATGGGGGACCAGAGTCTCACCGAACTTTTGGTCGAATTGTTTCGCGATGGACATGCAGAACAGGAACTGGTGCTGGTGGCCGACGACGAAACGCCGCACGCCCATAGCACGAGAGGAGGCGGGGAGGCCAAACTCTGCGTGCTTTCGCGTCCTTTGCTCCAGGTTCAGGCTGCTCTGGGGGCTTGTGCGTAGCGGTGAGTTTTCGTGTGTTGCAGTGGTTCCGGCGATCGGTTCAGAAGCGTGCCGCCCAGCAGAACGAGACCGACAAGCCGCTTGACCAGCAAGCTCAGTCGCGGGTACCAAAGTAGAGCGCGGCTCAGATAGGACGGGAGAGATGGCTGTGGGACGAACGTGGTGGCAACTGGGTCTGCCAGTGTTGATTGGGACATCGGTGTTGGCGTGTGCCGATCAACAAGCGCAGGAAGAAGTGCAGCTGGACGAAACAAGACAGCGGCTCATTGGCAGCTGTCAAGAGCGGACGTTTCAAGCTCCGTGTGATCCGGATGGTGATGGGCCGCTGAGCGAGTGCCAGGGGATGTGCTCTCAGGATCCGGGTAGCAGCAGCGGCAAGATGGAGTGCTTCGCCCTGACCGAGCTAGGGATCAGCGACTTGGATGGCCGCCTGTGCGGCGCTGGTGAGGCATGCTCTCAAGTCTGTTCTGGTGCTCAATGCGTCACTCAGCAGGCCGCGGACGGCACTTCCTGCCGGGCTTCAAATGATCGGGACATGTGCGGAGGGGCCTGCGCCAGCGGACAGTGCGTGGATCTGCAGCCGCAGCAGCGGTGTGACTACGGTCGAGTGGGCCAGGGTAGCTGCAGTTTTAGCACCTGCGATCCCCTGGACGTGTTCACTTGCGTCGAACAACCGTTGAGCCAAGGGGTGAGCTGCGCCGTTGCGCAGGGGAGCAACGCTGAATGCAACGGTTGTGGCCAGTGCGGAGCTCCGGAAAGTCCAGGACAGTGCGGCCAGCCAGATCCGGGTGATGCCGGGGCCGCCGGTAGCGGCGGCACTGCCGGCAGTGGAGGAGCTGGAGGAACGGGCGGAGTCGGAGGAACGGGCGGAG
>JBNLEN010000181.1:0-12397 GCA_050304975.1 Polyangiaceae bacterium
AAGCCCCGCGGGGTCGGGCGATGTTGCGCTACTCCCACGCCGACGCACAACGCTTGAGTCAAGTCATCAGGAGCGTGGGGGAGTTCCCCGCGAACAATGTACAGGTGTTGTTGGACCCGGAGCCTGAAGCGGTCCTTCGCGCGCTCGACGCCGCGAATCAGCGGCTGAGCGGAAAGCCGAACTCCATGTTGCTGTTCTACTACTCAGGGCATGCGGACACCCAAGCGCTGTACCCCAACGGCAAGCCCCTGAAGCTCAGTGACCTACGTCAAAGGCTACAACATCCGAAGGTGAGCGTTCGCTTGGGAGTGATCGACTCCTGTCGCGGGGGCGGCTGGACCGGCACGAAGGGACTTAAAGAGGTAGAGACCTTCGACTTGAGTGATGCGCTTTCGCTCAACAGTGAAGGTTCCGTATTGATCGCTTCCAGCTCCGGTGTGGAGGACGCTCACGAGTCGGAATCACTCGGCGGATCGTTCTTCACGCATCATTTTACCGCTGGGCTCCGCGGCGCTGCGGATAAGAATCAGGACGCCCGCGTCAGTGTGAGTGAAGCCTTCGACTATGCGCGGGCGTTGACCATCCGTGATACCGCGCTGGTGGCGGCGGCACCCCAGCACCCCAGTTTCAAGATGAACCTGAGCGGTAGGCAAGACTTGCCGCTGGCGAACTTGGAGCGCGGGGAAAGCTGGATGGCCCTGAAGCAGAGCGCTGGACCGTTAGAGGTGGTGCACCTGCAGAGTGGAGAGGTGTTGATAGAGCTGCAGCCCGGTGCCCGCCATGTACGCGTCGCCGTTCCACCGGGGAGGTACCTCGTGCGTCGTCGTCAGGGGGAGCAAACCTTCGCCAGAGAATATTCCGTCTCAGCAGGCAACCTGACGCGTGTCGAGGAGGCCCAGCTGGAGCTGCGGGGCAGCGATGCAGTATTGCTCAAGGGCGAAGGCTCACGTCGCGTGCAGAACCGGGCTTACCTGATGCTTGGCGCAGGGGGCTTCAACCGTTTGAGCTTTGCGTTCTCCGAAAGCGCGTATGGTAGGTTGAGCTTTGCCGACAACACCGCCGCCCACCTTCACTTCATGCTGGCCAGTAGCACGGGCTTCGAGTTCGCGTTGCCTGGCAGGCTTGCGTGGCGCTTTGGGGAACAACTGCAAATGGTGCCCTGGCTCTCCGTGCCGTACTACGTGATCGAAGATGCCGCTGGAAAGCCGCGTTTTGCGGTGGGCGGAGGTGTGGGGCTAGACGTTTGGTGGAACCTGGGTGAGCGTCAGCGTCTAGGTGTTAACTTAGGCGTGGGGGATGTGGACGATTCAGACGTCGACTTGGGGTTTCCTCGCGGGCAGATCAACACCTGGGTTGCGCTCGGCTACAGTCGGCAACTGGCTGATGGCCTGAGACTCAACCTCGGGCTCGGCTACGCGCAGGAGTTCCCCGATGACTTCAGCGGTTTCAACTCTCCATCCGAAGCGGATTCCCGCGCTCTGCTGGCTTTGGGGAGCGTGGCCACCAACGGGGCTTTGCCGCAGCCCTTGTTGCAGCTGGATCTATCGGACGAATTGCAGCTCGGGGTGGATGCCGCAGCCTACGTGCCTTTGGATGGAAGTCGGGTCGGCTTTGATGCTAGCCTGAACCTGGTATGGCGCTTTGGTGGTTCCGACGTCTTGATCATTTCCGAATAGCTTCCAGTCGGGGAGTTCTGTTCGTCAGTCTTGGGGCACTAGGTGCCGCGTGCGGCTCGAGCGATGAATCGAGTGATAGACCGTTGAACGCTGAGGAGTCAGCACTGGCGAAAGCTTATGCGGATTTCGATGACTATTGCGAAAAGAGCGCAGACTGTACCAGCGTTACCCTCGGAGAGTGCAAGGCCAGCTTCTTGACGCAAGCAGAGGTTGAGCGCGCGCTGAAAGTAACCGAATGGGGTGAGCGTTCACCTGAAGACTGTCGACTAACGGTCAAGCCTCTGGACGAATGTTTGCTGGAGTTGAGCTGCTCGGAATATCGCAGTTATTCGGTAGCGATCTACGATCCGGATTCGGGCTGGCAATGCTTCGACACTGCACTGCTCGAGTCGGGTGCGACGGGTGACGTCCAACCCGTTGACTGTCCAGAGCGCATTCCCTGCGGTGACGAGCAGGAGGCCCTGGTCACCGCCTGCCGTCCTTTGGACAGAGCCATATTGACGTTGTAGTTCTTCGGAATAGCCCTCACCGCCTGCGCTTGAACATCCAGAACGCGGCGCTGCCGAACAGTACCAACGTGGCCGCTGCCAAGCCCCACAGGCGGAGCTCGAGCTGGGCCTTGGTGTACGTGTGCACGTCGCCATCAATCACGGCGACCCAGCGCGGTGATTGAGGCTGCCCCAGAGCATCGAACGGCTCGAGCTTCATGTAGTATTCGTCGCCCTGACCCTTGAATCGCGGCCTGCAGTTGCCCGCCGTCGACAGTTTGCCGTCAGCAGTCGTGAACATGACGTCTGAAGAGTTGATGTCACTCCAAGGCCAAAGCGAACTGCTCGGTGTTACCATGAAAACTGGGGCGAGCGCGTCCGCAGGACTGAGCTGTAGCCACTGGGGCTCCCCTGATCCCGTCTTTTCGCTGCCGAATTGGGTTGCGCCTTCCCACTGCGTTGCCGTTGGTCGCGTCGGACCATCAGCGGTGCGGAAGCTACTGACAATGGACGTGTGCACCTTGACGTCAAAGTCTGGGGCGTATGGGTTGGTGTAGAACTCGATGCGGTAGCTCGTGTTCGGCTGTAGCGGCTTGTCCGGTTCGACTCGAAAGGTGGGCTCGAAAGGCTCTGGAGTGAGGCCGCGCTTGGTTCGCTGGATGCGTGATTCCAGGACGATTTTGCCGGGCACATGCTGATTGGACTCCGTCGCAATCAAAGCTAGCTGCTGCAGCCCCGACGGGTCGATGGCGGGGTCTGACAAGAGCAACTTCTTTGGGAAACCCAGCTGCAGGTTGAACATGCACACGCGCACCCAAAGTTTGGCGTTGGTGGGCACCGCTTGATGCCCATCCCAAGCGCCGCTGCCGTCTGGCCGCAGCAGACCCAATTCGGATAGGGCGTGCGACTGGTTCACCGTCAGCAACACGCTCGCCAGAGCTGCGACCGCCAAGCTTCGGGTTTTGCGAGGTCGTTCGCCACGCATGATCGATTCAGCCGAACTGCTGCTGGTAGTCGTCTTCTTTGAATCCTACGAGCGCGAAGTCTTTGCCGATCACCAGCGGTCGTTTGATCAGCTTGCCATCCGCCGCCAGCGCTTGCAGAGCTTCGGTATCACTCATTGTTTGGAGTTTTTGCTTGAAGCCGCCGTCGCGGTAGGAAGCGCCGGAGGTGTTGAACAGCTTGTTGATCGGTAGTCCGCTGAGCTTGTACGCGCGTTTGAGCTCTGCCAGCGTGGGCGGGGATTCGACGATATCGATCGACTTCAACTCGGTTCCATGCTGAGCCAGCCACTTCAACGCTTTGCGACAGGTGCTGCATTTGGGGTACTGGTAGATCTTGGCCATGGCACCTTCTACAGCCTGCCGACCAAGACGTACAGGGTGCGAGAATAGGGGTGTGAGAATGGGGCTGTAGATGTGGGTTGCAGCTGCGTTGAAGCAGCTGAGAGCAGCTTGTGATCGCTTCACTTTGCTTCTAAGTTGAGCGCCGCGATGCGTAAACGGAAGCTGGGCACGAGTGATCTGGAGATCAGCACCATCGGAATTGGCAGCTTTGCCTTGGGAGGTGGCGGCTGGCAGTACGCGTGGGGCCCCCAAAAGGACAAGGATTCGATCGCCGCGATCCGCCGCGCGCTAGAAGCTGGAGTGAACTGGATTGACACGGCCGCAGCCTACGGATTGGGCCACGCGGAGAAGGTCGTCAAGAAGGCGCTGCGAGGGCTCAGTGAACGTCCCTACGTGTTCACGAAGTGCGGATTGGTTTGGGATGGCAGCGGAACGATTGAGTCGTGTTTGACGGAGAAGTCGATTCGGAAAGAGGTCGAAGGAAGTCTGAATCGCCTTGGCGTGGACGTGATCGATCTGTATCAGATCCACTGGCCGCGCCCGCCAGAGGCGGTTGAGGAAGCTTGGTCGACCCTTTCCAAACTGAAAGACGAAGGCAAGGTCCGGTACATTGGGGTTTCCAACTTCGACTTGGAGCAACTGCGCCAGGCGGAAGCGATAGCGCCGGTCACCTCACTACAGCCGCCATACTCGGTGCTCGACCGCGAGATCGAAGCAGATCTGCTGACGCACGCTCGTGAGCACCGCATCGGGGTGATCGCCTACTCTCCGCTCAAGAATGGCCTCTTAGCTGGCAAGATCACTAGGAACACCATCGACGACTTGCCGGATGATGATTGGCGCAAGCGGGCCTCACATTTCCAAGAGCCAGAGCTGAGCCGAAACCTGGCTACAGCTGAGGCGCTGGCCTCAATCGGCCGTGAGTTATCCCGCACCCCAGCTGAGATTGCCATCGCTTGGGTACTCCACAACCCCGCCGTGACAGGCGCCATCGTCGGCGCTCGCAACCCGGACCAAGTGGATGGTTTCATCAGGGCCGATTCCATCCGCTTGAGCGATGAGCATGTCGCTCGGATTGATCGTTTGAGCCGGGGTTGAGCGGCAGGTGCTGATGTCCGGGGTGAACGAGCAGCCCTGGCAGTGCCTGCTCCAGCGATTTCAACTGCGCCAGGCTACGAGCGCTCTCGGGAATGTCCGCGCTGAACGTGCCGGGCTCAACGCTGTGCTCCCAGCCCCAGGCGGTGTGTGAGGCGTCACCCGCGACGAGTTGCGGCCCACTGGGCGTGCGGACCAAGAACGCGGTGCTGCCCGCGGTGTGTCCCGGAACGTGGATGGCGTAGACGGTGCCGTCGGCGAACACGTCGAGAACGCCCTGAAAGCGCTGGCTGTTGTCCGGCTTGAATTGCCATTCGCGCACAGAACTGTAGCCGTCCATGAGGTCGTCGATTGTGCCTTGCGAGAACATGTACAGAAACGTCTTGTGGCTGGTTTCTTCAGGGCCGGTGTAGAGCGGCACATCTTTCGGAAGGTCAGGCAGACCCATCACGTGATCGAGGTGCAAGTGGGTCATGAAGATCCCGCGCAGCTCGTCACCGTGCTGCTGACTCCAAGTGGCCATGTCGACCTTGATGTCGAGCGCCTCAGTGTTCATCGCGGTCCTTATCGCCCAGTTGACGGGGGCGGTTTCGGCGCTGCGGAACCCGCGCGCAATGCCGGAGTCGATCAGATACAGCCCGCGCGTTGGATGCCGCAGTTCGAAGAACTGAACCACGATAGCTTCGGATTCATCCTCGAGCTGGGCGGCTTGGGCTTTGGGGTGATCGAGGTTGATCAGCCCCCCGCGATCGACCGCCCATTGAGCAGCCACCACGCGCTTGAGCTCGACTGGTCCGGGTTTCGCCGCGCGCTCGAGCATCTGTTCCCCCGAGACTGGGACACCCAGACCGGTGGCTACCGCGCTGTGACTGCTCAACGCGCACCCGAAGCACGACATGAGAGCGAAAACCGCTGTAATAGTTAGAGAAAAGTTCATCGGAGGCTTCCTGTTCTGGTCGCCCTGGCGACCGCTCGGTCTCTCATGACTCTCAGTATGTTCCCTAATAATCGAATGAAAACTGTCGAATTGTGCATGGTAGCATTCGAATATGAATATATCATGGGATGACGCTCGTCTCTTCCTGGCCGTCGCTGAAACGGGGAGTTTCAGTGCGGCGGCCAAGCGCTTGGCCCTGGGTCAGCCCACGGTGAGCCGACGCATCGCCGACTTGGAGTACCAACTTGGCTGGGCGTTGTTTCATCGCGGCAAGGGCGGAGCACAGCTGACGGATGAAGCGGCCAAACTGGTGCCCGCGGCGCAGCAGATGTCGCGCTGGGCGGCGGAGTTGGAGCGCAGCGCCGCCGGGAATGAACGGGTGCCCGCTGGCACCGTGCGGGTTGCTGCGCCGCCGGGGATTTCCTACGACGTTCTAGTCCAGTTCTGCAAGGAGCTGAAGCCGCAGTACCCGCAATTGGACGTCGAGATCTTGGCTAGTGTTGAGCATCTGGATCTGGCGCGTGGCGAAGCGGACTTGGCGATTCGCACCCGCCCACCGACAGAGTCGGAGTTGGTTCTGCTCACCACGTTTGAAACCCAGGTGCAGGCGTTTGCGGCGCCGGAATACGTGGCTGGACTGCCGAACCCCTGTTCCGTCGATCAGGTGGACTGGATCACGTGGTGCTATCCGTATGAACACGTGATCCCGCGTCCGCAGTTGGAACAGATGATTCCAAACTTCAAACCGGCTTTCGCTTCAGACAACTACTTGATTCAAGCGCGAGCGTGTGAGTTGGGCCTGGGTGCACTGTTGATGAGCGACATCAAACACCCATTGCTGCGCAAGATGGGGTTGGTGAGGGTGCCGTTGGACATTCAATTGCCGCGTTTTTCGTCCCATTTGGTGACGGCAAAAAGTTTGGAGCATGTGCCTCGGGTGCGGGCGGTGGCCAACGCGCTGGTGCGTCAGTTTGACATGCTGCAGCCGGGCGACGGCACGTTGTAGATCGGTGCTACGCTGGCTCGGCTTGACGATTGGGCGCGTTCATGGTGCCCTGGTTTGAGCCCCTCCCGGTCCAATCTGAGGAAGACGACATGAAAGCTGTGATCTCCAAAATCTTCACCCCCGCGCTACTGTCGGCTTGCGTGTGTCTGGCTGTAGCACCCGCGTGCGATGACGCCGATGAGGGCGCAGCGACCATGGATGACGATACGCTTGACGACTCCGGTGATGATGCGGCCGATGATGCACCAGACGACAGCGCGGATGACTCGAGTGACGGTGATCCCACTGACGATACCAGTCAGGATGACGCGGACAGTGACACGGACAATGACGAACCGGACGACGGCGCATCTGCTGACGACTCGGAAGGTACGACTGACGGGGGAAATGCGCAGACTCAGCTACGCGATGCTGGGATGATGTCGGATAGCGCAGTAGGCGCAGACTCTGGCAGTTGTCAGGCGAATCAAAGTTGCAGCGACGCTGGCCAAGTGGCGCCCATTGCCGAATGTGCGGCTCTGAACCAAGCGTGCGTCGACAAGCCCTGTTGTGCCGGAAGCGTGTGCGATGGCGAAGCATCGATTTGCCTGGCGGGGGGCAACATTTGCGAGCTTCCGTTGGAGACTGGCCCCTGCCGAGCGTTGTTCATGGCTTTTGGGTTCAACACTGACAGCGGCGAGTGCGAGCAATTCGTCTACGGTGGCTGCGGTGGCAACGCCAACCGGTTTGAGACCAAAGCCGCCTGTGAGCAGGCATGCGGGCCCTGAAAGCGCGGTTTTTCGACACTCTTTACACACCCGTCCTGGGGGGTTAGACACGAAGCCGTGCTGCGCCAGCGACGTGGGTGGGTCGCGCTAACTGCGCTGATCGCGACAGTCCTGGTCGTGGTGTTCGCTGCGCCCCCTCTGGCGCGCCATTTTGCGCTGTCGAAGGCGCGCGATCGTGGCTTCAATGCGCAGATCGCCGATGTTGACTTCGGTGGAACCCGGGTGTGGCTCAAAGATGTGCAGCTGCAGCACGCCAAGTTGCCGCAGCTCAACGCAACACTGCCGTTGATCGAAGTCCGCTTGGGCTGGTTTGAAGTGCGCGCTGTCGTGGTGCACGGAGGCCACGTCAAACTCGAGGGATCCCGAAGTGAGCTGGTCGACAGGCTACAGGAGCTGAGGAGAACCAAAGAGGGGACGACAACCTCAGCTGGCGGCGGGCTGCAATTACAGGTTGAGGGGCTCTTCCTCGAGTGGCAGCCCGATGCGGACGAGGCTTACTTCGGTTGGGGGGTGAGCTACGAGCGAGCCGGCGCGTTCGTCAAGCTCCAAGCCGACTTGGTGCGCGTGGCGCACCCGTTGGGACGTTTGGAATCAAAAGCTCTACGCCTGGAGATCAAACGGCCCGAACTGTCGCTGGAGCACATCTCTGCCAGCGAGACGGAAGGCACGATTGATCTGACTCAAGTGTTGCGCTTGCTGTCACAAAAGCCGGAGCAATCCGACGCGCCGGCGTCAGATGACGACGCCCAGAAGGACGCGGACAATCCCGACAACGAACCGCCCCCGCTTGACGAACCCCAAAAAACGCCGACTGGCGCCGACTCAAAGCTGCTCGGCGTACTCTCGCTCAACCCTGAGCGCGGTCCGCGTGTGCGAGCGCGCTTGGCAAAACTCACCGGCATGTTGGCGAGACGATTGCCGGAGAGCAGTCAAGTCGATCTCAGCGGTGTCCGGTTGAAGCTGGTCCGAGAAGGTTCGAGCCTCAACATCGGGCCGGGGCGCTTGCGCATGAGTCGCAGCGATAGCGTTTTGGCTGGCAGCTTCGTCCCGGACTTCCAGGGGCAAGCTGGCGTACAAGGCATGAGTCTGGGCTTCAAGGCATCGCTGGCTGACGGTCCCTTCGAGGTCAAGCTGGCAGGTGGTCCCATTCACCTGGCCCAGCTCGGGGTGCAAGAGGGCGACTTTGGCCTGACCCAGGTTGGCCGCACGGAGCTGGAGCTGGAGACGGTGCTGTCTCTGTCCGGCGACGGCTCAACGGCGGACTTTTCATCGACTGGCAAAATCAGTGGATTGAGCGTTTGGCAACCGCGCCTGGCGCCGGAGCCCATGCTGGATCTAGAGCTGCAATGGCAAGGATCCGGTCAAGCAGCGCTCGATGGCTCACACGTGGCACTGACCGAGAGCAAGCTCAGCGTTGGAGCGGTGAGCATCAACCTGGACCTGGACGTGAAACGTGAGCAGCAGCGAGTGGTGTTGGGGCTGTCAGCACATGTTCCCCTGGCGTCGTGTCAAAGCATGTTTGACTCCTTGCCAGACGCTTTCAAAGGGGAACTGAAAGGCACCGAGTTCGATGGCACGTTCTCCTGGAAGCTGAACATCTTTGCCGATACAGACCAGCTGGACAAGCTCAAGGCTCGCTGGCGGATGCAGAATGACTGCATCGTCAAACGCGTGCCCTTGGAGGTGGCGCCCGAGCGCTTCAAAGCTCCATTCGCGCGCATGGTACCCAACGCCGAGGGCGAGTTTGTGGAAATCATGAGCGGTCCAGGGACGGATGATTGGGTCCCTATCCAGGAGGTATCGCGCTATCTCGAGATCGCGGTGACAGTCACTGAAGATCGGGGCTTCTGGGGGCACAAGGGGTTTGATCAGCGTGCCATCGAAAGTTCGATTCGCCAGAACGTTCAAGAGGGAAGCTTCGTGCGCGGCGCGAGTACGATCAGCATGCAGCTGGCCAAGAATCTGTATTTGTCTCGAAAGAAGAACATTGCGCGCAAAGTCCAGGAAGCCCTGCTGACGATGCTGCTGGAGCAAGAGCTGCGCAAGGACGAAATCCTGGAGCTCTACTTCAACGTGATTGAGTTCGGTCCCGGCTTGTACGGCATTGGTCCTGCGGCGCACCATTACTTCGAGTCTGATCCGATCGAGCTATCGGCGGCGCAGTGTTTCTACTTGGCGTCACTCTTGCCGAGTCCGAGCGTGTCTCACTTCAAGAAAGACGGCATGCTCAATGAACGCTGGGCGCGCTACATTCGCCGTCTGCTGAAGATCGCTCACCAGCGAGAGCGGATCACAGATGCTGAGCTGGAAGCGGCTTTGGCGGAAGAGCTGGAGTTCGGCGTCCCGCACAAGCCAGAGGTCACGCTGCCAGGATCGGGCATCCCAGGCAGTGACGGCGCCACGCCTCCGGTGCACGCGCCGTTGCCAGTGCTTCCGCCCTAGTCGGCTGCTTACTTCTTGCCTTGCGCTCTTAGGCGTTGAAAGAACGCTTGCAAGCGCTGGCGGGATTCTTCTGCCATCACTCCCGAAGTGAACGCGAAGCGGTGGTTCAGGCGGTCATCCTCTGCCAGCTCGTACAAGGATTCGATCGCGCCTGCTTTGGGATCGGCGGCGGCATAGACCAAGCGCTTGATACGTGAGTTGACCAGCGCCCCGGCGCACATGGGGCATGGCTCCAGCGTGACGTACAGTGTGCAGTCGTCCAGGCGCCAGCCGCCCAGGGCTTGACCGGCGGCACGCAGCGCCAATATCTCGGCATGCGCCGTGGGGTCGGCGTCTTGCTCGCGGCGGTTTTGCGCCCGGCTCAACAATTGGCCGTCGCTCCCCACGATCACCGCACCGATGGGCACGTCGCCGGCTTGCGCGGCGAGGTCAGCCTCTTCCAACGCCAGCTGCATCCAGCGGTGGTCGTCTGGGGGGATGATCAGCTCGACCTCACTTTGGAGGGGCGGCCTCTCCGCCGGTGCGTTCGGGTCCGTCATTGAAGTGGCGCATTCGGCCACTTCATGTCCCAAGCGTCAATCAGGATCGCCGCCTGGTGAGGACTCCCGACCGATCACGCTGCCGGTCGTTCGGGGATTGGCACGTCCCGGCCTGGCCACAGCCACAGCCCCACGAGCGTCGCCGTGCCGACCCAACTAGCCATGACCCAGCCTGTCGTGGCCAGACTCCACTGCGCTCCTAAGAAGCCAGCCGCCGGGTACGCCAGCAGCCAACACACGTGCGTGAGCGAAAAGTGGGCGGCAAAGAAGGCCGGCAGATCGCTGGGTCCTGCAGAGCGTTTGACGACGCGACCGGCAGGGGTTTGCACCAAAGACCAGCCGATGCCGGCGCTGATCCACGCGGCACACAGGCCAACGAATCCTGGCTGCAAGGCGAAACCGACCATGCTGATTGCCATGAATGCCCCTCCGAGCGCGCTCCATCCGCGTTCGCTGCGGCCAGCGAGCAAGCGCGGCGTGGCCAACGCCGCCAACATGCTGCCGCCGCCTGATGCCGCCATGGCAATGGCCACGTCGGAGTCGTCTCCACCCAGCGTTTGCTTGACGTACACGACAGTGTTGACGATCGCCATGGAGCTAGCGGCCGCGACGCCAGCGTAGAGCGCCAGCAGTCCCTGTAGGCGCGGGGTCTTCAGGTATGCACGGACACCGAACAGCGTGTGGTCCCAGATCCCGCCAGCGCGCTTGATCGGGGTCTGAGTTGGTAGGCTGGTGCTGACAATCAACACAGCGGACAGGCCGAAAGCGATGGCGTTGGCATCGAACAATTCACGATAGCTCACGAACATCAGCGCCAAGCCCGCCAGAGTCGGACTCAACAGGTTCTCCAGGTCATACGCAAAGCGCGTTGCTGCGAGTGCTCGGGTGTAGTGCTGTTCCTGCGGCAATAGTTCGGGAATGATGGCGCTGAAGCTGGGCTTGAACCCCGCGGCGCACAAGTTGAGTGCGAAGATCAGCACGTAGATTTGCCAGGCCACCTGAGCGAACGGCATCAACAAGACGACCAGCGCGCGAGACAAGTCCAAGGTGATCAGCCAGGGTTTGCGCGGAAGGCGTTCGGCCCAGGCAGCCAGCGGCGGGGCAAAAGCGACGTATGCCACCATCTTGATGGCTAAGGCAGTGCCCAGGACCTCCCCCGCGTCGCCACCGGCCAGGTCATACGCCAGCAGCGTGAGCGCGATCGTGCTGAGACCGGTCCCGACCAGCGCGATGATCTGCGCTGCAAACAGCTGCAGATATGCCTTCAAGTGGGTGACAGCCACGACTACAATTCGCTCGTATGCTCAAGTACCTGGATCACGTCAACATTCGCACCCATCAGCTGGAAGTGCTCAAGGCATTCTACAGCGATGTCCTAGGGTTGACACAGGGTCCTCGACCGAACTTTTCTTTCACCGGGGCGTGGATGTATTGCGGCGATCGTCCCGTGGTGCACCTCGTCGGCGGGGAAGCTGACGAGACGATTGAGTACTCGAAGCCTAGTCATTCGTTGTCGCATTTTGCGTTCGCGGCGGAGGGGCTAGGCCGCTTTCTTCAGCACCTCGACAGCTGTGGCGTTCCTTACAGGTTGGGCAAGCTTCTGGACTTTGAGCTGTGTCAGGTCAACCTGCATGACCCGGATGGCAACCACATCCACGTCGACTTCGCGCTGAGTGAAGCAGAATCTTTGGGGGCGTAGCGGCCTCGGGCGCTACGCTTTTTTCGCTGGCTACCCAATTCCTTCGCGCGTGCCGGGTCTCATTCCGACATGGACGAGATCAGAGAGAATTCGTACATCTTTAGTTTGCGCCAGCTCGAAGATATGGAGAGCGAGCGTTGCAGTACCGAGCAACGGCGCCGCGTGCGCGAAGCTGCGGAAAGAAAACGCAAACTGGTCGAGTTGGAGTACGAGCGGCAGCAAGCGACTGAACGCGCCGAGTACGAGGCGCGCCAAGCCCGAGTGGCGGAGCAACGCGAGCAAGACGCACACGACGCGCGACTCAAGGCTCTGCGTGACGTGCAGGTTCTGCAGGCCAAGTTGGACGCGGAATTGGCTTTCCAGCGGAAGAAGGTCGAAATGGAGGTGCGTGCTGAAGCGGAG
>JBNLEN010000182.1:0-12350 GCA_050304975.1 Polyangiaceae bacterium
CCGGTGACTGGACCTTGTGATATCTACGCCGAAGCTGGCACCCCGTGTGTGGCCGCCTACAGTATGGTGCGACGCCTATCGAGTGACTACAGCGGGCCGCTGTACCAAGTCAGAAGTGGTAGCACTGCGGAAAATACTGGGGTCGGTGGTGAACTGCACGATATCGGCATGACCAGCGCTGGCCTGGGGGACGCAAGCGCCCAAGATGCGGTCTGCAAGGACACCATCTGCACGGTCTCGCTGCTCTACGACCAGTCCGGCAACGGGAACCACCTTCCGGTGGCGCCACGAGGCCTCTCCAGCGGCGGTGAGTTCGCGTCGCTGGATGACTTCGAGTCGATCGCGGATGCGGGGTCTTTGACAGTCAGCGGTGAACACGTCTATTCGCTCTACACCGAGGCCCGCCAGGGCTATCGGCTCGCTGAAGAGGGGGTGGGGGTGCCACAGGGGCAAGAGGCTCAGGGCATCTACCTGTTGGCAGACGGTACCCACTACGGCAGTTTGTGTTGCTGGAGCTTCGGCGGCGGCGCACCCGACCCACGCTCGTTCTCTGAGCCCAACGCGCTGTTCTTCGGAACGGCGTTTTTTGGCACCGGCGAGGGTGAGGGGCCCTGGTTCTTGGCGGACTTTGGCGCCGGGCTGTGGGCAGGGGGTTCCGACCCTGGGGATCCCGGTTGGGGGCAATTGGGCGCCCTCGGTCCGCCCAATGCTGCCAACCCATCGCTGGCAGTACCGTTTGCCCTGGGGTTTCTCAAGACCAACACTCAGCAGTGGTCACTGCGGATGGCTGACGCGTCCGCGGCCACCAACGTGACGACGGCCTACGTTGGGGATACACCAAAACCGATCTACAATGACGGTGGGATCCTGCTTGGTGTTGGTAATGACAACGCCAACAACTCCTGGGGTACCTTCTACGAAGGCGCCATGCTCGCGGGGTTTCCACCAGACTCGGCAGAGCTGGCGGTGCTGCAAAACATTCAAGCTGTCGGTTACGGGCAGTAGCGTGTTGTCTTTCAGCGCAGCATTTGCTTCGGCTACTAGAATAACTCTTCGCCCGGCAACCGGGACGCTTGTTTGATCCAGCGAGTCAGTTGCTTTTCGTCCAGTGCTTCACCCTCATGGATGTGAAAGTAGCGCACGTTTGGGTCTTTCGACTCGATCGGCGGGAGCGGTTTCAATGACGCGCCATTGAGCCAGGTCAGCTTGACGTACTTGTTGAAGCAATGGAACGACAGAAACCAGCCTTGGCCGTCGATGCCGTAGAACGGGGAGTTCCAGCGCACCGCTTTGAGCACGCCGGGCACCAGCCGCTCAATCATCTGATCCAGTTCGCGGCCAACGTCGTGTTTCCAGCCCGGCATGGCTGCGATGTACACCTGCACGGGCTCGTCGCCGTCGCCCTTCGGGATTTGCGGGTTGCCACCGGAGAGCAGCTTGGGTTTCTGAGCAGCAGGCTTCTTCGCGGCCATCTGCGTGGCAGTGTCCTATGTGGCCGCGGCGCTCGCTAGTCTAAATGGCGCGCACGGTTTTCAGCTCGGTCGCGGCGGCATCCCAATCGAATAGACAATCCTGATCTTGTGACTTCCAAGCCGAAGCCATGGTTTGCAAAGCTGCTGCCGCGCTATCGCCGCCACCCTGCACGAGCGCTTCTGGGCTGCCGACTTTGTGCGCCTCGACGTGCCAGGGCTCGCCCGCCGCCAGATCTTCGAGGTGGACGATATGAACCACCACCTTCTCGCGGTAGCTGACGAGTTCACACGCCAGTCCGGTTCGGGTCCGGTATTGAACGGTAATCCTCGTGTCCGGTAGGCGTTTCGATTTATCTTTCATGATTCCCCAGACAAGGTGCGTCAGGGAACACCATGCGTATCCGCAGTCTAGCACGCAGCGGACTATCCCGCCGTGGAACTTGTAGCGGACGCAGCCGTTGCGCTTCGCCAGAGAGGCAGCTGCGCAAGGAGCTGGAGCGCCGGGAGCGCAAACTGGATAGGGTGTTTACTGCACACGAAGTCGAGTCGCCTGGCCTCTATTTTGGCCATTCCGTCGCTGGGTGTGGGGAGTCGCCCTGTCGCTTTGATCGTTTTGTCTAGCGCAGGCTCCGATTGTGGTGTAGTTTGCGCCCAGCTCGACGAAGGTAAGGTTGCATCGCTTCCTGTCGCTTCCGAAGAACAGCTCCGGTTCGAGCAGCGGATTAAAGACCGCATGAGCTGAGGAATTAGAGACAGAGCAGCAGAGATTTTGGCACGACCAGCAGGGCTGGCGTGAATTACTGGGCAGATGCGCCCAGAAGCTTCCCCTGAGGTACCGACGGGATTTTCCCGACTGGCACTCCGATGGGGGTGAAGGTGATTCCTAACAAACACAGGAAATGGATAAGGATATGAGCAACAAGCTATTTGTAGGCGGATTGAGCTGGAACACCACGAGCGACGAGCTTCGTGAAGCATTTGAGCAGTGCGCTCAGGTGGAAGAGGCGAAGGTCATCACCGATCGCGACACCGGGCGCTCGCGTGGATTCGGTTTCGTCACGCTGAAGGATGCTTCCGCATTGTCGGACGCTATCTCGCAAATGGACGGATTTCAGCTCGACGGGCGCTCGCTCCGTGTCGCCGAAGCATCGGAACGCGCTCCCCGCTCTCGCTACTGAAACAGTTGGACCGTCGGGAAACGGCCGACGCACGCCACAAAGGCGCGTTTCGGCCAACCCGCAACTCGTATGGTTGAGTTCTACTAAAAGTGAACATGGGGTTCAATCGTTCGAGAAGGAGCCGCCGTGAGCCACCAGAACGCTGGCGGCGGGAGGACGACGCGCCGCGACTACGGGACGCCGTGCAGGGCCTGCGAACGCTCCGCTTGGAGCTGACTGAATCGCGGGATGGTCAGTACATTGCTGGAACGCGCCGCACTCTGCATACCATCGTCGACCGAGCATCCATTCACTTCGAAGTCCCGTGTGGAGATCCGAAGTGTGTCGATGGTGGTCACGACGTCAGCCAAGCGGTGATGCGTGGCCTGCAGGAAGGCGCCACCGAAAACCAAGGCGACCATTGTTGTCGAGGCTACTTAGACACTCGAGAATGTGGTCGGAATTTGCACTTTGTCGCCATTGCGACCTTTGAATGAGTTGAGCATGTTGCACACACACGGCTGGTCGTCGCACCGGCAGTTCGGCGTGATCGCGCCATCATGAACGATGCCAATCGATCCACTCCAGCGCTGTTTTCAGAGCTAACGAACGACCTGCACGCGTCTGGCTTGTTTCGCAGTGATGCGCGCGGCACCTTCGCCCGGCTGCTCCTGTGGTTTCCTATCCTGGGCGGTATGTGGTGGGTTGCCTGGACGCTGGGCAACTACTGGGTCGCGGCCGCGGTAGCCTTGCCGATCAGCGTGTTGCAGGGGCAGTTTGCCTTCATAGGGCACGACGCCTCGCACGGTAGCGCGGCCCCGTCGAACTGGGCCAACCGCCTAGCTGGAAGGCTAGCCATGGGCCTGGTCGGGGGCCTGTGTTTTCGTGAGTGGCAGCATCGCCACTTGCTGCACCACAAGCACTGTCAGGACGAGCAGAAAGACCCCGACATGCAGTTCGGCACGGTCTTCTCGCTATCGGCGAATGCTCGAGCGGAAAAGTCAGGCATGGGAAACGCGATCGCTCCCTACCAAGGCTGGTACTTTTGGCCGAGTACGTTGCTGTTTGCCTACAGCCTACGCCTGCTGTCGTTCATTGCGGCCGTTCAAGAGCCGAAGAAGTTCGCCGGCGACGTGGTGTCCGTGGTCGCTCACGGCCTGCTCTTCGTCGGGCTGCCACTACTGTTAGGCGTGGACGCTAGCCGAGTCGCCCTGGTCTATGTCGTCAGCAGCTGCTTCTTGGGGACCCGGCTGGCGACGGTGTTTACCGTCAATCATGTGGCCATGCCGATGCGTACGGCGGGAGCCAGTTATCTAGAGCACCAGCTAGCCACCTCACGCAATATCGACAACGTTGCTTGGATGGACTGGTACTTCGGTGGTCTGAACTTCCAGATCGAGCATCACCTGTTTCCACTCTGTCCTCGCGGACGGTTGCGGGAGGCCCGAGCTCTGGTGCGCCCCCGGTTGGCGCGTGAGAAGGTGGGCTATCACGAAACCAGTTGGGCGGTTGCCGTCGCAGACGTCACGCGCCACGTGCATCGCGTCGGCCGGGACGATCTAGGCGTAGACGGCGTCCAGGTAGCGGCCGAATGACACTCGTTCTGGCAGAGCGCCTTTCGGCACGCTGTTAGAACTGTGAGAAAAATTCCCAGGTAGCGTCAGGGGCGTAGTCCGGGGTGAAGTGATCGCCCGAGAATTCGCACCACACCACGGGGTATCCCGTCTCGCAGCCCTCGTAGCTCTCGCAACCGTTTTCGACGGGTGTCGACTCTTGGCCGCAGCCGTTGCGCGACAGAAACTCGTCGCGTCCGGCACGGCCGAGGTCGATGTCGACCACGCTGTCTCCGGGAGCGTGGGACCCCCAGAACGCGACTGGTAGATCGCCGCCCTCACAGCCGCTGAAGATGGCGCCTGCCATGGGGGCGATGGCCCGCACCACACCGCCCATCGAGCAGCCGACGGAGAGCGACATCATGCCTCCATAGCTGAAGCCCGTGGAAAAGATTCGGTCTTGGTCGATGCACAACTCGGAATTGAGTTGATCGAGCATGTCTTTCAAGAACTGGATGTCGCGGCCGCCGGGGTTGGCCCAACCCGTCACGCCGTTGTCGACCAGGCCTTCGGGGGATACGAAGATGGCGGTTCCTTCGGAACGCTCTTTGAGTCCGTAGTACGCGCCACGCGATGCATTGCCCGCGCCGTTGACGACGTCATTGGCATTGCCGCCGCGCCAGTGCCAGGTCAAGAACAGGCGATACGGCTGGTTGGGGTCGTAGCCGTCGGGAATGTCCAAGACGTACTCCCGCTGCATACCGGAAGACTCGATGGTGTAGCGATCGCTATCGGGCCAAGTCATGGCGCCACAACCTTGGCTCATCGTCGGGGGGTTATCTCCGCCCTCGCCAGCGGCGCCGCCTTCGGCCTGTTCACCTGCAGCACCCCCTTCGCTCAGCTCGCCGCCGGCGCCAGCGGTTTCACCCCCCGTGCCGAGATCGGGCATTCCGCCGACGTCCGCACCACCGCCCATGGGCGCGCCGCCCGGGTTTGCCCCAGCGCTTGAGTCGCCCCCGGGAGCACCACCCGGGTTGCCCCCCACGTTCATGGCACCTGCCGCCGCCGTGTCGCCAGCTGCTCCACCGGAGGTGAGGCTGTCCGTCATGGCATCCGTGGGTGAGTCGGAACAGCCCGCTAGCAGAGCGGCGCAGGCGAATGCCGTGCACCAGCGACACAGGGACGAGGAAGAGGTGGGATGGGCGGCGAGTGATTCGTAGTACTTGAGCATGGGGATCCGGATGGCGGTGGGAGACTGGAGTTTACCGCTCAATCTCAGCTCTTTCAGTTGAGGATCGACCCATCTCTCCCGAATACTCCAAACGCTCGCCGTGAGGCTTGCTGCTAGCGGCATTTTGAAGCAACAGGAGACAGGCTCCGTCGGGTGCGTGTCCAGTCAGCCTGAATGAATCGAAGAGTGCAGTAGGGCCCTCAGGCGCGTGCGAATTCGCTCAACAGTCACCATCCGCACAAGCGCCAGTCGCGAATTGCCACACCCGACTCATCTTGCCGCGCTCTTGTACAGTTGCACGCCCGGCATTGCTCGGAGTGTTTTCGTAAATCGATCTTGGAACGGTGATTGCACCACCTTTGGTATGAACATCTTTGAAAAACTCCGAGAAGAACACGACAAGACAAGAACGCTACTGCGTCTGGTGTCCAAGACGCACGGGGATTCCCGAGGGCGTCGCGAGCTGTTCGCACGTTTGAAAGATGAGTTGGAGTCTCACGCACGCGCGGAAGAGGTTTCACTCTACAAGCCCTTGATCGGATCTGCCGTTCAGGCCGAGGCAACTCATAGCACCAAGGAGCACGAAGAAGCTCGCGAACTCTTGGAAGAGTTGGAGGCGATGGATTACTCCAGCACGGGTTGGCTCAATCGCTTTGAGACACTAAAACAAATCGTGCTCAAGCACATGGACGAAGAAGAGCACCGTGTTTTTCAACAAGCTGGCAAAGCGCTGAGCGAAACTCAAAAGCAAACGCTGGTCGACACTCACGAGCGCGAGCGAGCGGAGATGGCGTAGGCTGCAGACCAGCGAAGCCCGCTATAGGTGAAGCCGCCTGCGCGATTGTCCCCCGCGGCGGGCGCCAGCTGCGCCAATCTGCGCCCGGCGTAGCGCACATCACCGAGCCGAATTGGCGCCAGGGAAAGCCTTGATCGTCAAACCGACGCTGGGGTAGCTGTGGGGCCATGAAGAACTGGTGCTTGAAGCATGTTCTTGTTGGTTTGCTCTTGTTCGGCAGCGCGTTTGCGTGCGCGCGCGCTGCTTCGGCGAATCCGCAGGCAGGGCTAGCGCCTTCCCCAGCAGACTTGTCCCGCGCGACCCCCCGTAGCAGCGTTCGGCAATTTCTACGCGCGACCTCGGAAGCCGACTTCCTGCGGGCGGCACGGCTGCTGGATCTCAGGTGGATACCACCCGGCCGCCAATCGGAGGTCGGGCCTGATTTGGCCCGCAAGCTGCGGGCGGTGCTCGACCAAAAATTGCCGCTCGAACCCGATGAGCTGTCGGATTCACCCGAGGGCAATCTCGATGACGGAGCCAGCACCGAAACCCTTGGGCACATCAACTTGGGCGACGAAGAACTGCCGATCGAGCTGCGGCGTGTTGCCCTCGGTCAGGGCGTGGCCGGTTGGGTCTTCTCACGCAAGACGGTGCATTCCATTGAGCCGCTGTATGACGCGTACGGACCAGGTGTGATCGGTGAACGCTTACCGGAGTGGTACCACCGGCGTGGCGTGCTGGACATTGCGATCTGGCAGTGGCTGGCGATGTTCTTGGGGGCTCTGCTGGCCGGGCTTGGCGGGTTCATTGGGGCTACGGTCATCCGCTGGCTAGCTCGTCGCATCGCCAAGCGTACGAAGACGTCATTGGATGACTTCTTTGTCGCGCGTTTGCGGGGTCCGCTCAGCGTCTTACTGGCCTTGTGGATGATCAGTGGGGCACTTGACTTGGTGCGTCTGCCGCTAGCCGCACGCGACTTCGTGGCGACCATGTTGGGAGCACTCTTCATCTTGGGTGTGGCCTGGGGCGCGTCGCGCGTGGTGCACGCATTGTCCGACTTCGTGCTCGACCGAATGGTCATTAGCGGCGCGGCGCCGGACGAAGAACTGGTTCGCCTGGGGCAAGAAAAGCGCGTGGAAACGGGTCGGCGCTTCATCAACGCATTGATCCTGTTTTTGGGATTTTCGCTCGCGCTGACGCAGTTTGACGTGGTGCGCAAAGTGGGCGTTTCGCTGCTCGCTTCGGCCGGCGTCATCGGTGTGGTGCTAGGGTTCGCTGCGCAGAAGTCCGTCGCCAACCTGATCGCTGGGCTACAAATTTGCGTCGCACAGCCCATCCGCATCGGGGATCGCGTGCAGGTTTCCGGGGACGTCGGTTGGATTGAAGACATCACGCTGACCTACGTGACGATGAAGACTTGGGATCTGCGCCGGCGCGTGTTTCCCATCACCTACTTCATCGAAAACGAGTTCGAAAATTGGACGATGAATAGCTCGCAACACGTTGGCCAAATCGTATTGCACGCTGACTACGGCGCACCAGTCGAGCTAATTCGTGAACGGATACTGGAGCTGATTGAACAAGATCCGGATTGGGACGGGGACGTGGCGAAGGTGATCGTGCTCGATACCAAACCGGACTCCGTCGTGCTCCGGGTCACCGCCTCATCTCGGGAGGCAGGAGTCAACTGGGACCTGCGCTCCCGCGTGCGGGAAGGCGCGGTGGCGTTGCTTCAGCAGCTGGAAGGTGGGCGCTATTTGCCTCGCCACCGCTTGGAAACGGTCGAGCAGTAGGGTGACGCGAAGAAAGCAGGAACTAGCGAGCGCTCATGGGTAGGATCTAGCAGGCGAGTCTGTCGCTCCTCCGGCGCAGTAGTTACGGGCGTAGTCTCAGATTCGTTCCGCGTAGGCGTTGACTGACCAGGAGCCTCTCGGGCGCAACGATGCTCGTGCGGTATGGTGAGCTGAAGCTCCCCACACCGCGACCGAGCTCGGGGGATTGTGTCCATGGAGGTCTGCGGAAGCGCCCGACAATTCGCTCATGGGTGGTCCCTCAAGCGCTGAGCTCGACCTTTTGCGGGTCTTGCTGGAGCGTTACGTCAAGTCGATGAGTGGCCCTTCGTTGTACTCCTCCGGGCCGAAGCTGGTTCGGTTGTCGCCGAACAGGTTCAGGATCGCGACCAATAGGTCATTGTGGGATCTGCCACCGAAGTCCAGAAAGCGGCCGGGACGCAATCCACCACCATGGCCTCCGAGCAGGAACGGCATGCTCGCCTTGTTGTGGGTGGCGGGGTGCTGCACCTCACTGCCAAAGAACAGAACCGCTTCGTCCAGCAGGGTGTGGTCACCCAGGTCAACGGCCGCCATTTGCTCTATCAGGTAGGTGTGCTGCTGCGAATACCAGGTGGCGATCTGGGCGCACTCTTCGGGCTGAAATCCACCGCCATTTTGGTAGTAATTGTGGTCTTCGTTCAGGTTCAGCCATGGCAGGGTGTAGTCGGCTTCGGTGTCGGCCCACTGCAGCGTGCCGACGTTGGTGAGATCACAAGCCATGGCCATGACCAGCATGTCCATCATCCACTGACCGACTTTGGGGATCTCCGCGTCAGTCTCAGGTTGCTTCACGGTGTTGTCGGCGGGGTTCGAGTACTTTCCGGCTTCAGGATCGTAGTTCGAGGTATCGACCACCTCTGGAAGCATGCATCGATTGCTCGTTGCCAGAGTCAGCTCCAGCTGTCGGATCAGTTCAGCATGTCGCTCGAGGCGCTCGCGGTCCTGGGCACCAAGGCGTGCAGCCATCGATTGGTAGCGACCTTCGAGGTAGTCGAGCACCGAGCGATCTCGCGCGAGGGAGCCGTCGTCGTTGCGTGGCGGTAGGGCTCCGAACAACGTTTGCCAAATAGCCTGGGGATCGATTTGAGGGGCGATGGGCGGGTACTCAGGCGCGTTCTCGTACGCCAAGATGTCAATCGGGCTGACTTGGCCGAGGGCGGTACCCGTCCCCCAGCGAACGGCTAAATGCAAACTGGCATATTGCTGCCCGGTGACGCGCGCTGCAATCACTTGGTCAATGGAGGGGCCCTTGGCAAAGGTTCCGGGCGTGCCTTGCGGTGTGCCTGTGAGAAAGGCGATCAGTCCCGATTGGCTCTGCTCTCCGACGGCGGACTTCATGTCGAAGCCGCTTGGGATGAGCAGATGTTCGCGCACTGGGGCGAAGGGCTCCAGGATGGGACTCAACGTGAACTCCGTCTCTGTGCCAGTAGGTGTCCACTGCTCGAGAATCGTACCCCCGGGTTGATACACTCCGATGAAGCGACGCGCCGGGCCCGTGGTTTGCGCCTGGGCGCTACCATCAGACATGGCTTCCAACCAGGGTAGGGCCAAGGCGAGGCCACTGGTGCCACGCAACAGCGTGCGTCGATTCAGGCGAATCGGTCTCATTGGGTCGCCTCCGGCTCGGGTAGGTACAGAAATGCGTCAGTTTGCGTGAGCGCCTGGAGCAGTGCCGTCAGTTGATAGCCTGACGCTTCGAACTCTTGCTCCAGCTGAGCTAGCGTGCACTGATCGGTGGTGTCATCCAGCTCACGCCCGTAGGCAAACTGAGCCCAGTTCTTGGCGAAACAGGAGTAGGTGTCGGGGTGCGCCGCGACCTTCTGGATGAGTTCCTCCGGGCCGCTGAATTCGCCCAGCGTCGGCGTGCTCGCTTGGGCATCGATGGTGAGGCCATTTTCTTGGTCACGCCAGCGCCCCAGGAAGTCGTAATTCTCGAGCGCGAAGCCGATCGGATCCGCGTGCATGTGACAGCTGGCGCACTCTGGGGTCGCCAAAGTGGACTGTTCAAAGCGCTCGCGAGTTGTTTTGGGTTCGTTGCTGTCAACTGGCGGCAGAAAGGGAACATCAGCAGGCGCTAGTGGGAGCTCAAAACACATCAAATTTCGGGCGACATACAGGCCCCGTCGGAATGGGTGGGTGTATTCTCCCGCCGAGCCACGCACCATCGTGCTTCCTTGTGTCAGTAGACCGCGCCGGTGGGTTGCTTCTGGATCGACCTCAACGGCGCGAAACTCCTCGCCGACGACGCCGTCGATCCCGTAGTGGCCTGCCAACTCTTCATTCACGAAGACGTAGGGCGCGGTGAAGACGGACTGCCAGCTGCCGCTGCCAGAGAACAGCTCCTGCTCCAAAAAGCCCCGAGTTTCGTCGACGAACAAGCCAAACAGGTTGGGCGGAGTATTGGGCAGAACATACTGCGACACCGAATCTAGTTCGAGGAAACCGTCGAAGAACTGCCAGGTGGAGTTGCGAAGTCCCGGAGCGGCGATCAGACGACTGGCCTGCGCCGCTACCCCTTCATCGGAATCAAGCTCACCGGCCTCGGCCGCCGCGCGAAGTTCAGCATCGGGCATCGTGCTCGAGAAAAGATACGAGAGTCGCGTCGCCATCTCATGCGCGCTGGGGCGTCGCGCGTCGGCAGGTGAGTTCGGATCGCCGAATTCCAAGCGATACAGAAAGTCTGGTCCCTGCAGCATTGCCTCGAGTAGTGAACGAATGCTTTCTTCGTAAGTGCCGTTGGCGCGCAGTTGAGCTTGGAGTTCGAGTAGCTCACTCTGGGTTTCCGCATCCAGTGGTCGCCGAAAAGCCAAGCGGCCGAAATCTTCAATGATCGACTGGGTGCACTCAGCCTCGGTCTCTGGGGTGGCCGCGTCGATGCAGGCGAAGTGCTCCTGCCGCAGCGTGGGATCCAAGAGGGTGTTCTGAGCGATCTGCTTTGCGGCGCGCAGGTATTGCTCGACACTGAAAGGCGACAGGCTTTGCCAGTCGGCGTCGTTGCCGTACTTGCCCGAGGTTGGTGCGAGCTTGGTGGAAAACAGATCCGGACCCAATAGGTCACGGATGGTCAAGACATACTCATAATTGGATAGGCGGCGCAGTGGCGCTCTGCCGGGTTGCGGAGACGTGCAGTCGAGGTCTGGTTCGATAGGGGGACCACCAGCGTCCGTCGGGCCAGGATCGTCCGGGGGGGCGTCGTCGTCGTCGGCTTCGCCCTGTGACCCCGCATCTGCCGTCTGCTCCGGCGAAAGATCTGGGTTACGCGCGCTGCCGGTATCGTCTGAGTCGCCGCCGCAGGCGCTGGCCAGTAGCAACGTCAGAGCAATCACTGTGGCTCGTTCGGTGTTCATCGTTCGTTTTGCAGTCTAGACCAGACTCGCGGCGCTCGAGCCTAGAACGTTCAGCACCTTCGGCGTCGAGGCTGCTGGTGACGCATCAATCCATCTGGCGGAGAACGGAACCACAAAATGCGTCGCCGACTTCGAAATCGGTAACACCGGGCAACCTGGTGGAACGGTGAAACCGGCGCGCCAGAGCATTTCCGGGGAAGAAGTCTCCGGATCCTGCCCACACTACCATCCAATGTCGCAGCGTTCGAAGTTCGAGCTCGCGGGGCTTTTTCACCATCAGCCTGCGTCTGGTACTAGGCGTACGTAGGCGACAGACTTCGAAAAGCTCTTGTCGGCGGGCAAGAACCGGTCGAGCAGGTTGGTGATCGCTCGGGCTGGACTGGGCAGTGGAGCCGGACGACCCAGTTTTGACCCCTCCGCCGGGAGGTAACGGACCTCTTGCGCGTTCCAACCGTGGGTTGCGAAAAAGCTGAACCAGTCGTCGGGTTGGAACTTGAACGGTGCGTTGCGAAGCTGGCGCGTCACTCCCGCCCGTTGGCGTTGGGCGTGGCTCGCGGGAGAGTTGTAGTCCACGATCCAAGAATCTATGGTGGACAGTGCACGCAGATCATCTGCAAGCTGTCCGGCCAGCTGCTGGTCGAGATAAGGCACGACGCCCTCAGTCAGGATCAAGAGGCGCGTGCACTCATCGTCGAGCTTCGACAAGAAGTCTTGGCGCTCTGCACGTTGTGATAGATCCAGGGGCATTTGACGAAGCTGGCATCGAGCTTCAGCACCATCCAAGCGCTGTCGTTTGAAACTCAGTACGTCCGGGTAATCGACTTCGACCCACTTCAACGTTGGCGGCAGTTCTAGACGGAAGGGGCGGGTGTCGAGGCCCGCGCCCAGGTTGACGATCGCGTCCACACCGTCCGCGACAGACTCCAGAATGAAGTCATCAATGATGACAGTGCGAACCGCGACCAACCACGACACCATGCTGA
>JBNLEN010000183.1:0-12315 GCA_050304975.1 Polyangiaceae bacterium
CCAACTCAGAAGCGTATGAACCGGCTGTTGGTAGACTTGGTTGCGGCGCAGCATAAACGTTCGGTTGCTCCATGGGCCGATAGTCCCACGCGCGTACCAGGGTATCAAGTCCGCCGCAGGGCTCAGTTCTGGCAAGCACCTTTCCCCCTGGGAGCCACTCCCAGTTCACGCCGCGCGGGGTCAAGCCACCTTTGTGGGATCGCCCGAGCTCCACGCAATGCCGTCGCCGCGGTCCATCTGAGCGATGGCGGCCATGTCTTCGTCATCTATCTGGAAACTGAAGATGTCTGCGTTGCTGCGAATGCGTTCGGGATTCATGCTCTTGGGCAGCACGGGATAACCCAGCTGCACCGCCCAGCGCAGCAGCACTTGCGCTTCACTGACCCCATACTTCTTCGCTAGAAGCTTGAACGGGGCATCTGGTTGCCGCGCTTCTTCAGCCATCTCGGCCGTTTTCGCGCTGTCTTGCCCTTCGGCGCTTCGCCAGGTCGATAGCGGGATCAGGCTGCTGTAGGCGATCGGGGTGATGTTGTTGTCTTTGAGATACTTCACTAGTTCAGGCTTCTGTGACCACGGATGGAGCTCTATCTGGTTGGCCGCCGGCAGCGGCAAGCCCTCGGCCCTCAGCTCATCGATGTGCTGACTGCTGAAGTTGCTGACGCCAATGGTCTTCGTTTTGCCCTGTCGCTGCAGCTCCACCAAGCCTCGCCACTGCGCGATTCGTTGGTCGCGTTCGTAGGGCGCGTGGATCAGGTAGAGATCGACGTAGTCCAGCCCCAGGCGTTCAAGACTTTCATGGAGCGACTGAATCGTCGTCTCCGTGGTCTTTGGCACCTGGCCCCAGGCAGCGTTCCCAGGCCAAAGCTTTGTGGTGATGAAGATCTCCTCCCTGGAGAGCTCACCCGAGTCAAACGTCTCTTTGAGCGCCGCACCAACGCCGGTCTCGTTGCGATAGCCTTCTGCGGTATCTATGTGCCGATAGCCGGCGCGAATCGCCTCCCGCACCACGGCTGCGGCTTCAGCGTCAGGGATCAGGTAGGTTCCAAAGCCGAGAAATGGGATTTCGACGCCTTCGCTCAGTGTTCGGGTGTGCATGGTTGCTCCTTGGATTGGGTAGATTCGGAGGGTAGCCGTAGCGCGCCTCGTTGGCTTGCCAATTTCTCCGCACCTCATGCCTGATCCTCCACGCTGCGAGAGGAATACACCCCCGCCCCTGACGATCGTGTATGCTCTGACCACTGGAGTTGCCCCATGCACCTCGAACGACTGATTCAACGCACTGAGCCATGGCTCAGCACTTGCGACGCCGAGCTAGCGACGGCTGAGCCGCTACCTGGCCTGATACTTCGGCGCCAGCAAGATCCATCCTCCTTCGAGGCGTCGGTGTATGAACCTGTCGTCTGCTTGATCCTCCAAGGCCGGAAGCGTGTGTACATCGGTGAGCAAGCGCTGTCTTTCGGCCCCGGCGAGTGCCTGCTCGTGAGCCATGACTTGCCGGTTCGCTCCAGCGTCACCAAAGCGCCGTACCTAGCTCTGATCCTGCGACTCGACGTGCCCACTATTCGTCGTCTGTATGACGAGCTCGCCGAGTCTGCCTTGGATAGTGAGCGCGCCAGTGCCGCCAAAACGCAGCGTGCGGACCCCGCGTTGCTGGACGCCTTGGAGCGATATCTGGCCGTTGCCCAATCGCCGCTGGACGCAAAAGTGCTCGGCCCCCTCATCTCGAAAGAGATCCACTATCGTCTGGTCGTGGCGCCATTCGGGGGCATGCTGCGCAGCCTGATCCGACACGACAGCAACGCCAGCGCCATCGCTCGAGCGATCGGCAAGATCCGGGAAGACATCCGCTGCCCACTGGTGATCGAGGAGCTTGCTCGAGGCGTGGGCATGAGCCCTTCGTCTTTTCACAAGCACTTCAAAGCGATCACCTCGACCACTCCGCTGCAGTTTCAGAAGGAACTTCGCCTGCTCGAGGCGCGACATCTGCTGAAGACCGGCGCGGACTCCGTTACCGGCGCCGCCTTCGACGTCGGCTATGAGAGCCCAAGCCAGTTCAGTCGCGAATACACACGCCAGTTCGGCGTCCCGCCGAGCCAGGACCTACTCAGCGCAAGCGGCTAGTGTTGTGCCCGCTAGTGTTTGTGCTCCACCAGATTCATTCCGCACTTCGCGCACTTGCCGTCGCCCTTTTTCATGCGCGCGTAGTGCACAGTGCCCATGTCACAGATCCACGCCCCGTCAGGGATTTGTGATTTTTCGACTGGCGGATCGAACTCGGTACCGTCCTCGGCGACGACGACCTTCTTCGTGTCCGCCTTCGCTTCTGTCCCTTCGGCTTCTGCTTTTGCTTCCGCAGCTGGCGCTTTGGCGCTCACAGGTTCAGCGGCTTCAGCCTTGGCTTCTTCGGCCTTGGCTGCTGGCGGCGACGCCTCGGCGCTTGAATCCTTGTCACAGGCGCTGAAGCTCAAACCAACCAAAGCCACTGCAACGGTGACTATCCCCAATCGAACGTTCATGCCTGAACCATAGCAAATCGAGTCCCTTGCCCAGGCTTCGGGGCAGAAAAAGAGCGCGCAAAATTTTCCACCTCTGGACGGCATTGACGGGATATCGCCACTCAGAAAGAGCGATGAGTTGAACATCCCGGCGGAGCCTGGCGAGCGCGTTGCTCTGGGCGGACGCACTGCGTCAGAGCCCGGCCGGGATGCATCAGCTCAGCATCAGATCAAGCGGCAGTACAGCTTCATCAAGCGACTGACGGGTGGTCCTTCGATGCCATCGGCGTTGGTCGCCGTCACCGTCACGCGAACCCATTGTCCGTCCACGTAACAACTGTTCGGGGTGATTTGAACCAAGCTGGGAGTATCGCTCAACGGATTCCAGCTGATTGACGCGCTGGAGCCCAACCCAACCGGCCCCCCATAGACGCTCGTGGTGCTTCCAATGGTGTACGAAGTGACGGTCCAGTTGTAGGACACCGCCCCCACGGCGCTCGCCGAAAGCGATAGCGTTTGGTCATTGCCGTAACCGTCGGTGTAGGTCGGCGCTGGCGGCTCGAACGTGACAATCGGTCCCGTCGGCGGAGGCTCGGCTTCGATGTTCACCATGACTGACTGAGCTGCCGAGGTGGCGCCGTGAGAATCCGTCACCTGCAAGCTGAGCGTGCGGGCTCCAGCTGTGGCGAAGCTCACACTGAGGGAACACCCAGAGGCTGGAAATCCATCAGCGGGATTGCTGCTCTGCCAAGTACAACCATCGTCCAAGCGCCCCTCGTTGTCGTCGAGACCGTACCCTTCCAGGCTGACGGCTGCACCGACCGCCCAACTACTGCCTGGCGCCGGTGAGTCGATCACCGCCTCCGGGGGGCTGTTCTCCACGTCCACGGTCGCCGACGCGCTTTGGCTGTTGCCATCGGCATCCGTCACGGTCACCGTAACCAGAGTTGGGCCGGGAGTATCGAATACGAACGTCGGTGTGGCCCCCGCACCGCCCGTCGGCGCCGGCGACCATGCGAAGCTACACCCGGCGCACGTGGCGTCTTCCGCATCGGTGGCCCGCGCGATCAGCGGCGATCTCGGCAAGCCGAGGGGTACGCTGCTGCTCAGAACTTCTAGCGTCACACTCGGCCCCAACCCCGTGCCGGTCGCGGCGCTCAACGCAGCGAAGGCGTTCACATAGCGAGTCACCTTCGAATCGGGAGAATCTGTCCAGGCGGTGCTCAATAACAATGACTGAGCCCCCGCCGCTGACAGCGTTGGATCCGCGGCCAGCATGGTGGCGAGGATCCCAGCGACGAAGGGAGTGGCAGAGCTAGTGCCAGTCGCAAAGCTGACCCCGCTATTGGCGCCGTTGGGCATGACCGGGATATTGGTCGGCGCGAAAATGTCCACGCCGCTGCCATAGTTGGAGTAGCCAATAGCCTGATTGCTGTTGTTCGACAGGGCGCCCACGCAAATCACGCTGGGACCAGTGCACGGAGTCCCGCCACCGACCGCTTCGCCATCATTGCCTGCTGCTGCAACTGTCACCACGTTGCCGTCGCGCGCTGCGCGAAGTGCCGGATGGAGGCCAGTGAGCTCCTTGGCCATCTCACAGAAGATGTCGCCGCACGCCGCTCCCAGACTCATCGAGATCACGTCCGCTCCCCAACCAGTAGCTGTGCGGATTGCCCAGCCTATCTGCATGAACGACATATCGATCCGGAACATGAACGGGCGCGCGACCTGGCCTCCCGTGCCAGCGGCCCCGTATTGGTTGTCGAGCGTACTCGTTGCGACACTGGCCGAATCGTTGCCGTGCCAGCAGTTTGTGTTTCCGCCACAGGTGGCTACCCCACCCGCGAAGCGGTCACCCTGGACGAAGTCATACTGGATGATGGGACCCCCAAACTCATCTGTGCTTCCCATGGTCTGCCCAGAGCCGTCCAGCCAGAAGCCCACGTCAATGATGGCGATGTTCTTGCTTCTCGGAAACTCGGCGGCGTCGATAAGCTGCCAGGCGCGGGTCATGCTGGTCTTGGCGCCGCTCACTGAGTATGGGTGCCACAAGAACGCGTTCTCGAAGCCGCCCGCCGTTGGGTGTTCTTCGGTGGCTGTCAGCACAGCCGGCTCCGCCATGAAGTTCGCGCTAATTTCAGTTCCCAGGGCCTTCTCGTTCGCGACTAAAGCCAGCAGCTTCGCCCCCAACTCAGTGGAGATCTTGACCGAGCCGAGAAGGCCTGCCGCCTCCGCGTCGGCCGCGAAGTCATCCAAAGAAAAGTTCGTCGGATCCAGACGGACCCGGTAGCGCTGAGCTTCGAAGAACATCGGTGCAACAATTCCGACAAGCGATTGCGGAAGATCCGGGACCGCATCCGACTCGAGCACGACCCCACCGTGCTTTTGCAGAAATGCATTCAGTTCATCGGAGCTCTGCGTGGCAATCACCACCTCGTTCGCGATGAACGTGCTCGGCGGCCCTGCCGCACTCCCGATATGTGCCAGGGGCTGACCATTCAGCTCCACGGGCTCGACTTGCAGCTGAGGGTCGATCTCATAGTCGAAAAACTCGCTCTTTTGCACTTCCAGCGAGATGCGCAGTTCCCCAAATTCGAACTTAATCGGCTCGCCGTTGATAGTAAACAACAAGACCACGTCGGTAATTTCGTCGGCAACGATCTCAAAAGCTACCGGAACCGGCGTATCCAGCGTCGCGTCAACGACCTCGTAGCTGCCGTCAGATCGCTGCTCCTCCATGAACCAGCCCGACTGCAGATCCAACATGTAGTCGCCGATTTCCAACTCAACGATGCGGAATTCGTCATCGCTGTCTTCGTCGACGGTGCGCTCTTCCGTTCCGGAGATCAGAAACTTCGCGGAGCGCAGTCGGTAGCGGGTACCGTCAGCCCCCGTCGTTGCCAGGGGCAAACGCAGTTCCCCATACTCGGGCTGTCGGTTGGGAGGCTCGTCAGAGCCCGCGCAGCCGACAATGGCCCACAGCGCCAAGCAAAGAACCCACGCAGCCGCGACCACTCGCGACCACCTACTTCGGTCATTCATATGCAATCCCTCATTTGATTTGTTGATGACAACCGCGCTGACCGGCCCTGGCCGCTCACCTCCGCCGGTCATCACCTGCTTCGGCAAAGCGCGGGCCTTCCCCAGCACTCGGACCACACGGCCCTTTGGTGAGACGATCGGTATCAGCCACGCAGCTTCAACCTCAATGGCCATTTCGACCACAAGCGCGATTGGATCGGTTACTAAGACAACCTTTATCCAAGAAAACGGCGACAAAGCCCGCTACACCGCGACGTTCTCACGGCGGCTCACCAAACAACACTTGTTCCCTAACTGCGGCAAATAACCTTAGCGAGCGACTAGCTCCGCAGTCACATTTGACACCTACTCGCGGTTTTGGCACCGCTGTCAACTGGTCCAGCCACATTACCCCGGGCATTGTCCCGAGACTGGGAGTGGGGGGCGGCCGTGGGTCTCAGCGTCCGCCCGCGCTCAGCGCGCCCGCTGGCGCTGAGCATGTGACCGGGGCGTTCCCAATGATCGTCCCGAGCGCGCCCGAAATTGTTGAGCTCCCAGCCTGCACCGAAGCGTCTTAAGTAACGAAATGAAGGTTGGATATTGGTCAATTTTTCTGTTGGCGCTTGGTGTTGGATGCAGCCAGGGCTCTACCGAGCGCTGCCAGGTCCACCAAATGCTCGAAGACGGTGAGTGCGTGGACGTCTGCGACGACAACGAAGCCTGGGAATCCGGCCGTTGCGTCACACTGTGCCCGAGCGGCCAGGAGCTGCTGGGTGAAGAATGCGTGCCCACCTGCAAACGAGACGAAGAGCGCGATACGGCAGATCGCAGCCGCTGCTACCCGCGTTGTCCCGAAGGAGAGGAGCGCTACGAAGGCGAGTGCGTGACCAGTTGCACCGCCGCAGAGCAGCGAGTGGAGGGGGTTTGCGTCGGCCCACCTGACGTTCGCGTCAATTCTGTGGGCTACTTGCCCAAGCAGGCAAAAGTTGCGGTGTTGGCCAAAGCCGCCGACCAGTTCGAAGTGATCGACGTCGAGACTGAGTCGGTTGTGCTCGAGGGTGATGTGACCGGACCAGTGGATAATCCCGACACCAAGGAAGAGCTGTGGTTCGCGGACTTCAGCGAGCTCGAGGAAGAGGGCCGATACATGCTGCGCGCTGAGGACGTCGGCGACTCCGCCAAGTTTCGCATTGGCGACTCGATTTACGACGTCGCCCTCGAGCAAAGCATGCTGGGCTTCTACGGACTGCGCTGCGGCACGACCGTGAGTTACGAATACGCTGGCGATACTTTTGCCCACGGCAGCTGCCACCAAGAAGACGGCTACTCCTCGCTCAGCGGAGGCGAATTGCTCGAGTCCACTGGCGGCTGGCATGACGCCGGTGACTACGGCAAGTACGTCACCAACGGGGCTTTCTCGGTCGGCATGTTGTTGATGGCGTGGGAACACTTCCAGGGCAAACTGGAGCAGCTGGAGCTAGAAGACATCCCCGAGCACGGCGGACCCATTCCTGACTTCCTGGCGGAAGTGAAATGGGAGCTCGACTGGCTATTTTCCATGCAGCATGACGACGGCAGCGTGGCGCATAAACTGACGGCGGCCAACTTCAGCGGCTTCATCATGCCGGGCGATGACCAAAGCCGCCGCGCCATGTCACCCATCAGCGCCGAAGCAACCGCAGACTTCGTCGCGGTGATGGCGATGGCCGCCCGCATCTATGACACCTATGACGAAGACTTCGCCGAGCGCTGTCTCGACGCGGCGAAACTCGGTTTTGAATTCTTGCAGGACAACCCGAACCTGCCACCAGTTGACCTGACTGGTTTCTCGACGGGCCAGTACAAGAGCGGCTCGAGTGACGACCGCGTCTGGGCCGCAGCGGAACTCTGGGTGAGTTCGGGCGACGAATCTGCGTTGGAAGAGTTCGAGCAAGCCGCAGCCTCGCTTGAAGTCTCTGGAAATTGGGACTGGCCCAACGTTGGCAACCTAGGCGTATTCAGCTACGTCATGTCGGAGCGCGAGGGCAGCGACGCTGAACTGCTCGACACGCTCAAGCAGAAGATCATCGACAGTGCAGACGGCTTGGAAGCCGCAAGTCAGGAGCACGGCTACGGTAGAGCGCTAGACGACTACTACAATTGGGGAGTCAATGGTTCCCTGGCCCGAACCACCCTCAACCTCGGAGTGGCCTACCAACTGACGGACGACGCCAAGTATACGGCCGCGGCGCTCAAACAGCTCGACCACCTATTCGGCGTGAACGTGTTCGGTCGCTCGCAAGTCACTGGGCTCGGGCATCTCCCGCCTCTGCACCCTCACCATCGCCCGTCGGGGGCCGATACGGTTGCTGCGCCCTGGCCCGGGCTGTTAGTTGGTGGTCCCAACCCGTACCCGGACGCGGAAGATCTGGGCTACGACATCAGCATCGCGGCCGCCGCATGGCAGGACATCGAGCCTAGCTATTGGAGCAACGAGATCGCCATCAATTGGAACGCGGCTTTGGTCTACGGCCTGGCGTGGTTCGCCCTCGAATAGGTTGCGTGAACGCGGAATCGGCCCAAGCAAACTACAGCCGAACCCAGGCTTGCGCTACGCTGATGCATGCCCTCACAAATGAGGTTGGAGTCGGAGCAAGCGGCGGCTGCCGTGGCGGCGCAGTTGGCGAACAACCAAGCGCTCTGCGATGAGCTGGCGAGGCGGTACGAGCGCACCCCACCTCGGCTCGTCATCACTTGCGCCCGCGGCAGCTCAGACCATGCAGCCGCCTTTGCCAAGTACTTGATTGAGGTAAGGCTGGGCTTGCCAGTCGCATCAGCCGCGCCGGCCGTTGGTTCTATCTATCGGCGGCGGATGGATTTGCGCGACTGTGTGCTGCTTTGCATCTCGCAGTCTGGCCAAAGCCCGGACCTGGTCGAAAACGCGTATTGGGCGCGCCAGCAAGGAGCGTTCGTCGTGTCTTTGCTGAACGTGACCGATTCGCCGTTGGCTGACGCTTCCAACCTGATACTGCCCCTACGCGCCGGACCTGAGCTAGCCGTCGCCGCCACAAAATCCTATATCGCATCGCTGGCCGCACTGGTGCAAATCACCGCCCGGCTTGCTGATGATGCAGCACTAGCATCAGCCCTCGCCGAGCTACCAGGCCAACTCCAACAGGCGAGCCAACTGGATTGGTCTCGAGCCGCGGGGGTGCTCGCGCAGCGCAGCGATCTGCTCGTGGTTGGGCGCGGAATGTCACTTGGCATCGCGCGCGAAGCAGCTCTCAAACTCAAGGAAACCAGCGCCCTACACGCTGAGGCTTTTAGCGGCGCCGAGCTCATGCATGGCCCGGTAGCCTTGGTTCGCCCTGAGTATCCCGTGCTACTGTTCAGTCAACCCGATGAGACGGCGCCCAGTCTGCAAGCGCTGGTTGACGATCTTCGCGCCAAAGGGGCCAGAGTTTTTGCGGCCGGCGCGGGGCCGGCGCAGGCCGACGACGACCTGCCGAGCCTCGACGGGATCCACCCCACCACCGCCCCGATTGCGTTGGTCCAGACGTTCTACGCCATGGCGGACCAAATCGCGTCCCTGCGTGGACTCGATCCTGACCAGCCCCATCACCTACAAAAGGTTACGCACACGCGTTGAACCCGCAGTGGCGCTAGTCGATCCCAAAGTCGCGCCGAAACTCCAGACACTGCCGACTGCCCCGCTCGAAGTCGCGACAAGTGGTCCCGCGCAGCTCGTAGATTTGACAGGCGTTAGGCTGTGAGTCGGTACCTAAGTGCACGCACGCCCCATCCGCCCGTGTCGCGAAAGCCTGCAAACCGAAGTGACCGGGCTGAATTTGCTCCGCGATGTCAGAGCGCCCGCTTTGACGCCAGCGCACCAGATCTTCCGGCGGGATTAGAATGCGCCCGTCGTGGCCCGTTCGGCAGCAGGCCCCGCAAGTCAGACAATCCAGCTGCTTGTCACCCCCGGTAGGATTGTGATCTGGGGCTTGGCTCGGAGTGTGACGCATGGGCTTGCCTACAACGCCCTCTAGCCGAGCACGCGATCTCGAACAAGTCCGCCGAATGCTTTGCTACACTGGGGCGCATGAAAATGCCGAGTTGGCCTCGGGTGGTACCGCTGACTTTCGCCCTCGCTGGGTGCGCGCCCTCCGTCCCTCCCGCAGCAGCGCCGCCGGTCCAAGCACCTGCGCCAAAGCAAAACGCTAGTCCAGCAAACCCCACAGCGGCAACCCGGGAGTTCGTCGACTTCTCGCACGCCGTGTTCGAGCATATCCGAACTGGCAACGCTGCAGAGTTTCAGGCGGCTTTCTCTGTCCAGGAGTTGAGTCACCGGATCCTGGACGGCATCGACGCAAATTCCGAATTCGGCAAAGGCTTCGTCGCAGGAGCCAAACAAGCTCTCCAGCAGCGGCGCATGGACGCGGAGCTGCTGCGCTCATTGCAAACCTTCGAGTTGGTCACGCTGATGGGCGTGCGCCGCGACGGAGACCTGCATGTGGCCACGGTTCGCGGGACTGGGTTAAACGGCAGCGCCTACATCGAGCTGATCGAACGACGAGTAGACGGCGAGCTCAAGATCGTCGACGTGTGGACGCTGGATAGCGGAAAACTCTGGTCCGAACAAGTTCGCTCGCTGCTGCTGCCGCTGTTATCTCACTATCAAAAGAGTAAAGTCGGCCAGCTTTTTAGTGAAGAGTTTGCGCTCGCCCAGTCGATGCTCGAGCTGAAGAGCATCGCTGAACTGGCCGAAACCGAGCCCGTCGTGGCGTTGGGAAAGCTGCAAGCGCTCCCGCCAAGGGTTAAGGCTCATCCCGTCGTATTGCAGTTACAGCTCAAGATCGTGACGGGCTTGAGCGACGCCCTCTACACGGGGGAGCAGGTCGGCATCTCCCAGGAGGAAGTCGACGAGTTCTACATGCAGACGCTGTCCGATCTGGAAACCGAGCATGGCGAAGACCCGTCGATGAATTTTCTGCTGTATGACCTGTGGCTCGAACGCCATGATTACCGACGTGCTCTGAAAGCCGTCGACTATGTCGAGCAACGCGTCGGTCAGGACGGATTTACCCGTCTAATGCGTTCGAGCGTGCACCTCGAAAAGGGTGAACTACCCAAAGCCCGGCGCTGGGCGCAGCTAGCAGTCGACGCAGAGCCAGAACTAGAAGGTCCCTATTGGAACCTGCTGGAGATCGCCGTGCGTCGCAACGACCAGCGTGACGCCCTGCTCCTCAGCCAACAGATCTATGAACGCTTCGACAAGGTACTGATCTACGACGACCTGGATGAAACATCGAAGCAAACCTACGAAACCTTCCTGCACTCCGAAGAGTACCTAGCTTTCCTCCAGGGCATCTACGAGTCACAATCGGCAGATTGAATCAAAGTGCCGCCGTCAAAACCCAAGCACCAATCGCGCGACTGTCAGGCGCTGAAGCTACTGCAGCGTGACGAGTACTACGATTACTACCATGACCGCATTTGCCGACTGGTCGTAGCCCGGCGCACCCCCAAGCGTTTCGAGGCGCCTGAAGCCATCGGCGCTTGTTTCGACCAAGCCATCGTGATCCTGCGCGACATCGATCGCGGCAGCTCCACTCTGCTGATTGACGTGCGCGACGGCCCCTCTCGCAACGATCCCGAGTTCGAGCAGATGCTGGCCCGCCACCGAGGAAAGATGCTGCGCGGGTTTTCGCGCATCGCCACACTGACGACCACCAGAGCTGGGGTGCTTCACGTCCAGCGCCTCGCCAACGATGACGGCCTCAACGTCACGCTCAGCGATGACCCCGAGCAGCTCTTCGCCGAACTGGGATTGCCCCGGCATGATTGGCCGAGGAGCGGTGTTTGAACGCCCTCACCCACTGAGGCGGTTCACTCGGTGCCGGCGTCCACGCCAGCGTCGAGGTTGACGGGGGCAGCCCCCGCATCGGGCTCAGCGGATCCGCCGCCAGCCCCCCCACCGGGGCCGCCTGCGGAACCTCCAGCAGCAGCCCCACCTGCCCCGCCAAAGCTGACGCCACCTGACCCGGCAAATCCTACCGCACCGCCTATGGGTGGCGCCCCACCAGCGCCTGAGCCGCCGTTGACCGCGTCAGCCCCACCCACCGCGCTGCCATCATCGCCCGTTTGGGTGCCCTGTCCTTCGGCAACCTGACCGTCGATCAACCCCGCCCCGGGCCCGTTCGCAGGTTGGTCGCCCCCAGCAAAACCGACCTCGTCAGAGGGACCGAGGGAGTTGCAGGTCACGGTCGCGAGCACTAGCGCGCCGATCGATGACGCCCAGATCAAGTTGCGATGCCGCCGAACCCGCATGTTCGCCATGCTGCAGGATCCGCGGCGAACATGCACAACAAATCTGCACGGCGTTCTTGCAAATACTGCCAACTCTGCCCGCCAGCGTGCATATTGGACGTATATGTCGACACAAGATCGTCAGATCGCCCGCGAGTTCCTTCGAGCCCTGCGCGGAAAACGCTCGCAAGTCGCGTTTTCGAGGCGTTTGGGCTTCTCCAGTAACGTCGCCGCCGAGTGGGAATCCGGGCGTCGCACCCCCCACGCCATCACGGCGCTGCGCGCCTGCAAGCGCTTGGGGCACGACGTTGGTCAGATTTTCCACCAGTTTCTCCCCAATTCGCCAGAAATTTCACCGCGCCTCACCGATCAGCGCTTAGCCGCGTGGTTGCAGTCACTCAAAGGCCAGCACAGCATCGTGCAGTTGGCGGAGGGCGCTGGGCTGTCGCGCTATCAGACCTCGCGTTTCTTGTCTGGCGCTTGCCGGCCGCGGCTGCATGAGTTGTTTGCACTA
>JBNLEN010000184.1:0-12246 GCA_050304975.1 Polyangiaceae bacterium
GACCCCGGATTGGACTGACCCCTCCTGGTCGAGATTGCGCCGCTACGGCAGCGCCGATCTGACGAACTGCGCGATCTGGGTCGAGGTGAGACGCGTGCTGCCTCCAGATCTTTTGGGTGAAGTGAACTGGGACGTTCGCTTCGATGAAGATGTGTACGCCATGATCCGGGTCACCCAACCCGACATCCAGTTTCTGGTGAACGACCTCAGTGCGGAGCTGATGCACACCACCATGCCCTACGCTGAGGACGAGCATCGCTGGTGGCGCTTTCGTGATGAAGGGGGCGTTTACCATCTGGAATCCTCCCCGGACGGCCGCGACTGGACATCCCAGCTCGAATACGAACACTCGCTGGATCTGAGCAACACTCGCGTCATGCTCAGCGTCTCCGCCGACGCAACCCCAGAGCCGTTCGAAGGCCCCCAATTCGATCAGCTCAACGCAGCGTTGTGAGTTTCGCTTCCGGCGCAGCCCAAGTGGCAGCAAGCATTAGCGTAGCCGCCACCATCAAGAGCCTAGAACTCGGTTGCGGCCTTGATGCTTGGCGCCATAGAGAGCGGCGTCTGCCCGTTCCCAAAACTGGGCAGCTGTCTCGCCCGGCATTAGTTCGGTGACTCCTGCGCTGAACGTCGCCCGAACGATTCCGCGCTCCGTGTGACAGCCTCCGCTCTCGAAGGTCTTGCGCTTGGTCTCCATCGCTTTGAGCGCCAGCTGCTGCGGCGTGTTCGGGAACACGATCGTGAATTCTTCACCACCAGTTCGGCCAACGATATCAGTGTCACGCGAGCGAAACCGCAAGACTTGAGCCAGGCGGCGAATCACACAATCGCCGGAAGCATGTCCAAAGCGATCATTGATCTGCTTGAACTTGTCCAGATCAAGCACTGCGACAGATAGCGGCCGCTGGGAGCGATGAGCCCGGGAGACCTCCAGTTGCAGGAGTTCGAGACAGCGCCCGTGGGAAGTTAAGCCAGTGAGACTATCTGTCTCCAGTTTTGTTCGCATCGCCCGTGCGCGAGCCAAGCGCGAAGTCACGACGCTCACGATTCGCCTCAACTCCACGGGTTTTGGCAGAAAGTCATCCCCGCCGGCTTCCAGCGCGGCTAGCGCTTCGCCCTTAGTCGCGACAGCGGAGAGAAAAACAATGGGCATTCCGAGCATGGCCTCGTCTTGGCGAAGGATCTGAGCGACCTCAATCCCGTTGCAGTCGGGTAGCCGGATGTCGAGTATCAACAGATCCGGTTGGAAGTCGGCGACCGCGTCCAACACGGTACTGGGATCGGTCAGACCCCTAACATGGCACCCAGCATGTTCGAGTGCCGCGGAGACTGCAAGCAGAACGAACGGATCATCGTCGACAATCAGCACCCTCGGCTGAGACGTGTCAGCGGCGATCAGTTGGTCCACCAGGTTCGCGAGTTCAAGTCCTTTCACGTCGTCAGTGACTACTCGGGTGCAACCAACCCGAGCGACGTTCAGCCGCTGCGCAAAGTCCAACTGATCAACGACCGCTATCACTCGCTCCGCGCCTTGGCGCTGGCAGACCTCGCGCAAGTGATGCGAATCGGCGACATGTACGATGGCCGATGCGCAGTCGACCTGATGTGCGCAATCGACCGTCGAAAATGACGATTCCCTCAACGTCTCCTGGATCCGCATTCGACGATCGTCGTCCTCGATCCAAAGCCCGACGCTGGGGATTGCAAGCAGCTGTTGAGAGCTGCGAGCCGAGCCTCCTGCTGCTTGGTACGGCTTCTTGTTGCCGCCTACCACGGGCGATATACGGAGCTCTGCCCCTCTTGTAGCCCCCGCCGTTACATCCTCATGCCCCGCAAACGAATCCCCCGACTCCCTCAAGATTGTGTTCAGCATCGAACTCCTTCCAAGGTGGACTGATATGCATCATTCAGACCAAGAGGCGTGGCGCCATCGGGTACGCCGCCGCGGCTCGCGGGGGCTAGTTCTCGCCAGGTTAACAGCGAGGCTCATTCTGAGACCCCGCAGACGTGCTGGCGCCTCAAATTGAGACGGGAGCATGCCGCTTCAGCGACTGATCCCAGGTGTGGCTTCGCGTCGTCTGTGCGGCTGTGTGTGGCACGCAACGTGCAATCTGGGCTGGGCATGAACCAATCGTTGATAGCGCGCCAGGTTGATTCGGATAGGCGGAGGTTCGGCCGTTCACCGCTCAAGACGTGGGTGTTCTTGGAAGAGCCGGATGCGACCCATCTTGGATTGTCGTTCGACATCTCCCCAGGTGGATTGGGGATCACATGCCCAACTCCGATACCAAGCGGCAAAGTGATCGATCTGTGGATACTTCTGCCCAACGGCTCCGAGCTCAGTTGTTTGGTGCAAGTCGTTCGGTCCGGGGAGCAACGATTGGGCCTGCGCTTCGTCGAGCTGGAGGAAGACGGGCTGGCTGAGCTGAGCCCCTATGTTGATCTCGATGATATCACTCAGGTAAGGCGCAAGGCAGACGCCAACGCCGCGGCTTCACCGGCCAAACGAAACGAGGGCTAAGTCAGGCTTGATGTTTCGACAGGCGTCGGTAGAGCGTGGCGCGTCCGACTCCAAGCATCTTGGCGGCTCGTGCCACACTCCCGTTTGCCACGGCCATCGCCCGCTGAATGGCTCGGCGCTCTACCTCTGCCAACGGGACGATCGAGTCGTGTGCTGAGACGCTCCGCGAGTCCGGAGGCAGGCTCGGCAATGCGCAGTCGCGAACCGATCTCGGAAGATCTGCCAACGAAATTTGTGCGTCGCTACTCGACAACATTGCGCGATGGACCACGTTTTGTAGCTCCCGAACGTTGCCGGGCCAGGAGTACTGCGACAGTGCCTCCAGCGCTTCTGGGCTGACGCTCGATATCTCCCTGCCGACGTCTTGGCCAAAGCGCTCTAGGAAGTGCGCGACTAGTAGTGGAATGTCACCATCTCGCTCTGAGAGCGGAGGCAAGTGGATGGGATACACGACCAGCCGATAGTAGAGATCTTCCCTGAAACGACCGGCCTTGACCTCTGCCAACAAGTCCTTGTGCGTCGCTGCGACGATACGCACGTCGACGGGCACGTCCGAAACGCCACCAACTCGTCGGATAGTCTTCTCCTGCAGCGTGCGCAGAAGCGCCGCCTGGGTTGCCGCGCTCATTTCCCCAATCTCATCTAGAAACAGTGTGCCGCCTTTGGCCTGCTCAAACCGCCCATAGTGCACCGCACTGGCGCCAGTGAACGCCCCCTTTTCATGTCCAAACAGCTCCGACTCCTGCAGCGACTCTGGGATGGCCGCGCAGTTGATAGCGCCAAAAGGCTGATTCGCCCGGCGGCTGCCCTGATGGATGGCGCGAGCCACCAATTCTTTCCCCGTGCCGCTCGCTCCAAACAGAGCTACGGCAACGTCACTGGACAAGACGCGTCCGACTTGGCGTGCCAGCTCCAACATGGCGGGGCTCTGCCCTACAATCTTGCCGAGGATGCGCTGCCCCTTCAACTCCGACTCCAGCCGGCGGACGTTGAAGACCAAGTCATGACGCTCAGCAGCGCGCCGCACTGCGTGGACGAGGCGCTCCACGCTCAGGGGTTTGGTGACGTAGTCGTACGCCCCACTACGCATCGCCTGAATCGCCGTGTTGAGCGCCGTATCTGCGGTGATCACGACGATTGGGAGCTCCGGGTAGCTCGCTTTGAGGTGTTGGATCACGTCCAGCCCTGACATGTCGCCGAGACCGAGATCAACGCAGGCAACGCTGCAGTCCAGCAACGAGTCGCCGAGCGCGCTGCCCCCCCGCTCGTGCTCGATCACCGTGATCCCCTCCGCTTCCAGCCACAGGTGAACGAGCCCTCGAGTCATCGGGTCGTCGTCGACGACGAGCACCTTGGTGCTCATTGTCCCAAATTCCGCCATCCACCCAAAGACAACGACTCGACTCAGGCATTCCGTAGTCTCAATCTGAGATTTTTGTCCGCTGGCGTGCTCCAGCGAATCATGCCGGAACAGTCACAACTCCCAGATTGAGACTCGCGTCTCAATCAACGACGTCGCTAGACGTGCGGACCAACAAGTCGCGCAGATCTTTCACTCTCGAACTCAGCTGCTTCCGCTGCGCATGTTCAACCCGGCGAGCCGTCAGGCTGACTTCAGGCAAACCAAAGCTTCCACCGTTGCCCGCGTAGTTGTGCGCAATCACACGGATCTCCGCGAGCGCCAGCTCGCTTCCGGACTCAGCGGCCTCAAGCAAGCGCTCCAATCGCACGGCGTCCGCTTTCATTGCCGCGATGTAGACGCGTTTGAGCGCCAGTAGCGCGGCCGAGAGCTTGCTGCGTTGCGGCTCGGTCTGCGTTGCTCTCGGCTTGGGTTCATCGTCTTTTCTGTTGTGCATCGGCGGAGCGCTCCATTCACAGAGCGTGCCGCAATTGAAATGCGGCAACGCAGCGCGCCAAACTCAACCCCTGTTTCAACCTAGTGTGAGCCGGTTCGGGACTGTTGTCCAGTCACGGCTTTGTTGCTGGTCGCCGGTTTCTTCAGAGCGTGCGACAACCGTTAGGATCCATCAAGAGTGAACAAGGAGCGAAGATGAGCGCACTGTCTCGAATTCTGTTGGTAGAAGATGATGCCGCGTTGCGCTGCATCGCAAAACTTGCGCTCGAGCAGGTAGGCGGTTTTGTTGTGCAAGATTGCGCGTCTGGGCCCGAAGCCTTGAGCTGCGCGGCGAACTTCGCCCCGGATCTGATACTGCTGGATGTGATGATGCCTGGCATGGACGGGCCGTCGACGATGAAAGCCCTCAAACGACGGGCTGAGGTTCAAGCCGTCCCAGTCGTATTCCTCACAGCGCGAGTTCAAAAAAAGGAAGTGCAGGCCTTGCAGAGCAGTGGCGCATTGGGCGTACTGAGCAAGCCCTTTGATCCCCTGACGCTCAGCGCACAAGTGCTAGAGTTGTGGAACATGCACACCGCCTAGCAGCGTGCCCCGGGGGCTGCAGCCTGTCGCAATCCGAGACGTTCCTTCAGCTGGCGTCTCGCTCTGAGACGCTACGGAGCTCTCAGAGCTAAAAACACGCGTTGATTCAGCGGGTAGCTCGAACTACAGCGCTGGCCCGTTACCTGCAGGGAGCAAGTCCCGGGCTAGTTTTGGCTGCGTGAGCCACCACCATCGCCCGCATCAGCGGAAGGACGGGACACATGTATCAACTGAAAGACGGCATTCAAATGGGATCACTCTGGCCAAGGAGCAGTCGAGAGCCGCGTGTGGGGCGCAGCCGCCTGCCGACCGCGGGCCAAATCATGTCTCGGCGTTTGATCACTCTGCACCCACACCAGACGATCCAAACTGCCCTGGCTAAGCTCACCCGGGCCCGGGTGAGTGGCGCCCCCGTCGTCGACACTCAGAAGCAACTGCTCGGGATTATTTCAGAATTCGACTGCATTGCCCTGATCTCAGGTGCTGAGTTCTATCAGGACGTGAGCATCGGCTCCACAACGGTTCAGGATGTAATGACCCCGGCGTACCACACAATCGAGGCGACGGCGGACTTGTATCAGGTGTGTGATACGTTCGTGCGCACCCATGTGCACCGCTTGCCGGTACTACGTGACCGTCGGCTTGTGGGTATACTGACACGTAGGGACCTGGCGCGTGCCATCGACCGGCACTGGAACACATCGCGGTGAGCGTTTGCGCTTTAGCGCTGCTCGCTAGCAGTCGTTCTAGGAGGTTGACTGCCGCGCAGGCCCGGGCTGTGACGCTGACAACGGAGCAATGAATCTACAAGGCACACCAACAAGCAACACCGTGCGTGTTCGCCGCTCTGGGGAGTACTTCGGTCTGGACCCAGTCCCAGAGCGGGCTTTGGTTGATGTTGCACAAATAGCAACATGCCTAGCTAATACACCGATTTCGCTGGTTTCAGTCGTCAATCCGAAGCAGCAGCGCCTGTACGCGGGGGTGGGCTTGACACCTGAGCTGATAGCTCAACAGACTTCGCTTTTGGTTCAGGTGTTGGTGCATCATGACGTGCTGCTTGTGCAGGACGCCCAGAATGATCCTCGCTTCGAGAGGAATTCGCTCGTCACTGGGCCACCGTTTATCGCGTCATTTGCTGGTGCCTGCACCGAGTTCAAAGATGGAGCAGTCGCGTTTGTGTGCGTCGCCGATCAGCGGCCGCATGCGTTCACGGGGGACGTGTGTAGTGCGCTCAAGGCGTTGGCGCGGCAGTTGGGCACGCAACTGGAACTTCGTGACCGACTCAAGCAGGGTGAGGCCAAGCTCAGCCTGGTCGATGGCGAGCGGCGGCGCTTGTTTGGAGAAAGTGCCCAACTTCGCTCTGAAGTCTCCGCGCTGGCGCAGCTGCATGCGATCACCTGCAGTCAGGAACCCGTAGAAGAGAAGATACGCTCGGTCTTGCGCCTGGGGGTTGATGTACTGGGCATGCAATTGGGGATCCTGAGTCACATCCAGGGGGCGGACTACACGGTTGTGGCGTCGGCCGGAGTCGGCGACATCCCTCCCAGCGGCGCCAAGTTTCCTCTCGGTGATACTTACTGCAAGCACACGTTGGAAGCCAGTGAGCCGACTGGTTTCTACCAAGCCGGGCGGGAGTTGCGGGGTCACCCTTGCTACGACCGCTTCAAGCTCGAGGCCTATCTTGGGGCTCCGGTGGTGGTCGATGGCGTGTGCTACGGCACCGTGAATTTCTCGTCCCCTTCACCCCGACAAAACCCATTTTCGGATGAAGAGAAGGCTTTGGTTCGCCACTTCGCGGAGTGGTTGGGCGCCGCCCGCGAAGCGGAACGACGACAGAAGGAGCAGGTTTACTACGAGCGCTTGGAAGCACTGGGGGCAGGAACGGCGGAGGACCGCATCAGCCATGTGTTTTTCGAGCGCGCGTTTGACCCCCTGTGCGTGGCCGACAAGGCCGGTTGCATCCAGCACGTCAATGACGCCTGGTACCGGGAGCTTGGCTGGAATGGCTCGGAGGTGGCGCGCATGCCCTTGATAGACTTCGTGCACCGCGCCGATCGCCGGCTATTCCAGAGTGCCCTGGACGACCTGCAGCAGGGCAAAGACCTCATGGGTCTAGAGGTGCGGTTTCAGACCAAGTCTGGAGCCTACCGCTGGCTCAACTGGACAGGCGCCGTTGATGCGGAATCGGGTCACTTGTTCGCCGCTGCGCGGGACGTCACCAACCGCCGTGAGCTGGATCAGATGAAGGACGAGTTCATCTCCACCGTCAATCATGAGCTGCGAACGCCGCTCACCGCGCTGCGTGGGTCGTTGGGCTTGGTGTTGGGCGGCGTGGTTGGTCCCATGCCGAACGCGGCCAGGGATCTGCTCAAAATCGCGTGCGACAACACAGACCGCCTGGTGCGGCTGATCAATGACATGCTGGACGTCGACCGAATGGCTTCCGGAAGCCTGGCGCTCAAGCGGGAGCCAACGGATCTGTGCAGTCTGGCCAAAGCGGCGATGGCTTCCAATGAGGTTCTAGGGACGGAAAACGGAGTCGATTTCGTGCTCGAGACGAAGTTGTCCGAAGCCCGCGTGTTGCTGGATCCTGATCGCATTCGCCAGGTGTTGGACAACTTACTCGGCAACGCCGCGCGCTACGCGCGAGGCAGTGGGCGCGTCTCCGTGCACGTCACCTCGACGCCGACGCACTACCGGCTGAGCGTCGTGGATCAGGGGCCAGGGATCCCGCGAGAGTTTCAGGAGCGCGTGTTCACGCGCTTTGCTCGAGTGGACTCCACCTCCGCCCGGCAGACGGACGGCACCGGGCTCGGCTTGGCTATCTGTCGGTCGATCATCGACCTTCACGGCGGAACAATGGGCTACCACAGCGACCCCGGCGAAGGCGCGGAGTTCTTCTTCGAGCTGCCGAAGTAGCGCCGGGCGCACCTCCTGAGAGGCTGTTCTTGGACGCATGCAGATGTGGTAACGTCCAAGGCGATGGCGGAACTGAAGGGGGTCGGAGCGCTAACAGTCCACCAGTACGAGGACGACTGGCTGGTCACGGAGCCGCTCAGCGTGCCGCTGTTCGAGGGTCTGAGATGCCAATTTGTGCTCGAAGAGCCCCCGGCGGACGAGCAGGAGGCGGATGCGATAGCTCAGGCGATCAAGAACCTGCTCGCGTGTGACCGCGCGGTTCTCATGGCCGCGTCGAATGATGTCTTTCGCTACTATCAGGATTCAGCGCGGCTTCTGCGCGAGGCAGGTGAAGAGCCACCCGTCATTGAGTCTGCCGGGGACGTTTGGGCGCACGTTTGGATCTCGCCCGAAGCTATCGTGGCGGAAGACGAAGGCCAGATCTACATTTCGTTTTCATGTAACTGCGACTGGGAGGAGGAGCACGGGCTCCAACTCGTCGTTCACAATGGGCTACGCGTCAACAAGGTTGGTCCGTATGACGGGCACTTCACCAACGCGAGCGCATACGGAGACGAAAGTCTGAGGGACTGCGTTTACGTCTCATTCGAAGAGCTGGCGGAGAAGCGCTCACTCTCGAGCGATTGACGCAGCAGCGGGCAGCGGGGTTGTCAAGACATCGTGAACTGACCGTCCCGTCGGCATTGCATACGAACAAACCGCCGCGACACGCATCACGCTGTTTTCTCCCTCTGCCCTGTGCGTTTCCGAGTTTCCCGCTAGGACTGCCCATTTTCGCGCCTTGCTGGCGCCGAAGGTACCACGCACTGCGTCGTCCCACTTGTACACAGGCCGCGTCTGTTTCACCGGTGCCATAGTCAAATGATTCTGCCGCGTGAGCTGTCCAGGTCGCTATGCCTCCGCGCCCAGTTGGGTTAACCGGTGGCCCCGCACCAACGGAGGACAACACCACCCAATGACTGATCGTATTTTTGCTTCAAACCGGGCCGTTTCGCGCCGGGCCGCCTCACACGGGGCTGGCTCACGCTGGGCTGCCCTGTTGCTCGCTACCTGCTGCACGGCGGCCGTAGCGTGCGATGGCACCCAAAACCAAGAAGAACTCGGCCACGCCAAAGCGGCGCTCGAGACCGACGATGCCGCGCTCAACCATTTGTGGGACATCTATCGGGATCTGGAGAACGCCAGGCAGCAGCTGGAGCAAGCACGCCAATCCGTGCAGCCAAACTCGCTGCGCGAAGAGATCCGCCTGCGCATGGAAGAGGCCCGAATGCAGCTGGAGCGCGGTCGCGAGCACATCGAAATTGCCCGCGTCCAGCGCACGGAGCAATCTTTTGTAGATGCCGCAGTTGAACTGGACCAAGGCGCTTCGATGCTCGAAGCCGAAGGCGTCATCATGGACGCCCTGCCCATCGTGCAACTGACCGAAGCGCAGGCAGAGCTCGAGATCTTGCTCAATGTGGTCGGCGATGATGACGCGCCCACGCGCATCGACTTGCGGGCGATCCCAGCCAACGTGCCGCCCGGCGTCGACTACATCCCCGGCACCACGGGCGTGTTTCGCGACAGCAGCCGCACGGAAGCTGGCTGCCGCATCCACAGCTACGCCACCGACGTCTTTCGCTACAACCTGACCTCAGACAACCCCATCGACTGTCCCGAGGACATTCGTTTGCGCGCCATCACGTTTTGGTCGGGGGAATCTGAGGACTGGTATCACGCCTCGGACCCTCTACCGCTCGACCGCTACTTCCAATCCTCGAACGGGCGATACGTCTGCGCCTACGCCCAGGATGGTTGGCGCTATGACATCTCATCCATCGAAAACAATGCGTGTTTTACCCACGACGCGCCCACGTTGGTCCTGCTGATGGACTTCGCCGACAACGACATGGACTCCTATCTGCCCGACGCTGAGCAGCAATGGGGCGAGCTGATGTTCGGCACCGAGCAAGCTCAGGCCAACCACTACTTCAATCAGCTGTTTCCAGGGCGCTTCAAGTTGCAGCCAGTACGAGACACCCAGGGCACCGTCGATAACGGCGTGGTGCACGTGCAGATCGGTGACGACCGACCCACCAGCGGTAAGTACGTGATCGAAGATCAGACGTGGCTGCCAGATGCCCTGGATCTCGCGTCGGCTTACGTCAACTTCGACGCCTATGATACCAACGGCGACGGGGAGCTCACCAACGATGAGCTCTCCGTGCTGTTCGTCCCCAACCTTCCCTACAGCCGCACCGATGGGGCGGGCGCGCAGGCCAATATCCGACTCGACCATGCCATCAATGGAACCGGCCCCGTGCTGGAGCGCTTTGCTCGCACCAACTACACGTACACCAGCATCGGTGTGAATGTGCATGAGCTGGCTCACCACATTCTCGGCCTCAAGCACTTCGTGGCTCCGACAGATCACGGGATAATGGGACTCGGCTCCTACGCTGAAGATCCCGTGATCGAAAACCTCTCGAGCAGCAGTCACTCCGGTACTCGGCCGACCTTGATGGTCGGCGTCAATCGACTTCTCGCTCAGTCAGTGGTGCCGCAAGAGGTGTCGGGTACGACCACGGTGACACTCCACAGCATCCAGAGCGGGGACTACAATCTGGTGGCCATCCCTGTTCAGGGCAGCACGCTGTACGTCGAAAACCGTCCGAAGCAAGGTTATGACGAGTCGATTCCGTTTTGCGGCAGTGATGCCGGCGGCGTGTTCATGACGGAATACATCTACGTCAGCGGTCGCCCCTTGCGGGTTGAGGGCATCGAAGAGCGTCGAGACGCCGATAGCTACTTCGAGAGCGACGTGGACTTCTGCGAGCACTACAGCGTGCAGGGGCACAACGACAGTTTCGAGTACGGCGGTTACACGTTCACCAACTTCTCTCAGGCGGGGGACGTGATGCAGTTTGACCTGATTGACAATGGGGTGACTAAGGTCGTCGACAACTACAAATTCGAGTGGTGGATCAACGACCCATTCAAAGGTGAAGGTTGGCGTATGCGCTACTTCGAGCGTGCAACGCCCGGCCAAGACGTCGTTCTCGACTTCGCAGATATGCCGCCAGGCTATGGCGACACGATGGCGGTGGGGATCTCGATGTGGGCCTACTACAATACCGGGGAGAAGGTGGCGACGAACCACGAAGCCACCTGGACCACGACGTCCGACTACGTCAACATCACTCAGGGCAACAACGGCCCGCTTTGGAAGCTGGTCTCCTTCAGAATGGATCCGGATGAGACCTACACCTCCAGCGCAACCGTCACGGCTCAGCACTCCAGCGGCACCTACACCCTGCGGCTGATCAACCTGCCCGACGTGACGAACTGAGCCAGTGAGCCAGTGAGCCAGTGAGCTAGTATCCGCTCACGGCAGGCGTTCCTCTGGCGAGATCACCAGAGCCGAACATCAAGGGAGCCCGGCGGAAACGCCGGGCTTTCGCGTTTTCGAGCGCGTTCACGGTTGGAATTGCGCTTCGCGGCGCACAGCCCACATGATGCCGCCCGCGATGTGCTGCTCTGCCTCGGGATCTTCAAATACCGCGCGATCGTGCCCAATCGCAGTGTAGAAAGAACGGAAGCCACCCCACTCGCGCTGATACACGATGGGCTGGTCGGGATTGTTGTTGCTGTTGCGCCCGATGATCGAGAAGCCTGGCCTGACGCTCCAAGTCTTCCATAGATCGAACTTGATCCACTCTTCCACACGTCGCCAGGGATTCGGCAGGCCGGCGACAGCGGGGTGCATCAGCATATCCGGCTCGAAGATGATCTCATCCTCTACGTTCTGGTTGCCATGACCATTGTAGTACTGGCCGGTGACCTCTGAGTAGAACTCCCAGCCGTTTTCGTGGTCAGTTGCGGCATGAACTCCAGCAAACGCCCCGCCATTCGTCATGAACGCTTCGAACGCATCCTTCTCGTTGTTCCCCAAGTTAGTGCCGGTGGCATTCAGCACGAAAATGATCTCGTACTCCGCGAGCTTCTCTTCGGTGAACACTGAGAACTGCTCCCCACCGCAGTATTGGATCTCAATCTCGGGCGATGCGTAGCAGTCGCCGTCCGAGCGCTCAATCGTGAACCCCTGCTTGGCGGCGATGCGATCGAGCATCTGGTGACCCTGGACGATCGACGGATGCCGGTAGCCGGAGGTGTGCGAGTAGACCAACATCTTGAACGGGCCCTGGCGTGGACAATACGCAGGCTCCGTTTCGCAGTCGGCGTCTCCCGAGCCTGCGGCTCCGCCTTGAGCCCCTGCGTCGGCCGTCTCTACCACATCAGCCGTGCCGCCTGCCCCACCAGCTCCGCCGCGGTCCCCGGCGTCGGGCAAGCTCGGGTCCTCATCGGGCATGCCCTCACTCTTGGACTC
>JBNLEN010000185.1:0-12100 GCA_050304975.1 Polyangiaceae bacterium
ACATCTGGGTCTTGGCTACCGCCCGCTCCCCCCGACGCTCCCCCGCCTCTCTCCATCTGGCTGATCCCCCCTGCTCCAGCGGAAGGTTCGACTTGGTCGTTGACGTTCTCCGGCTGGGAAGCGCTCGTCCCACACGCTGACGTGCAGACCACAATCGCAATCGCGGCCATCGGCTTCGATTGCCAGACCCCAAACCCTTTGAAGGGAACTGAGCGTCGCTGCGTCATCGATTCTTCTCCGTCTCGCGCAGCGCTTCGCCGTTCGGCGATCAGTCCTGAGAACAAGCATCAGCGCCCAAGGGAGTATCCGCCGAACGCATTTCGCCGTCGATGTCTTCGGTCACGGTGTCCAAACGAGCAGCGCTCGGCGCCATGCTGCAGTCAGCCAGGTGCAAATCCCCCGCATCGGCGTTGGCAAACAGGGCCGCCGCCGCATCCGTTACATTGTTCGTTTGAGTGGCGGTTGCGCCATCACGCTCACGGATCCCGCGATTGGACAGATTGTTCGTGACGCTGACGTTGCTGGTATCCTCCCAGCGGATCTCGATCCCCTGCGGATAGGCATCTGCGTGACTAAAGAACACCGTATTATGACTCAGCTCAACGTCAGTTCCATGCTCGACGATGATGCCGACGTCATGCTCGGCGCTCGCCGGAAAGGATGAGAACACCGCGTTGTTTACGACGCGAGTCCCATACACTGGATCGACGAGGCCAATGCCGATCCCGCGCGCACAATTGACAATGGTGTTGCCATAGATCTCGTGAGCTGAGCCCTGCTCACTGTTCCACATGTGGATCGCGTGCTCAGCTAATCCGCCAGCGTAACTCTGCCCGCCGCGGTCAGCCGCCTTCTTGCCATGCGCGGGTCTGCCTGGATCCGTGTCGCAATAGATGCCGTCAAACTGGTTGTAGCGCACGACCCAATCCCGAGCATCATGCGTATCGATCCCGCCGGTGTAGCAGGTAGTGCTTCCATCCGGCTCACCGTAGCCCCACACGTTGTCACGGCCCTCATCCGTCATGCGGAAGGTACTACAACTGACCTGCGCGGAATCGACCGTGCCCTCACCCGGACTCGCTTTGAGAAATTGCTGCCCACCATCTTCCATCACAACGTTGAAGACCACGGCCATGTCGGCGTTGGCCCACAGGTGGATCAGGTGGAAGATAGACCGCCTAACAGTGAAATCTGAAAGCACCACGCCGGCAGCGTCCACGCTGATGGGCGCGGTCTGCTCGCCATGATCCCGGTAAGCGGAATCAATCACCACGTCAGCTGGATTGCCGCTAGAGCCACGCAGAGTGACGTCCGGCTCGGTGAAGTACAGGCCGGTGTACTCCCCATCTGCGGCTTCGGGCAGTTCATAGACTCCAGGGGCCAACTCAATCGTCGAGCGGGCTGCTGCAGTTTGCACCACAGACCGCAAGGTCATCAGCTCACCGGCGACGCTGACGAGCCCATCGCCTGCCGGCTCCACCTGGATTCGGGCGCCGGGTGACTGCCTCAGGCTGTCCCTAAGCCGGTCGCATACTGGGCTGCCAGGAATGAGTTCGCTCGCATCATCGGCGCCCGCGTCGTCATCTGACGCTGCGTCCGGCATGGCATCGTCATCCATACCGTCAGCGTCCCCTGCATTCGACTCCCCCTGATCGTCGGCCGGGCTTGGCGCTTCATCATCGCCGTCTTGTTCATCATCATCGGCAGGAGGTGACTTGTCAGTATTTTCACCACACGATTGCAGCGCGGCTAATGCCAGGCACCAGAGTGTTGCACAAGCCAGACGTCGCATCGGCGCAGATACTACCCCGCTCCGCGTGACTCCGCATCAGCTATGTGCTTGCGAAGTAGCTGGTTGATTCGCTCGGGCTGAGTTGCCGTGATGCCGTGCGCGGCATCATCCAGCTCAACCAGTTTGGCGCCTGGGATTCCCTTCGCGGTGGCGCGCACTAGCACAGGACGAGCAATTCGATCCTGGTCGGCACCGACCACCAAGCTGGGAATGCCTTTGAGTTCATTCAACCTGTCGAGCACACTCCAAGCTCCCATAGCGCGCACCTGCTTCATGACGATAGGAGGGGTCACCCCAAGGTCATGGCCAAACAGTGGCTCCAGCTCCGCGGCGACGCGAGCCAAATCCCACTCGCGATGCTGGGCTTGAGTGAGCACGATTTCCAGGAACGCACGACGCCGCGATGCCTTGGTGCCAACGTTCATTCGCATGCCGCGCCAGATCATTTCGGCGTTCAAGCGCACGAGCCCGGGACCATCAGCGGACGTACAAAGCAGCGCCAAGCTCCTGACTCGACTCGGCCGGGCCAGTGCTAGCTGCAACGCAATGCACCCCCCAAGAGAATGCCCCACGACATGCGCGTCTTGCCATTTGGCCGCGTCCATGACGTGCAACGCATCCGCGGCCATTTGTTCCACGGAAATGGCGGCTCCCCCCGGCGGAACGCTGTTGCCCATGCCTCGATTGTCGAACCACAAGCATTCGTAGTTGTCACGCAGAACGCTGACCTGCGGGAGCCACCCATCACCATGTAGTCCCGTACCCTGGATGAAAAGCACCCGCGCCCCGGAGCCCTCGAGCCGATACGCCAGTTGGCATCCCAGAATCGGATCCGTTCGAGCTTCGTCAGGCATCTTCTCAGCGACTTTGGCAATTACACCTCTCTCCAACCCAAGACAAGTGCGAAGCCTGCTATGCTGGCTTGACGAAGCGCCCAGGAGGCTCGTTTCAATGTTTGCATCGTACGTCCAGCAATCGCTGATCTACCTAGCCGTCTGCGTGACAGGGATCTGTAGCTGCAGCCCTTCGCGCGAACCCCTGACCGCGACTAGCGAACCGCTCCCCATAGTCAGTGACTGCCCGCACCGCATGCCGGAGGCGAACTATCACGTCTACGAATGCGCAGGCTTCGCCGTCGGTGTGAGTGACGAACCCCCTGGAGGGCTCCCCTTCGACGCAAAATCAGATCTGGAAGCGCTTCAAGCGGGGTTTGTGGAGGGGCTCCAGGTTCACACCAGGCGCCACGGCGCCCGCGTCGAGGTGCGCCCTGTGCTTTCTCCAATCGCAGACCGAGACGTGCTCGGGGTGGCGGTGTCTGCGGTGGACAACCAAAGCGCCGAAGTCTATTCGACCAACTACGCAATCATCGTGGGGCGACGCTCCATCGTGTGTTCGACGTCACTCGACCTCGGTCTCGCCAAATGTAGCGAAGCTATCCACGCGTTCGTGCAAACTGCACCCTAAGCCAAAGTTTGGCGCGCCTCAGCCGACTCTCGTCAGTCGCAAGACAGCTGCGGAAAGCGCAGTTCTATCAGTCGGCGTTGCGACATGTCGACAACCAGGGCCCCGTCTGCACGAAAGGCGCACAAGTACTCCAGCAGCTGCCGACGAACCGCAGAACTTCTCGGGTCCGATGCATATTGTCCCGTCTTGACGTCAGCGACGAACGTTTTGCCCCGCTTACTCACCAGATAGTCAGCCTTGAGCAAGATCTCGTGTCGCGCTTCACCGTAAACCAGGCACCAACTCTGGGTGACCTGTTCCCCCAGCACTCGATACCCCTCACGCTCGAGGAGCCGGGCCGCGTGGCGTTCGGCTCGAGTAGCGTGGCGCACTCGAAAGCGTCGCGTCAATTTGTCTGCCAGCCGACGCAACCGCAACGCCAACCAAGCGCCGAGCCACAAGGCCAGGATGACCGCCGCTAGCTCCCAGGTCCATTGGGCCGCCAGACTGCGAATCTCCTCGAGCACTGCCGTCACACAACGGAAGTTAGGTGGGATGGTTCAGCGACGCAAACCCCCCAGGTCGTAGAATGTCCTAGCCCCGCGCTGAGGCCGAGCCGCGCCATCGGATTGCGCCGCTGGCGACCGGGTCGATGGATCTGTCTTTTCTCGTGATTTCAGCCCTGGCCCGGAAGGATCGCGGTACCAGCTTTCAGGGATGCTGCGAACGATCGCAGTTCTCGAATTTCGTAAAAAAGTGAATGGAGCAACGCACCCCGATTACTACACTGCAACGCCCTTCATCCCTGCAAAAGGAACCTCACCCCATCGTGAAGTCGTGGTGCCGTGGACTCTACCCGCTCGTCGGGCTAATGCTGCTAAACGCCTGCTCTACAGAGCTGAAATCGTTTCTGCGCGAGGGCCCTGAGGACCTCAGCCTCGACGCTGGTGCGCCAGGCGACGACGCAGACGACGCGGACGACGGTAGCCGGAACACGACCGACGATGGCTGCGATGGAGAGATGTGCGTGGATGGCGCGTGCAGCGAAGACCTGGAATGCGACGACGGCAACCCATGTACCGACGATGAATGCAAACAAGGATCCTGCGAACACCGGAACAACGAAGCTACGTGTGAAGACGATGACAATGAGTGCACGGACGACGTCTGCAGCGCTGGCAAATGCGAGCACCTGGCGAACACCGCCAGTTGCACTGACGACGACACCGAGTGCACCGACGACGTTTGCAGGGCCGGACAATGCACGCATCCAGCAAACGGCACCTGCCCATGCAGCACCAACGCTGACTGTGACGACGATAACGAGTGCACCGACGACCGCTGTGACGACGGCACCTGCGCCTACGCAAACAACACAGCCCCCTGCAGCGATGACAAGAATGTCTGCACGGATGACATCTGCGCCGCTGGAGCTTGCGCCCACGTCCCCAACACGGTGCTGTGCGAGGATGATGACAATACGTGCACGTCTGATCAGTGTGCCAATGGGGTGTGCACCCACCCCGCCAACGGCAGCTGCGAATGTGAGCTAGCCCAAGACTGCGACGACCAAAACGCCTGCACCGATGACGCTTGCAACGGCGGCGCCTGCGAATACTCGAACAACACAGAGCCTTGCTTATCGGACAACAACCCCTGCACCGAAGACGTCTGCGGAGCGGGAGTTTGCCAGCACGTCAATACCACGGACGCCTGCACCGACGACGGCGACGACTGCACGGCGGACATATGCAGCGGAGGTTCATGCACCCACCCCGACAACGGCAGTTGTGAATGCCGGGAGGACGTGGATTGTGACGACCAAAATACCTGCACGGACGATGCCTGCGTAGGCGGAGTCTGCGAGTATTCGGACAACACGGATCCGTGCACCGACGATGGCAACGTCTGCACGGACGACCTTTGCATCAACGGCAGCTGTGAGCACGTCAGCAACACGCTCCTATGCGCGGACGACGGCGACCCTTGCACAGATGACCGCTGCAACAACTCCGTCTGCACGCACCCCGACAATCAAACGTGCCAGTGCCAAACCGCGCAGGACTGCAATGATGGCAACGCTTGCACGGACGACGCTTGTACGAACAACGAGTGTGTCTACACGGACAACACTGCCCCCTGCGCCAGTGACGGCAACGCTTGCACCGACAACATTTGCGCGTTCGGAGTGTGCACGCACCCGGCCCTGAGCATCGCCTGCACCAGTGATTCAGACGACTGCACGGACGATGTCTGCAGCGGCGGCATGTGCACGCATCCAGACAACCTGATGTGCGAGTGCCAAACCGACCCTGACTGTAATGATGACAATGCGTGCACGGATGACGCCTGTGTCAGCAACCAATGTGTCTACACCAACAACACGGATCCATGCTCCAATGACGGCAACGTCTGCACGGATGACGTGTGCTCAGCTGGTGCGTGCGCGCACGTGGCAAACACGGTACCCTGCGCAGATGACGGCAGTGCTTGCACGGCGGATGTCTGCAACAGCGGCCAGTGCACCCATCCGGACAACGGCACCTGTGAATGCTCAAACGACAATGACTGCAACGATCAGGTCTCCTGCACGACAGACACGTGCAACGCCATGGGCGAATGCTCCTACTCGCACGGTCTACAAAACATTCCCGCCGGATGCCCCACGTGTGATGACTCCCCCAACCCCGGTGAGGTGGACAAGTGCAACGAATATCTGCAGTGCTACATCGACAACAACTGCAACCCCAACTCCCCGTGCGGTGAGCTGGATTCAGTTTGTGGGGTGAACACAATCGGCGGCGGAACCGCCCCCCGAAGCACATCGCTAGCCGTCTACGATTGTGCTTGTCCCTAGAGGGATAGCGGAAGCTTCAAATTCAGGCCGCATGCGGGTTCCCGCACAGACATCGGGCATTCGGAATCAGCCTGAAGGTGCGTCCGAATGCCCGCGCACGTAGCAACCGCATGATCCGTCGCTGCGGGGTAGGCAGCGTACCCGGCACCCCCCAAATCAGGCATAGTCATTAGCTTGCGCATAGCCGTACGGCTGAATCATTTTCCATAGTGCAACGTCCCGCACCCGCCGCAAACATTTCTCATACGTCGCGGAAACCTAGTGTCCGCACCGGAGTTGTGCTTTCGCGCGATCGAAAAATCTTGGCTTTCTTCCCAAGAAAGAGGGCTTTTCGTCGACTGTTTCACGCTTTTGATTGAGCTTGCTTCCGTATCTTCGGGTTGCTCTACTTGTCGGGTGAAAACTGTTGGTGTCGGCACGGTCCTGGCGGATCGCTACAGACTCGACTCGCTGCTCGGACAGGGCGGCATGGGCTCGGTCTGGAAAGCCCACCACGTGGCTCTGAATTCGCCGGTGGCCATCAAGCTGATGGATCCCAAACTCGCCGCAGATGACGAGGGAGCGGAGCGCTTTGTCAGGGAAGCCCAAGCCGCAGCGGCGCTTAGAAGCCCGCACGTCGTTCAGACGTTGGACTTTGGGGTGCACGAGAAGGTTCCCTTCATCGCGATGGAGCTTCTACAGGGAGAAACACTCGCGGAAAGGCTTCAGACGCGAGGTCACCTCACTCCCGCGGAAGTCGTAAATCTGATCATCCAGATCGGTCGCGCCGTCGCCAAAGCCCATGACCTCGGCATCGTTCATCGTGATCTCAAACCCGAAAACATCTTTCTGGTTCAGAACGAAGATGATGAGGTCGCCAAAGTGTTGGACTTCGGCATCGCCAAGCTTTGCGGTTCGTCCACCCAGCTGATCTCGGCCACACGCACCGGCTCAGTCATGGGTACGCCTCACTACATGAGCCCTGAACAAGCTGAGGGCAAAGCTGTTGACCCACGCACGGACATTTGGGCGTTGGGAGTCATCAGCTACGAATGCATGCTCGGCTCTCGCCCGTTCGACGGGGAGGGCATCGGAGAATTGGTCTTGAAGATCTGCGCTCGTCCGATGCCCGTGCCATCTAGCGTCGGCGCTGTGCCGCTCGGCTTTGATGACTGGTTCGCTCGCGCGTGTGCCCGCGACCGCGAACAGCGTTTTTCCACAGTTCGCGAGTTGATTGAAGGGCTCAAGTTGTTGGTCACCGGAATGGCTGATGCCCCCGTGGACTCCGTGCAAAGTCCGCCAGCGCAGCCCCAGGCATCGCTCGAAACGCATCCCCCAGTGGCGGAGACGACCCCCCCTAGCGTCCCAGCCTTCAGGCGCACAACTCCCTGGCTGCCCATCGCCATCTCTGCTGGTGTGGGGCTGGCGTTGGCTTCTTTCTACGTGCTGCTCCAAGCTGGTGATGACATTCAGGTGCCGGCAGTCGGCAGTGGCGCGCCATTCGCAGGATCTGCGGCAGCGCCGCTACCATCGGAGCCGATGGACAACGTGCCAAACGTAGCCCCCGTCGAAACGAGCCGAGACCCCGACGCTGCCGACGCCACCAAACCCGTTGAACCGTCGGCAGTGACCACCCTGGATGACGATACGAGCGAGACAGCGAATGAGCCAGCGACGGCCGCTTCGAGCCAGGCCGGCGCGCAAACTGGTGCGGCCACCGCGCGCCAATCCAAGCCGGCTCGCTCAACGCAGCAGCCTCCAAAGATCGAACGGCGCACACCAAAAGCACCAAAGTCCAAACCGAAAGTGAATCGTGATCCATTGGAAACACGCTGACCGACGCCATTATCGGGCGTTGAGCGCAGCTTACGGAACGGTGCACGCCATGCTGGTCCTGCTGGTCATGAGCGTCGCGCACCCAGCTGCGGCCGCTGGCAACGCTGCTGCCGAGGCATTGTTTCAGCAGGGCCGGCAATTGTTCAAAGACGGAAAGATCGATGAGGCGTGTGTGAAGTTCGCGGAAAGCCAGCGGCTTGAAGCCAGCACCGGCACGCTGCTGAATTTGGCCAACTGCCATGCCCAACAAGGAAAGACCGCCACCGCCTGGGCGGAGTTTTCTGAAGCTCTGGCGGAGGCTCAGAAAGACACTGACGGACTGCGCGTCGATTATGCGCGCCAACAAATAGCAGAACTCGAACCGAGACTTTCAAGGCTAACGGTCACCTCAACGGCGGAGCAAGAGCTCCGAGTCACCGTGGATGGCAATCCAATCGTGTTGGACGCGGCGTTGCCCTACGACCCTGGCGTACACACAATCCAAGCGAGCGCCGCCGGCAAGCAGACATACTCGACCACGCTCGAGCTTGGGGATGACGCGGATCAGCAGATGCTGAGCATTCCAGAACTCGAGTCGCTCGACGCATCGACCACGGCCGAATCAGCGGAAGTGCCCCAGCGCGAGCCGCTTGAAGTGGGGGCAGAGCCAACCAGCTGGCGAAACCCGACCGCGTACACGCTAGGCACACTCGGACTAGCCTCTCTTGGTCTGGGCACTTACTTTGCTTTGGCGGCCCAGTCCGAACTGAGCGACGCCGAGAGTGACCCCGGCTTGTGCCCGGGCAAGGTCTGTTCTCCCAGTGGGCGGCAACAAGTGAACGCTGCGGAGGTGAAAGCCAACGTTGCTACCGGCGCTCTAGCTGGCGGCGGCGTAGCGGTGGGGGTCGCGTTGATCCTTCTGCTGACAGGTGGTGATGACGAACCACAGCAGCTGGCAAGCCAGCCGTCGACCAACATGCTGCCACTCATAGCTCCGGGCCAGTTCGGACTAGCCGTTGCTCGAGATTTTTGATGCGCTACGTGGGAATTCTGTGCTGGCTGTTGCCGGGCTGCGCTCAGGTGCTGGGCGTTGGAGACTTCACCGATCAAGATTCTTCTGGAGGCGCTCCCGCCTTGAATGACCCCAATGCCGCCTCGGGCGGAGAAGCGGCGCTCAATACGGGCGGGCAAGCTGGCGAAGACGCCAGCGCCGGAGCTGGAGGGAGTATTGACGGAGGTCCCGGCATCCCCACCGGAGGACAAGCAGGGGACGGCGGGGCCGGACCTACTTGCGCGGCAGCGTTCGAGTGTTCCGGAGCCACGCTGTTGAGCTGCTCGAGCGGGCAAAATACCGTAGCTGAGGAATGTCCCAGCCCAGCGCTATGCGACGCCGCGGCTGGCCAATGCAACCTCGCCGCGTGCGAGCTCGCTCAGAAGCAGTGCCAAGGCAGAGCTCTGATGCGCTGCAACCAAGAACTAACGGGCTTTGACTTGCTCGAAGAATGCGCCAGCTCCGCGTTGTGCGATCCAACGCTTGACGAGTGCATCCAACCAACTTGCGATAGCGGGGATTTCCAGTGCAACGGCCAGGTACTCGAGGGCTGCGCCGAAGATCGCAGCGGCTTTGTTGAGGCGTTGGATTGCGTAACAGACGAGTTGTGCGATGACGTCAACGGCCTCTGCCAGGTCGCTGAATGCGAACCCGATGCGTACACATGCAACGGCAATGCACTGCTTCAATGCAGCAGCGGAGGCACCTCACTAGACTTTGTGAGCAACTGCGCCTCACCGGTATACTGCAACGCCGTAGCGGGGCAGTGTGAACCGCCACTGTGTGACGTCGGGGAACATCGCTGTGACGCCAACGTGCTGTATGTGTGCAACCAGAACCGCGACGGATTCGACGAAGCAGAGATGTGCGTCACGGCAGCGCTGTGTGATGCGGATGCGGGCATGTGCCGGGCCCCCAGTTGTAACGAGGGCGAGTACGACTGCTTCTTCAACAGCTTGAGGCGCTGCAACGGCGACCGAACCATGTTCGAGGCGGTGCAGACGTGCACAGACGGCATTCAGGAATGTTCGCTGTCACCTCCGTCATGTCGTGACTTGGTCTATATTGTGGGAGATTTGGACGGGCATCTAGTCGAGATGCCGTGTGCCGACACCGCCGCGTCAGATGACTGCGCGGCAGCTGGTCACCGCATCAATGGCGGGGACTTGATCGGTTGCGACGACACCATACTGGACGCATATGCCGCTTATACGGTGGGTGGGGCCGTGGGCGCCCGGTACAGCGCTACGCTGCACTTCTACGGCGTGATAGAGCCCAAAATCTATGGTGAGGGAGTGGCCCGCGGCGGTGGCGCGGCAAGCCGCGACCCGGGAGGAACCCCGACGCCCTGGGGCATCGCTCCCGCAGGCCACGTCCCTCCGCTGTCGAACTATGCGACTTACGCCATCCGCGTCTCCGACGAGAACGGCAATGAGGTCGGCGTCTACTACGTCAACTCTGACACCACTGAAGGGCACTACACCCTCGCCGTGGACTTCCAGGAAACCATCACGATTGTCGGTGGCGGACAGGTCGTCGTGCGCTCGTTCGCTGAGGATTGCCGCGTCATCAAGAACTGCGGCGCCAACGGGGGATATCCGTGCGCGGGCAAAGCACGCACCATCAACATCCCAGGCGGAGTGCCTCGACGCGGAAGTATTGACCAACCAAGTCTGGGCAGCGGCGACCCGGATCACGCCGGGCAATGGCTTCTGATCGACGTGCTCCGCGTGCAGCGCCTGTAAACAGGCTCAACTCCCGATGTGCGACTACCCTTTCGATCCCTGGTCCGAGGAGCGACGCTAGAACGCCGCCCCCACCCGGAATTTGCCCGCTGGCGCGGAGCCACATCCCGCTTTGCTTAGATCTGGTTGGCATCTGCGCGAAGTCGCGGCTATCGTGCAGACCATGGCGGGAGACTTCGGAGCGGAAAATCGTCGGCGTCACGTGCGGGCTCGACCGCTGCCGGAATTGCCGGTCGAAGCCTGGATCATTGACGGCATCGTCGCCGAGCCGGTGCGCGTGCTGGACGTGAGCATCTCTGGTCTGGGTCTGCTGGTTGAGGGAAGTATGAAGTCTCTCAAGGCCGCTGATCAGTTGAAGCTGCGGGTGCGCGTGGGCGCTGATGAGCTGCACGAACTGTCGTGCGAGGTGCGACACGTCAGTACCGCTAGCGGGGTATGCGGAGTGCAATTCAGTGGGATTCCCCCGGAAGTCCAGAAAACACTGGGACAAACCGTAAGCGAGCTGCTCGCCCGCGGTTCGCGAGCCTGAGCTTTCCCAAGCCTTGCTCAGCAAGACCTCCGCCGTGAGGCAGCGCCTGAGGCTGTTTCACCAGGCTCTCGGCGCGAATCCTGGGATCCAATTTACAATCCGGCGACGCGCGGTAGACCGAAGTTTAGGGGACCATCCCACGGGTCCATCCCACAAGCTTTTGGAGAGCGCCTTGAATCCACACCTTACCTCATTCACTTTGCTTCTGCCCCTCGTGCTGGTGGCTGGCTGCGGTGGCGATGCCGCGAATCCTGACGCGTCAGCTGGCGCGTCCAGTGGAGGCACACAGAGCGGCGGCACACAAAGCGGCGGAGCAGCGGGCGACGGCACACAAAGCGGCGGAGCAGCGGGCGGCATGCAGACGAACACCACCGCGGGTTCCGGAGCAGGCGGCACAGCCGGCACACCGAGTGGGGCTTTGGGTGAACCGGAAACCGTACTCGACGGCTTGGCGTTTCCCGCCCGCTTCACCTTTGATGACACCGCCGTTTATGTCGCCAATCGAACGAGTCGAAGCGACGCGGTCAGCACGGACGAGATCGTGGTCGTGCCCTACGCTGGTGGCCCCCCCACAACGCTTGCCAGCTTTGCTGACATCGCCGACGTCGGCTCGATCGGAGATGAAATCTGGGCGCTCACCTTGATGGAAGGCATCCAGCGCGTGTCGAAGGCCACCGGCGAACTGCTTCAGACTGCCCCATTGATGTACCCGGTGGGCATGGCTGAAACAGACGCGCATGTCTACGTGTCTCACTTCGCGCCCGCGGGCGTCGCCCGTATCGACCTGGCCGGCGGTGAAACTCTGAGGTGGATCAGTGAGGAAGACGCTCTGTACACGTACTGGTTGCAGGCGGATGCGGAGGGCTTGGCGTTCACCGGATACATCCTG
>JBNLEN010000186.1:0-12018 GCA_050304975.1 Polyangiaceae bacterium
ATCACCAGGGCTCGGCGCTGGAGGGGGAAGCAACATGGACACCTCAGAACACAGTCACCCGGCTGTCTCGGCCTCAGTCATCGGCCAACGATCTCGGCTTCGCACTCCAGTGCGAGCATTCGCGCCGTCCGGAGGCCAACCAGGTCACGAGCAGTTAGTTGCGGCGCGAACCTGAAATCAGGCCCACAGATTTCCCAGAGGAACCGTATTTTTGAAGCCGGGTTGGCTGCTCATTCACGCTCGGTGCCGGCTTGGGCGCTTGGCGGACGCGCGGGATCACTCCCACGATGGGAACCGCTGTGCGTATGCTCCGCGCCGTGAAATTTCGAGCAAACACGGTATGGCTCGGCCCAGCATTCGCGCTAGCGCTGATTCTGCTGCTGCCGTCGGGTTGTCGAGACCATGACTGCAGCCACGATGATGACCAGTGCGTCTGCACAGGGGGTGACGATTGTTATCTCGCGTGCACCGAAGGCGACTGCAACCTGCAGTGTTCAAGCCTGAAGCATTGTGGCGCCGTCTGCCAAGATGGCTGTGACTTCAGCTGTGACAACCTGGACGAGTGCAGCGCCAAGTGTGAAGATGACTGCGATATCGATTGTCGGCAGGTGCCGGATTGCGGCGCGATCTGCGGCGCTCACTGCAACTACACTTGCACTTCCGTCAGCCGCTGCGGGGTGGAAGTGGGGCCCGACAGCCAGGTCACCTGTCGCAGCGTGGGCTCGTGTGAAGTCGTGTGTCAGGGCGCGTGCGAAGTGGACTGCAATGAAGTCGGCCCTGGCAACAACTGCGGAGTCGAATGTTTGGGTGACGGCTATCGGTTGGATGATTCCGACCATGGTCCCCAGGGAGGTGTGCTGCGATGCGTGTCTCGTTGAGTCGCTGGTGGCGTTTGGGGCCAACTGTGACGGCGCTGCTGGCGGCAGCCTTGGTGTTTGCGCTGACGCAGGCGGCGCAAGCTCGGAGCTTGTTGAACCAGCCGGGACGCCACCCGAAGTACACTCTCGAGTTGGAGCCACACCTGGTGCTGTCCCCGATCGATCCACCAGGAGCGGGGACGGGTGTGGGGTGGGGGCCCGGACTGCGGCTATCCGTGCCGGTGTTGAAACGGGGGTTCAGTCCAAAACTCAACGACACCGTTGCGGTGGGCGTGGGTTTGGATTGGGTATTTTACGATGCGGACGACGCTCAGCGTGGCGCTTGCACTGATTTCGTGAGTGCCCCAAATGGAACGAGAGTTTGTGTCGAGGTCGATGGCCAAGCCGGGGACTCGACGTATTTCTATGTACCGATCGTGATGCAGTGGAACCTGTGGCTGCACAAGCGTTGGTCCGCGTTCGCTGAACCTGGCTTAGCGCTGTACTTTCGGGACGACGATAGGGACGAGCTCGACTTCGGACTCTCGCCGGTCATGCAGCTCGGCGGGCGTTGGCACTTCGCTGAAAGCGCCGCGCTAACGTTCCGCATGGGCTACCCAACGTTCAGCGTCGGGGCATCGTTTCTGTTTTGAACTAGTGTTTGAACTTAGGGGCTGCCGTAGAAGGTGGTACGCAGCCCCAGGCCAACGGTATTGGCTGTGAGCGATTCGCTGGACATGTGCGTGTAGCTCAAGACTGGGCCAACGTTGAGCTTCCACCAGGTGGCCGCTTCCCAGAACGCGGCGAAAGTGACGAACGACATGTTGCCCCCGTCCGCTAGGGTTTCGTCATCCTGGTCGACCAAGGTCATGCCTCCGGCGCCGAACTCGGTCGTCAGCCCGAGATCTCGATAGAACCCCCCGAAGGAGTACAGCGGGAAAGATTCCACGCGGATGGTGAAGGCGCCGCCGTTAGCCCGCGTGTCCCCAAAACTGCTTCCACCAGTGACACCCAGGCCGAACGAGATCCAGTCTCGCAATGCGCCCCCGATCCAGATCGAGCCGGTATTGGCGAAGTCGCCATTGATGTCGGTACGGAACTCAGGGCGACCAATTTCTTGCAGCTTGTTTTGGTAGCCGCTGTAGAAGCCCACGCCGTAGGCGGAGCTGAGTCCGATCATGAAATCGCCGCGCCGCTCAGGCTCTGGGGCCTCCAGGATGGGCAAGCTGTTTTCGCCAGTGATCTCAGCTTGGGCGACGTCGGGCAGGAGCAGGCAGCCGCCGCCAATCGTTGCGCACCACACCAGACCAACCCAAGAACGCATGACCCAGTTCGTGGCCCCGACGCCCCCAGATGTCAAGGGGCAGACCGTCGCGGAGGCCGTTTCTCCATGTGATTGCAGCACTTCCTGCGGTTGGTTGGTGTTAACTTGATACGGATAATTTGATCGCCAGCCCAGCACCTGGCCGAGGTGAGCTGGGGCGTCGGCTCGCTTCGGCGGTTATGAGCGAAGCCCGAAGTCCCGGGATTGCTTAAATAAGTTTGAGTCGCTGCCGCTGGCCTGGTTATGAGGGCTATTCCAAATAGGGCGCTACCCAGCTGCTGGCTCAGCCGCTAGATTCTGGCCACAAAAGTCACAATTTGCGCGCCAGCGATTTGATTCACGCGCCGCCCCTGTACTAGGTTCCCCCCGCCACAAACGAGAGGATTTCCCATGGCTTTCGTCGTTACCTCCAACTGCCAACGTTGTCGCTTCACCGATTGTGTGGACGTGTGTCCCGTAGACTGCTTTCACGGCGACGACGAGATGCTCTACATCGACCCCGAAGAGTGCATTGACTGCGGTGCTTGCGTGCCAGAGTGCCCGGTCGAGGCGATCTATGATGAGAACCAACTGCCTGATGAGCTTCAGGAGTGGGTCGCCATCAATGCAGACAAGAGCAAGAGCTTGCCCGTGATCAATGAGACCGGCGATCCACTGCCGACTGCAGAAGAGCGCAAGAAAGAACTCGGCTTCTAAACCTCTTTGGAGCACCCGTCCGCCTTTTTCTCTGGCGGCAACAAACCCTCGTCGGAGGCAGTGCGTCTAACGCTGCACCCAACGGGGGTTTGCTATGTTTGATCACCTATCGCGCGTGCTGGGCGCGCTGACCATCTGCTGTTGTTTTACCGCCGGTTGCCAATCGCAGCCGACTACTCAGAAGCAGGAGCCCCCGCCGCGGGATGTATCGCTTCCACTGGCGAACGGCGCCGAGCCGAGCGGAAGTCGAAGCGGCCCTGCGTCGCTACTTGAACCTCGTGGGCAGCGCAGCGGCGCCACTCAGGGCAGCCAATTGCTGCTGGCGAACTTTGCTGGGCGTGCCGTTGTGGTGCTGGCGGATGACACCAAAGCCGCAATCAGCATCATCGACCCAAGCTCACAGCAGATCGTAGCAACACGTTCGCTGGACTGCGCACCTGGCCAGATGGTGCTTGATCAGGGGGGCGATCTACATGTGGTCTTGCCGCGCTGCGCGAAGCTCGCGAGTTATCGCTTGGTCAGCGGCGCCGGGGAGCGGCCCGAGCTGTCGGAATTGCGTTCGGCGCAGACCAAAGACGAGCCGGTGGCGCTAGTGCTAGCGAAAGATGAGCGCTCATTGCTCGTGGTGTCGGCTTGGAGTCAGGCGCTGCAGCGTTTTGAACTGCCACGGCTGACCAAAGACAAGGCGGTTGAGCTGCCTCGGGATCCGCGCTCCGTCAGCATCAGTAGTGACGGGTCGAGGGCGATCGTTGCCCACGGCAGTGGAGGTATCTTGAGCGATGTGGATCTCGCGTCGGGCCGAGTGGAGCAGCACTCGCTCAATACCATCCGGCGTCAGCGCATCTTCCGACCGAGACACAAGATCCCGCATTTCGATCATGTGCTCTTCAATACTGTGAAATCGGTGATGCAGCAGTCGAAGCCGCGGCCGCACCGGCATCGCCACCCGCCGAGGCCGCGTGCGAGCAGCACCAAACTGTTCGCCGGTCAGGGATTCGCTAGCATCGCCGTGCAGGACAGGGTGTTCGTGCCCCAGGCACTGTCGAATCCGGGAGGGCCCCAGGAGATCGCCGTCGGTTACGGCACCGCCATCGACAACTTCCCGGCTAGTTTGCAGGACCTCGCCGTTTACGACGTCAGCGCGCGCAGCTCCAACCGTGAAGCTCAATTTGCCATCATTTCGGGCTGGTCGACCTCAAACAAGAACGTGTGCCGTTTGCCTCGAGCGGTCGCTCATGATCCCCAGCGCGACGGACTGTTGGTTGCCTGCATCGGGTCGGACCGCGTGATTGAGTACGACGCGCTGGCGCGGGATCCCGCTCGCACGGAAATGGCGCAGTGGCGGGTGCCGCGCGGTCCGAGCGCGTTGGCGGTCGACGCATCGGAGCGTCGAGCCTACGTTTGGTCGAGCTTTGCGCGCCAGTTGAGCGTGTTGCAGTTGGGGCCTGCGGCGGTCGAGCGCTATAACGAACACAGTCCGCAGGCATCGGTCCTGCGTGAGCGCGCCACTGCCGAGCTGGAGGTGCTGGCGAGCCTAGACGTGACCGCTGAGCTCACGCCGGAGCAGTTGTCATTGTTAGCTGGGCAAGCGCTGTTTCACAGCGCGAACAACCCGGCGCTGAGCAAAGATGGTCGCGCTTGTGCTAGCTGTCATCCCGCAGGCAGAGATGACGGACTCAGCTGGCGTACGGCTGGCAAGCTGGCATCCAGGCAAACCGTGATGTTGGACGGTCGCATTGCGGATACGGCGCCCTACGGTTGGATGGGGGAGCATCGAACGCTGGTCGAGCACATCAACAACACCATCACTCAGCAACTGTCGGGGACAGGGCTGGAGCCGGAGGATTTGTCCCGCTTGGTCAATTTCGTGGCGCACTTGCCGGGGCCACCTCAGGCAGAGCATGCGCTGAGCTCGCGTGAGCGGCGCGGCAAGGAGCTGTACCACGACAAGTCCGTCGGCTGTAACAACTGCCATCGTGCGGATGGCCGCGTGGATGGCCGCCAACATGCGTTGTTGGGAGGCAGCGGCGGAGCTGAGACGAGTGAACAGTCACTCAAGCTGAAGGTGGTAGCGCGTCGTGACACGCCGTCGCTGCGCTTCGTTGCTGGCAGCGCTCCGTACTTTCACGACGGGCGCTTCTTGGGACTGGAAGACATGCTACTGCACACCCAAGGCGCGATGGGCCAAAGGCGAGCGCTGGACGAACGCGAGCGCCAAGACTTGGTCGCGTATCTGCGCACGCTTTAGCGGCCTATTAGGCGCGCGCTCTAGCGGCGCGTGATGAAGGTCGTGGCGGGCTCTTCTTTGGGTAGCCAGCGCACTCCGTGCCAGCCCTCTGGGATCTTGGGCTCTGTGAAGTGAAACAGCCACTGCCCGTCTTGTGGGGAGACGTTCACGCAGCCGCCGCTCTGCTTGTTGCCCCAGTTGTTGTGCCAATACGCGCCGTGTAGCGCGTAGGGTCCGGTGAAGTTCTGCGCCCAGGGCACTGCGCTATGCACCAAGTCGTTCGGGGCGACCATGGTAGCGGTCAGGAACTTCCCAGTGATTTTGTATTGTCCCGTAGGGGTCGCGGAGGTGGACAGTGGCGGCACGCCCCGAGCGGGAACGCCGCCGCGACCGGGCGAGATCAGGGTCACGAACACCGGACGCGTGCCTTCGTAGGCCAAGAGCCAGCCCCCAAGCACACTCACGTCGATCCAGGTTTGGCGCCCACGTGGCGCATCGCCCTCGAAATCGGAGCCGTCCATGGGAGCGCCCCATGGAGTCTTGTCTCGCAGCGCTGGGATGACCGACTGCTCAGCGTCGAGCCACTGGCCGTCCTTGGTTTCGAAGAAGGTTTGTTCGCCCACCTGCTCGGTCTTGCCGGTCAGCGCCACCCACGAAAGGCGCTCGTAGCTGTCGCCAGTTTCGATGAACTCCCCCGCTTCGGTCCGCTTGAACTTTGGATTTTGTTCGTCGCGGAAGAACGCCAGCGGCAATTCGGGAATGCGGCCGTCAGCTTCGGGCTGGCCCAAATGTAGACCGCGGAACGTCACCGGGTCATAAGGTTTGACGCGATCCTTCGGCACCCAGGTCAGGTCATCAGTCAGCAAGAAGCTTCGGCCCTCGTGCTCTACCTCGCGCGTCCAAGCCACGGTGCTGTCCGGGATGTAGCGTTTGCGACCCATGCGCAGATTGCGCGGCAGCTCCGGAAGTAAGAGCGACTTGTTCGTAGCGGGCTCGTAGTCGAAGCCAACCAATGAATCATGCACCTCACCCCCAGCCAGCGCATCCTCGATGTACTTCATGCGAAAGCGGTAGTCCCACTCGCGGGCGCGCTGGTGCTTGACCGTTGGTAGCTCTGGGTACACTTCAGAGCCGGCGGTTTCGCCGTATGACAAGTGCGGAGTGGGGGAGTCGGGATCCGGGCCCAGAGGGAAAATGCCCCGCAGCACCGGGTCGTTCGGATCGAGTGTAGCTCGTTCACCGTCCACGCACACATAACCCCGCGGCTCGATCGCGTACCAAGTCTTGCAACCTGGCCCCATCACGGGCTCGCTGCTCTTCAACTTGACTGAGTTGCCGAACCACAAGAAACCGATCCACTGCGTGTCGTAGGTCGGTCTGCCGCGCACCCAGACGTTACGCGACTTGGCGTAGACGCGGGGGGCGTCCTGCGGAGGTTGGCGTGGAGGTGGGGGATCTGCTGCCGTTGGAGGTGTCGCGGTTGGAGCTGCAGCAGCGGGCTGACTCTCGGGCTCGGACGAGTCCGCGCTGGGGGACGGCTCCGCTTCCGCCGCAGCCTGCGGGACTTCAATTTCCGCCGTCGTGGGTTGGCTTGCTGGTGAGGGAGCCACTCGGTCGGAGGCCGCTTCGGAGCTGGTGCAGCCTGCGGTCCAGCTCAGCGTCAGCGCCAAACAGCAGGCGCGCGTCGCGCTCACCGGAGGCTTGGATGTCGCTACGAGTTCGTTCATGCGGAGAAAGGGGCCGCGTGGTGTCACAGCCAGGGCCGCTACGCTAACATGGCGTCTTGTACTCCTAGCAGTTTGTCGTGATTTCTCCCCCCAGTACCGAAATCGAACTACTCGCTCGAGCCAGGCCGCTCGCGGGGCTGACGCTCGGGCAGCTGGCGGTGCAGCTGAACGAATCCGTTCCCGCAGATTTGCGGCGCGCCAAAGGCTGGGTTGGGGTGTTGCTGGAACGCGCTTTGGGAGCCACCGCGCGCAGCAAAGCAGCGCCAGATTTCGAGCAACTCGGGGTTGAGCTGAAGACTCTGCCCGTCTCTCGCGCGGGTGTTCCGCTAGAGACCACGTTCGTGTGCACCATCGATGTGTTGCAGATCGGGGATCTCGAGTGGGAGCATTCGCGCGTGTGGCACAAACTACGGCGCGTGCTGTGGGTGCCAGTGCTGGGCGAGAGACAGATCCCGGTCGCCGAGCGCCAGATCGGCAGTGCAGTGCTGTGGAGCCCCAGCCCGTCGGAGCAGGCGGATTTGCGTTGGGACTGGGAAGAACTCGCCGGCCTCATTGGGCGCGGAGGCGTTGATGATCTGACTGGGCACCTCGGCAAGTACCTGCAAGTGCGCCCCAAGGCAGCCAATTCGCGGGCCCGGCGCCGCGGGGTGGACGAGCACGGCCGGGACGTGGAAGTGATGCCGCGGGGTTTCTACCTGCGAACGGCGTTCACCGCTCGGATCCTGCGGCAGCACCTGGCGCTGCCTTCCACGACCGGTCGGGGCGGCACCTGAACCGCGGGCCAGGCGGGGGAGTGGAGTTATATATGTGACGATTTGGTCATCTCGTGGCGTTTCCATGGCCGCTGTGTGACATTCGGGTGACGGAGCCCCAGGTTGAGGGCTCCGATCAGAAGGAGGTCAAGCCATGAAGAAACTCACTGCACTTCTCGCCAGCATCGCTGTCGTGGTGGTGACCTTCGGTTTCCTGGTCCAGGCGCAGAGCGACCACGCCGCCGAGCTGATGCAGGCGGAGCAGATCCGCCTCACCTCTCGCTAAGTCCGGACCGATTCAGCCGAAGGTTGCCCGTCGGGCGCGCTACAACGCGCGCGTGACCGACACCACCAGCGCCGCCCCCCAAGACACCGCCCCTCGAGACGCCGCCCCCCAAGACGCAGCTCCGCGCATGCCGTGGGCGCCCCCCGTCCACTGCCAAGCTTGCCCGCCCACGGGCGGCAAACTCGGTCCAGAGCCGGAGGACTTCCAGGTGGACGAGGTGCCCCTGTACGAGCTGTCTGGTAACGGGCAGCACTTGTTCGTTCGCTTGCGCAAGCGCGGGCTCACGACCCAGCAATTGCTCAAGCATGTGGCCAAGGCCAGCGGCACCCGCGAGCGTGACATTGGCGTGGCTGGTCAAAAAGACAAGCACGCCGTGACCACTCAGTGGATCAGTCTGCTCGCCCATGAAGTGCTGGCTCCCGAAGAGTGGCAGCTACCGGACGAGGTCTCCGTCGTCGAGGTGACGCGTCACGACAACAAGTTGCGCACGGGTCATGTTGCCGGGAACCGCTTTCGCATTCGCTTGGTGGACGTGCCCAACCCTGAAGCGGCCGAGCCGATTCGACAGAAGCTGGCGCAAGAGGGGATGCCCAACTTCTTCGGCGCCCAGCGGTTTGGCGCTGAGCTATCCAACCTCGACAAGGCGATTCGCTTCCTGGAAGAGCAATCTACGGCGAAAAGCAGGCGCAAGCCGCCGCGCTTCATCACCAAGCTGTATCCGAGCGTGGTGCAGGCGGAGGTGTTCAACCGCTACGTGCAGCGCCGCTTGGACGTCGGGCTCGACCAGCTGCTTTCGGGGGAAGTGGTTCGGCTGGAAGGCAGTCCGAAGCACTTCATCGTTGAGGATCCCCAGCGTGAGCTGCCCCGTCTGGCGGAAAAGGACATCCATCTGACGGGTCCCATTTGGGGGCCGAAGATGCTGGCGCCGCAGCAGCAAGCGCTGGAGTTGGAGCAGGCGGCGCTGCAGAGTCTGGGGTTGAGCGAACAGCAGCTGGCAGCGCTCGCCAAGCTGGCCCCGGGCGCGCGTCGAGACCTGCTCGTCCACCCCCGAGACTTGCAGGCGCGCGCGGAGACAGCGTCCGACGGGCGCGCTTGCTTGGTGCTCGAATTCTTTTTGCCCTCCGGGGCCTATGCGACCGAGGTGATTCGTCAGTTCACGCACGACGAGTTTGCTCAGGTGCGTTAGCGGCGGTTTGATAAGCGCGCGTTGAAGCTCTGATTGGGCACCAGATTGGGGGCGAGCACGAATAGGATGGGCCTGTATGATTGGCCAGATGAGCGACGAAACCGACAGCGAAGAGACGGCTGAGATCTCCGGGCCGCCTTCTGAAATCATCGTGGCGCGTGACGTCTACCCGGATCAGCTGCCGATCATGGCGCTGCCGACGCGGCCTGTGTTTCCCAAGGTCATGCTGCCCCTCGAATTGGAGAGTGAGGAGCTCAAGGAGCTGATCAGCGACGCCGCTGAGGGGGATGGTCTGGTGGGGTTGGTGCTCGAGCGCCAAAGTGAATCCCAGGACTCGCTCTCCGCTCATGTGGTTGAGGGAGAAGTGCATGACGTGGGCGTGGTCGCTCAGGTGGTCAACGTGTCCGTCGGTGATGATGACGAGATGACCGCGGTTTTGAGCGCGCTCGATCGCATGCGCATCGTGCGCGTGGCGCAGCATGATCCATACATGCGCGCGGAGGTTGAGTACCTCAAAGACAAGCTAGGACCCAAAGCCGAGCTCAAGGCCTACTCTCTCGCTGCCATCAACTTGATCAAGGATCTGGTGGCGCTCAACCCGCTCTACAAGGAGCAGCTGAGCTTGTTGCTGGATCAGGGCAATTTGGAGGAGCCAGGGCCGCTTGCCGACATGGCAGCGTTCTTGACCAGCGCCCGCGGTGAAGTCCTGCAGGAGGTGCTGGAGACGCTGGATGTGCGGCGCCGACTGGAAAAGGTGCTCGGGCTGCTCAAAGACGAGCTCGAAATCTCCAGACTGCAAAGTCAGATCCGCCAACGCATCGAAGATCGCATCAACGAGCAACAGCGTGACTTCTTCCTGCGCGAACAACTGAAAGCGATCAAGAACGAACTCGGTATCGAAAAAGAAGGGAAGCAGACCGAGGTTGAGGAGTTCCTGGCTCGCTTGGAAGAGCGAGAGCCGACGGAGGGAGCGACGGAACGCATCCAAGACGAGATGAACAAGCTGCAGCTGCTAGAGCCGAGCAGCTCCGAGTACACCATCACTCGTACGTATTTGGATTGGCTCACGATCCTACCCTGGGGGATGGTCTCCGAAGCAGAGGTTGATCTCGACTCGGCGCGACAAATTTTGGAGCGTGATCACTATGGTCTGAAAGACGTCAAGCAGCGCATCATCGAGTTCGTGGCAGAAGGTATTCTGCGCGGAGACTTTGGCGGATCCATCATCTGTTTGGTCGGGCCACCCGGGGTTGGAAAAACGTCCGTTGGGCGTTCGATTGCGGAATGCCTCGGGCGTAAGTTTTACCGTTTTTCGTTGGGCGGAATGCGCGATGAAGCGGAGATCAAGGGCCACCGCCGGACCTATATCGGCGCGATGCCCGGCAAGTTTCTACAGGCGCTGCGAGTCACCGGCACCCAGAATCCGGTGATCATGCTGGATGAGATCGACAAGATCGGTGCCAGCTTCCACGGCGATCCAGCTTCGGCTCTATTGGAGGTGTTGGATCCGGAGCAGAACAAAGACTTTTTGGACCACTACCTGGACGTGCGCTTCGATCTGTCTCAGGTGCTGTTCTTGTGTACGGCGAATCAGCTGGATACGATTCCGCCCCCGCTACTGGACCGCATGGAAGTCATCCAGCTCAGTGGCTACATCCTGGAAGAGAAGCTGGAGATCGCGCGCCGCTATCTTTTGCCCAAAGCCTTGCAGAACCTGCGGCAAAAGAAGCGGCGGATCACGATCACGAAGGCCGCCCTGCGAGAGTTGATTGACGGCTATGCCCGCGAAGCAGGGCTACGCAATCTCGAAAACCAAATCAAGAAGATCGTTCGCAAGTGTGCAGTGCGCATCGTGGCGGGTGAAGACCAGCAGATCAAGGTCGAGAAGGGTGACATCGAGGAGCTGCTCGGTAAACGCCTGTTCGACAATGACGCGCTGTTCACCAATCCTCTCGTGGGGGTCGCCATGGGCCTCGCCTGGACCAGCCTTGGAGGAGACACACTGTTCATCGAAGCCAAGGCGGTTTCGAGTAGTTCCCCCGGGTTCAAACAGACGGGACAGCTGGGCGCGGTGATGATCGAATCGACCGAAATCGCGTACACGGTCGTGCGCGACATGTGTGAAGGCGTGCGAGTTGATGGTCAGCACTTCTTCGACAACCACTTCGTGCATCTGCATGTGCCGGCGGGAGCCACTCCGAAAGATGGCCCCTCCGCGGGCATCACGATGGCGACAGCGCTCGTGTCTTTGGCTACGGGGGTAGCGCTGCGCCCAGGATTCGCGATGACGGGTGAACTGAACCTGAGCGGTTTGGTGATGCCTGTCGGCGGTATCAAAGAGAAGTTGATCGCAGCCAAGCGCGCCAAGGTCAAACAAGTGATCTTGCCCCGCGCCAACGAAGCCGACTTCGAGCGCCTGCCAGAAACGATCCAGAAAGGCGTCAAAGTGCATTTCGTCGAGCGACTCGACGAGGTGCTCGAGCTCGTCATTCCGGGAGGTGCGCCCAAGCTCAGGACGAAGCTGTCGCTGCGCGCCGGAGCCACGAGTGGCGCTCGGGCGGCCAAGCAGCGGAAGTAGCGGGCCAGGCAAACAAAAATGGTCCTGCCAGCGCCAGCCCCATTCTGGGCCTAGAGATCAAGACCGGGCAGAAACTTTGCGGGCCGTCGCAGCGAAAGCGCCGGCGGGTGGCCATTGTCGCTTGCTGAGAAAGCGGGAAACACGGAACCTGTGTGGGACATGCGACTTGGAGCTCGATTCAAGGGTCGCCGCTCGCGGCGGTGGGAGTTCACAGCCAGCGGCTTGCTCGCGCTGGCGTTCATCGCCGCCTGCGGCTCCGATAAGGGGCCTACTGACGACGAAACCGACGCGGATGGCCCCGGACAAGCGAGCGTTGAAGATCAGAACCTGATCGACCGTGTGGAAGGAGTGATTGCCGCTGAATTGCCGGAAGTTGAAATAGATC
>JBNLEN010000187.1:0-11972 GCA_050304975.1 Polyangiaceae bacterium
GTCGATCAGAGAGACGTCGTGCATCGGCTTCTCTGGTCCGGTTATTGGGGGCCTCAAGACGGTCCTGCCCGCGTTAGGCGGTACTTTCGACAGAACAGTCAGCACCCCGGCGTGCCAAAAGCAATGCCGCGAAAGGCGCGTGGCCCGGTCGGTCCCACCGCACTTTGAGTCACCGGTCTCGAGCATGCTATGCGACTTGACGACCGTGACGACGGAGGTCTCTGATGTGTCAAACGTGGCGGGGTCGGAGGTAGTTGGATTGATGGGCAGTCCGGTGCCCTTCATGTCACCGAGTCGCCCGTCCATCAAGGTGCTCTTGACTGTCGCCGAAGGATTCGCAACCCACCCGTTGCGCAAACTGCTGTCCGCCGCTCCAGTCGCTTCGGGAAGCATCTGTGTTAGCTTTACGGTTCCACCTGGATTGGTAGGAGCCACCCAAAAGTCGTAGCCGTTGGCGAATAGGCCGCAGGCGCATTGCCCGCCATCACACTCGAACGAAAACTCAATCCGCGAAGGGTAGTCATCGCCGCGCTCGTAGGCTACGCGGGAGCCCATACAAGGCTTGCCTTCGTCATTGCTCCCGCAGCTGCACCCAGCCGCAGTGGTCGCATCGGGGGGCGGGATCAGCGCCTCGGCAGGCGTCGCGCTCGCATCACCAGGCGGTCTGCTGGAGGGGCGAGCCACCGTTTTGGGGGCGCTGCGATCAAAGGTGCCCGACCCGACGCAGCCAATAACAACAAATAAGAGTACCCAGCAGGACCTGCGCATCACAGCCTCCTTTCTAGTGCCAAGTCGATGCTAAGCCAAATGCTACCGACGCTGCGGTTTGGAAGCGTTGAGGCAGCGATAAGGATCGCGTGTCGTTTGCTGCTCGGGCAGGTGCGCATGTGCGGAACAACTGAACAGTAGAACGGCAACCAACTGCGACGCAGCCGGCATGTTTCCGACGCGGCGGAATCGCAGCTCGAATCCCGCTGTCGTTGAATTCAGCTCGTCGCGCTCTGCCTGCATGTCGCCTGCGAGAGAGGCAAAACCAAGGGGGGGGCTTGCAAGTCGTGACTTTCTTCGAAAATGGGTCCAATAATACGCGGATGAGCAGGAGACCTATCCAGTTTGCACAAACATCATCTTCGTTGTCGAGCTTCCCCGCGAGGGGCGGAGAGATCGGCGATGAGTTGACGGGGTCCCGTTCATTGTCTGCACCTATACGCACGATTCGAGTAACGATTCCCGCCAACGCGATGCGTCTCCTGGTGTTGGCGACTTTGGCCATGCCGCTCGCTTGCGGGGAGGGGGGCTCCGACACCGGTCAGGAAGAGTCGGATGACAGCGCTCAAAGCGATGACGATAAAGGTAGAGACGACGCTGACGTGGATGATAATGACCAGGACTCGGGCGACGATGCTGACTCGGGTGACGATGACCAGGACCCGGGCGACGATGCTGATCCCGGGGATGATGCCGAACCTCCATCGGATCCAGCCAATCCAGACGATGCGGACGACGGTCCCGCGGATTCCAACGCACGTGGACTCTTTCTGAGCGACACGCTTCTCGAGCGCGCTCGGTCGCGCCTCAAAGATGGTGGGTCGCCGTGGGAGTCGTTAGGCAACAGCATCGAAAGTCGAGCCGACAAGGCTCAAGCCATGGTCGCCACCCCATTTCACATGGATGACGTGACCCAAATTACCTTCGGCTGGTGTGTGCCCGAGGACTACGAAGTCTTCGATACGCTGAAAGACGCAACTACCAAGTTCGAAGACGATAGCGATCCGATTCGCAGTCTTGGTCTTCAGTATGCGTTGACCGGTGAGATGTCATACGCCGATAAGGCAGTGGAACTCATGCTGGACTATGCGAGCCAGCAAACGATTGTGAATCTACACGACTTGGAAGTGGACTACCAAGCGGCGACACTTTTGGGACAACCCGCCAGCTCCGACTATTGTTCTGAGTTGCCGTGGAATTTCGCGTTGGACGCGATGTGGCAAACCTACGGTCTCATCAATGTGGCGGATACCTATCTCCTGTTGACCCGCAACGGATATGCAATTTCGGAGAGCGATGATGCTGCGCTCCGCGATTGGATGCTGGAGCTGGTCGAGGCAGTTAACTCGAGTTTCCAAGCCTGGACGAAGTGGGCTGATGGGCATACCAAGTCGAGTTCTTTCACGCGCTACCGCTCGGACAATCACCTCTCCTGGTCCTTGGCAGGGCTGCTCGCCGGGGCTGCGGCGCTCGGAGACGATGCTTTAGCGAGCTACGTCATCCAGGGAGGGGAGTGGACGGATAGTCGCTCGGGCGAGTACGCCAACCCGTCGCATTTTTATGAAGTGGTTGATCGGGCCATCTCCGACGAAGGGGTCATCTACGAGGAGACGATTCTTCGCGATCCCCCAATCGGTTACTCGTTCTTCCATCTTTGGGCGCTGGTTTTGACGGCCCAAATCGCGGAGGTTCACTTCGGTGAGCCCGAGCTGTGGGAGTACGAGGCCCCTGGAGGGGGCAGCCTACGCAAAGCGTATGACAACTACGCTGGGTATGTCCTCGGAACGAAGACGTCGCCTGATCCTGACGCAGAACCAGATCTCAGCAACGCATACGGCTGGCTTTACGAGCCGGCGGTGTCAAGGTGGAGCGATCCCGCCCACATGAGCGTGGTGGAGGAGCTTCCGCGTACCAAATGGATCATTCAGAGTATCGGGCCGACTGCGCTGCTCCTAGGACCTGACTGAAGGACGCCGCCTGCCGGAGGTTCTCGTCTACAGCGGGTGCGGTCGCGTTCGCAGGATCTAGCAACTCTTGCTCTGGGATCCGACACGTCCACTAGCGATTTGCCCCGGGCCTCGTTCTTTTGGATGCGTTCGACGCTCCGCAAGGGTATCAGGTTGGCGAATTGATTGCAGCTTTGTCAATTGGGGGCCTGCTCTTCGGGGAAGTTAGGTGGAGGCCCGAGATTGGTGACCCGACGGTTGATGGCTGGCTGATCGTGGTGGCATACGTCCTGGCGGCGGCGCTGTGCTTCCGGCGCTCGCGGACGGACCCGGCTAGGTGGGTGTGGCTGGGCCTCGCGACCCTCTTACTCTTGCTCGCGATTAACAAGCAGTTGGATCTGCAAACACTGTTGACCGATCTGGGGCGCGAACTCGCGCGTTACCAAGGCTGGTATGCGAGGCGACGTGAGGTGCAAAGAGTCTTTGTGCTTGTGATAGGCGCCGCTACAGTTTTGGCCACTTTGTTCGGAGCATGGTTTGCGCTTCGCAGCTCGGCTGGAAGTCTCAGGCTTGCGCTGATCGGAGTAGGCCTTCTGGGTGTCTTCATCGTGATTCGCGCGGCCTCATTTCACCACTTGGACCCGTTCTTGGGGAGAGGGCTCCCCGGCCGTTGGATGACTTGGGTGCTGGAGCCAAGCGGCATCGCTCTAGTTTGTGTCGCGGCCCTGTACCGGTCCTGAACTGCTCCTCCACTCCCAAACCACGTGAAGCGAAGAGCGCGCAGCCGTTGGCGAGTTGGGCGCTGAGTCGGATCCAGGCCGCTAGAAAACTGAGGTCGAGGTGGCGAGCGCTTTCGAAGTGCATTTGTCTGCTGGGGAGTTGCCGCATCTGGGGGCGTCAACAGTGTCAAGTGCTGGCAGCGGCGCCGAACGGGACGCCCAGATAGCCGCCGGGCGGCCTTTCCGGAGGGGGCGGATTGTGTTCCACTGCCGATGGTGACTCTCGAGCGGACCCAGCTGAACATTGCCTCACGCGAGTTGGTGCGGCCACTCAAGCCCTGGGCTGTCGTGTCGGGCCTGGGCTCATCTCCTGCCATTGGTGTGCCGAGGCAAGGCTCCGTGGCTACCGTGGAGCCGATGCTGGCACATTTTCGATTGACCGCTCCGGGGTGGCAGCCACCCGTGGCAACACACACCGCGGCGCGGTTTTCGCGGGCGCTTTGGGCGACGCTGGCAAGGCGCGCATTGACGGGGTGACGTTGGCGACGCTCAAGGCTTGGACGGCGCCGCTAATGCGCGGGCTAGCTTGGCTGGGGCTATCTCGCTGGGGCCGGCGTGAATATGGCCTCCTGGCAGCGCTAGGCCCTGCGTCATTGTTGCTGGGCTTGCTGGTGGCAGATGGGGTGCGGCTGAGTGGGCACGTGATGCCGGGCGTGTCGGTTCTTGGCCATTCGCTGGAAGGCTATAGCGAAGATGCTCTACGCGCGTGGTGGGAGCTTGAGAACCGGCGCTTGGCCAGTCTGCGGCTGACCTTCACGTTGGCTGACGAACAGATCGAAATCACGCTAGCTGAGCTTGGAGTGGCTTTGGACTCCGAAGCGCTGAGCACGGCGACACTGGCGGCAGGGCGTGGTGATAGCTTGATCGGGTGGCTGCAGCACAGAAGCTCGCAGGCATTGGGGGCTCAGATTGAGGTAGCGCCGGCACTGGAAGTCGACGACGCGCGGTTCGACGCGGTACTCGCGAATTGGCAAGCGAAGGCACTGACCACACCAGTTGAGGGCGGGATCCAATACGAGGACGACCAGTTGCAACCTCGGTGGCCCAAGCCAGGCAGCCTGATCGACCGGGCCGCGCTGCTGGAGGCACTGCCTGAACTCGTCAAAAGGGGGGCTGGGGTCCACCCGATTAGGACGATCGAGACGGTGCCGAAGCTGACCCGAGAGGCTGTGGAACAGGCACTCGCCAGGGCCAAGGTGGTGACTGGAAAACGCCTGACGTTGGAGCTACCTCAGGGGCTGTCTCCCGCGGAGGCGGAGGAGGCGGACTCGAGGCGGAGCAATCAATCAAAGGACGCGCAGCCCGACCGATCACAGTCTGCAAGAACGCTGGTGTTTCAGCCTAGCCTTCTGCGGCGCGCTTTGAAGACCCAGATATCCGGTGAGCCTGCGAGATTAACGCTGAGTTTCGATTCGGAGACACTGAAGGAGTACGTTGACAAACATCGCGCCTCTGTCGAAGTGGAGCCTCAGGATGCGGTCTTTCAGATCGACCACCGCGAACAGTTGACGATTGTGCCCAGTAGCGCTGGAACGCGTGTCGACGCACAGCTGTTGCCAGCGCGCTTGCTCGAGTTGGCTGAAGCAGGCGCTGAGCGGGGGGAGTTGCCGATGTTGACGGGCGTCATTCCGAAGTTGGACACGACGCAAGCCAAGGCTCTCAACATCAAGGGACTGGTAGCCAGCTTCACGACGAAACACCCGTGCTGTGCCGACAGAGTCAAAAACATTCATCGCATCGCGGACTTGATGGACGGAATCGTAGTCCGGCCCGGTGAGACGTTTAGCGTCAACGAAACGATCGGTCCACGCACCCAGGCCAACGGGTTCTTCGCGGCGCCCACTATCGTGCGCGGGGAAATCGAAGACACGATTGGTGGGGGAGTCAGCCAGTTTGCAACCACCTTGTTTAATGCGGTGTTGAGAGGCGGCTACGAGATCATCGAACGTCAGCCTCATAGTTACTACTTTCGCCGCTACCCAGCTGGTCACGAGGCGACGCTGTCATTCCCCAAGCCGGACCTCATCTTTCGGAATGACACCAAGAGCGGAGTGCTGATCAAGACTGAGTATGGCAGCACTTACATCCGAGTGAAGCTGTATGGTGATAACGAAGGACGCAAGATCGCGCAGCACAAGGGCAAGCGCTATAACGTAGTTGAGCCGAAGATCGTCTACGAAGCGAACGATGAGCTAGACCCCAAAGATGAGAAGGTGAAGGAGCGCGGCCAACCGGGCTGGACGATCGAGGTGTCACGCACGATCACCTATGCGGATGGGGAGACTAAGACGGAAAGCCGAGCCGTCACTTATCTGCCACGGGAGCGCATTCTGGAGGTTCACAGCTGCAAGATCCCCGAGGGAGAAGAGGGGTACACCGGCGAGGAGTGTCCAGAACCGGAGCCGTGTGATCCTGCGGATCCCGAGTGCGAAGGGGTCGCGTGCCCGCCGGATGATCCTGAATGCTTAGAGAGGCAAAGGGAGATACGCGAGCTGGTGGATGCGCACAGCAGGCCAGACTCGCCTTGATGTGATTTTCGGAGGCGGCTCTAGCCCGGATTCTGGAGCCATAGGGGCGTGCGGGACCGACGGCACGCAGCGCAGCTGGCGCTTGCCGCGCATTTGAAGTACAAGCGCGACGTCAGAGCAGCGTCATGGAAAAGGATTCTCCTGGGGTTAGTGTAGTCGTCGTCAACTGGAACACCAAGGAGATGGTGTGTGAGCTGCTAGACGGCTTGCTGCGAGACGAGTCGTGCGAGTTCCCCTTGGAACTGATCGTCGTCGACAACAACAGCACGGATGGCAGCGCTGATGCCATCGAAGCCCAACTCCCTGCGGTAAAGGTGGTGCGGCAGACGCAGAATCGCGGGTTCGCTGGAGGTGTCAATCCGGGAGTGCGTGTTGCCACCCAGCCGTTGGTGCTACTGCTGAACAGTGACGCGCGCACCACGCGTGCATCAATCGCCGAACTCGCCGAATACATGCATTCCCATCCGGAAGTTGGGGTCGTTGGTCCGAGGCTGTTGAATCCGGACCATTCCCCGCAGTCGAGCTGCTGGCGCGTGCCGTCGTTGCGTTGGATGTTGATGAGCGCTCTAGGGCTGACCAAGCTTTCCGTTCTGAATTTTGAGCGTTACCAAGAACGTGTGTTCGAGAAACCTACGGAAGTGGACTGCGTGTGCGGGTCAGCCATGATGATCCGACGCGATCTCCTGGAGCGTCTGGGCGGGCTGGACGAAGACTACTTCATGTACTTCGAAGAGACAGACTTCTGCGTGCGCACGCGCCGGCAAGGCTTGCGTGTACATCACGCCCCGGTTGGGGAATTCGTCCACGAGTCTGGTGGTACTGCTAAGAATGTGCGCTTGAGAACGTACCTGGACTTTCGGCGCAGCCAGATCTTGTTTCACCTCAAGCATGGAGGTTCGGGGGCTGCGCTGGCTGCGCGAGCCCTGCTGGCTTTGAGTTCTGCTGTGCGGGTGCCACCACTGGCCCTCCTGGCCGCTGTTGGGGGCGCGAGGAAAGAGCACGCGCGCGGACGCCTCAGTCTCAACATCAGCGGGTTGAAGTGGCTGCTGGATCCGAGTGGCGGCTTGGTCCCAGATGTTGACCGCTCCGAATAGCTAGCCCCGGTGAGGGTGTTGGGAGTCTGGGGCGTCCCTCACGTGGCGATGGTGGCTTTTCTGCAGTAGAAGGCCTCTGCGTACCGGTCGGCAGCATTCGCCTCGATACCTCGCAAGCGTGCGAGGCCCTTGATTGTGTCTGCGTCAAACCACTGCCGCTCACGTTGACTGGCGTACGCCTCGTGAAGGAACGCCACCTTTTGGTCCAAGTCCCGTGGGGTCAGCTCAACGAAAGTGTTTGGAATACCCAAGTCGCCATCCCACTTGGGGATCTCGTATTCCAGCACCAAGTGGTTGCGAAATGTGTTCCACGTCAGCTCACACACGAGTCGGTGGTCCTGATGTCGATCATCTCTGTAGTGGGTAAAGATCACATCAGGTTGAATGCGCTTCTTCAGCGACTCAAAGCAGTCTTTTACGTCCCCTCCAACGTACGGCAGGAAACCGTCACGAAAGGTCTCGGTAGTGGCATGTTCGTCTGTCCCAAGGAACGAGCGCGCGCTGGCCTGGTGCTCTTTGCGTCGTACATCGTTCGAGCAGAAGGTGTGCCAGTGGAAGCGCGCCTCAGGGTACTTGCGCCGAAGTGCCAGAACCGTTCCGCCGCAGCCGATCTCGATGTCGTCACAGTGCGCTCCAAGGAAAAGGAACGTAGACGGGGCTGTGCCGTCGCATCCGAGTCCGAGATGCAGCATGCTCAGGTGCGGTCCCACACACGCCACGGGGCGTCGCCCGTGGTTGCCATAGCGTCAAGCGTGAGCTTGTCTTTGAAGGTGTCCATGCTTCGCCAGAACCCGTCATGTTGATAGGCCATCAGCTTGTTCTTCTTGATCAAGCGCTCGAAGGGCGCCAGCACGAGCTCATCCCCCTCTTCCATGTATTCGAATATCTCCGGGCGCAGAGCGAAGAAGCCACCGTTGATACGAAGGTTGGACTCTGTGACGTCAGTCAGGGACGCGACCGCTTGACCCTCCCCCATCTCAACGATGTGGAACGAGTGAGGAATGGGTACGGTCACAAATGCGGCGACATTGTCAGTCTTTGCAAAGCGGTCTACATACTGGTCCAAGGGTAGATCGCTCAAGCCGTCAGAATAGTTCGCGAGGAACATCTCCTCGTCTTTGACGAAGTCCTTTACTGCGGCGAGCCGTTCTCCGATGCAGGATTCAATGCCAGTGTCCACGAACGTGATCGTCCAGTCGCCGATGTCCGTGTTCAGCAGCTCAACGTCTTTGCCACCTTTGGAGAGCACGAAGTCGTTGGACATGCACTCGTTGTATTCCAAGAAGTACTTCTTGAACTTTTCGCCGCCATGCCCCAGGCAGAGGATAAAGTCGCGGTGGCCATAGTGGGCGTAGTACCGCATCAGGTTCCAAATGATCGGTCGGGGGCCGACCGGCACCAGTGGCTTGGGCGTCGTCTCGGAGAATTCCCGCAGCCGCATCCCTTTTCCGCCACAAAACAGTACTACCTTCATGGTCGTGCCTCCCTAGACTACGCGCACTTCAGGAATGGGAACGACGAACTTGCCGCCCCACTCACGAATGAATGACATTTGCTGGCTAATTTCTTTTTCAAGATTCCAGGGCAAGATCAAGACATAGTCCGGCTTTGTCTCGCGGATTCTGCTTGGGTCCAGGATGGGGATGCGGGTTCCCGGTAGATAGTTCCCCTGCTTGTGGGGATTGCGATCGACCGTGTAGTCCAAGAAATCGGTGCGGATCCCGCAGTAGTTGAGCAAGGTGTTTCCTTTGCCAGGCGCACCGTAGCCCACGACTTGCTTGCCCTCGTCTTTGGCTTTGATCAGGAACTCGAGCAAGCGCCGCTTGGTGTTCTTCACGCGCTCCGCGAACTGCTCGTAGTACTCACGGGTTTCGAGTCCGAGCTCGAGTTCGCGTTGCTTCAGTTCCGACACGGCGTCGGTATTCTCCAGCTTGGCGTTGTCTTGGTGGCAGCCGAAGATGCGCAGAGAGCCGCCATGGGTTGGCAGCTCTTGCACGTCGAAAAGGCGCAGCCCATGATGGGCGAAGATCCGCTCGACGGTGGAGAACGAGAGATAGGAGAAGTGCTCGTGATAGATGGTGTCGAACTGGTTCTGCGCCACCAACTGTACGAGGTGCGGAAACTCCATCGTGATGACCCCGGTCTCTGCGAGCAGTAGCTTCATCCCACCGACGAAGTCGTTGATGTCGGGCACGTGGGCGAGCACATTGTTGCCTAGCAGTAGGTCAGCTTTGCCACGCTCGGCGGCGACGCGCTGTGCCGTCTGGCGGCCGAAGAATGCAACCAGCGTGTCCACGCCGGCTTTGATGGCGGCTTCTGCGGTGTTGGAGGCCGGTTCGATTCCCAATGCGGGAACGCCCTTCTCGACGAAGTTTCGCAGCAAGTAGCCGTCATTGCTCGCCAACTCGACGACCAGGCTGTCGCTGTTCAAGCCGAAGCGTTGCTGCATGTCTTCACAGTACTTGCGCGCGTGTGCCAGCCACGAATCCGAATAGGACGAGAAGTATGCGTACTCCCCATCCCCGAAGATGTCGTCAGGCGGCACGTATTCGTCGAGCTGAACCAGGTAGCACTTTTCGCACACGAACGCGTGGAGCGGATAAAACGGCTCCATCAGCGGGAGCTGTTTCGGCGTCACATGCTTCTGGCACAGGGGGGACATCCCCAGGTCCACGAAGCTCAGATTCAGGGCGGAGCCGCAGAAGCGGCAAGCAAAGGTCGGGGTGTCGCTATCGGTCACAGGCCAATCTTCCTTCCGCCGAACTTCCAAACGCTCGGCGCGTTGCGGGTCTAGCACGATCTCATCGAGGCCAAGACCTCGAATTCACCGCGGAGATCAGGGAAGGGGAGTGACCTGAAGATCCCAGAACGTCACGTCGACGTGGTGGGCGACCAGCACGACCGAGCCCGTCGGCGGAGCTGCGACGCCGCCGGAATCATTGCTATACACCCAGCCTGCCGGTTCGGCATCGGCCGCGGGCCAGTACTTGAAGTCATACTGAGCCTCGTCCCCGGAGATCGTGGTCAGCCGCAGTCGCATGTAATACGTTTCGCCCTCCACCATCGGCGGGACCGCCTGATCCAGGGGCAGATGGGTGCCGTTCGGGCGCCAGCCCCGGACCCCTTCGGGCACGCCGGTCTCCGTCCAGCCGTAAACGACCATGCCGCCGTTGGGGTACCAGCCGCGGAAGGGTCTCACACCGTTGTCCCAGTCAAAATGCCCGCTCCAACGGGTTGCTATGCCCAGCACGGGAGGCCAAATCTCCGGTGCCTTGACCTGGTTGATGGTGAGTTTGACTCGAACGTCCAGATCCGTCCATGACGCGTCGCCGAACGCCAGCACGCGGTCGTACCCAGTCTCGATAATCCGGACGCCTCCGTTTTCCAGAATCCAGTGTCCGTCGACGACTTGTGCAGCGTCTTCGATATTGGTGACTTGCGACCAGTCCACCGAGTAGTTCGCTGGCCACGTGTTGCCGGGCGACCAGTCGATGTCGACCACCTCGATCGCTTCGGTCCCATAACCGTCGATCGCCCTCAGAACCAGTTGATTGCTTCCAGGCAGTAGTTCTGACACCGGGATGTCGACGTTGAAGTCCTTATCCCTCACCAACCGGTACGTCTCACGGTCAATACTGAGCGGGAGCTCCGCACCACCATTCAAGCTGAAGAATGCCGATACCGGGAACGTGGAGTTGAGGTGACCCAGAACGTTCACATAGTCTTGGGCAGAGCCGATCTGCCCGAATGACAACTGATTGCCGTACCAGAGGTCGAATTCAACGACCGGGTCAGTGAACGTCGCCGTGACGTTGATATCAGAGGTTATCGTAACCAGCACGGCTGATTCCGACACGGTCAAGTCCCCGGTGTACCCGGCGAACGTCTTTCCGGGGTCGGCTGAGGCAGCGAGGTAAATCTCTTGCCCACAGGCATAGTCCGCCTGTTGTGGCGTTGCTGAAACGCTGCCATTTCCGACAACGCTGACGTTCAATGTGAACGGACCGCCCACGCAATTGAAGGGATCTTCCGGATTGATGGGCGCGCTCGTGTTGAAGACATAGTCTACTAGCGCCGCATATTCCGGGCTGGGGCCCGAGTTGCCTGCCATTACGCCGACGAAGCTGGGACTGATCGTATGGCTGAAGCTCACCAACTGAGTCCAATTTGTCCCGTTCGGTGACGAGTACGCCGTCCAGGTATTGCCGGAACGGCTGACCCGCAGACGGTGCCCCGGAGTGATGGATACGACCTGATTCGCCTTGCCGGAGGGCGTACCGCCCACGAAGGTGGCTGCGAAGAAGCGCACATCCGTCCCGTCACTGTAGTAGTCGAAGCGAATGAAGTCATTATCGTCTTGCTCGACGATGAGACCGTGCAACTGATAGCGCTCTGTCGGAACACTGTCGAACTTCGCTTCGATCTCGAAGTCCTGATCGACCGTGGCTTGGACCATACTGACCGAGTTGTTCGTCTCGTAAGGGTCGTGTTCGACACCCGCTGGTGCGACGAGCACCAATCTGGCGTCGCTGGTGCCGGTTCCGGATAGATAGAAGCTCGCGTCTCCCACCGGGTCATCGAACTGCCACGCTGGGGCGAGGGCGCCGGCGCTGAAGTCGTCCGAAACGAATTCTGAGGGTGCGGGGGGCGCTGCGATGAAGGTGGCGTCGATGTCGAAGTCGGACTGCATCGTCAGAACGAGCGTCGGCGAAAGACTGCTAATGTCCCCGCCGTAGCCGTCGAACTGGAATCCGGAGTCAGGCGTTGCCTGGAGGGTGACCTGCTCGTCACAATCGTAGCTGGGCTTGTCGGGGGAGAGGGTGACGCTGCCGTTGCCGATGGTCGTGACGTTGAGCG
>JBNLEN010000188.1:0-11913 GCA_050304975.1 Polyangiaceae bacterium
GTCGACGCGCCGAGCGTCGCTGTCGAAGTAGTACACCGCCAAAGGCCGGGGCCCGGCGTTGACGAGCTTCAGCGCCTCCTCCAAGTTGCGGTAAGTGATGATCGGCAGCACAGGCCCAAACAGCTCTTCCTCGAGCGCGCGGCTACCAGGCGCCACGTCTAGCAGTAGCGTGAGCGGCATCTTGGTGCTGCCTTCAAACGATTCTCCGGCAGGATTGATTTCAACCACCTGAGCCCCCTGCGCTGCCGCATCTTCAACGATGGACTTGAGGCGCTGTAGGCGCTCGCGTCCGGCGACCGCTGAGTAGTCAGGATTTTCGAGCAGCGTCGGAAAGCATTGCGCCACGCGCTGCCGCAATGCTTCGACCACGTAATCCCGAACCACCTCAGGCACCAGCAGGTAGTCCGGCGCCACGCAACTTTGTCCTGCGGAATAACACTTGCCTTGCACCACCCGCGCGACAAAGCGGTCGATGGAAAATGAGCGATGCATGATCGCCGGGCATTTGCCCCCGAGTTCCAACGTGACGGGCACCAAGTTCTCTGCGGCCGCCCTCGCGACCTGTCGACCGACGACGCGTGAGCCCGTGAACAACAGATGATCCAACGGCAGGCGGCTGAAGTGGGCGCTCATTTCTGGGCCGCCCAGCACCACGTGCAGTTGCTCATCACCCAAGGTTTGCGTGAGGCGCTCAGCCAGTAGTTCGGAGGTGCGCGGCGTGTGTTCACTCAACTTCAGCATCACGCGATTGCCGGCAGCCACCGCGCCCACGAGCGGCTCCAGTGCGAGCATGAACGGATAGTTCCAAGTGGCCATGATCCCCACGACACCCAGCGGTTGCGGGAGCACTTTGGAAACGCCCGGCAGAAATGCCAAGTTGGTCTTGCGTGGACGCGGGCGCATCCACTCTTTGAGGTGCTTCAGCGCGTAGTTGAGGTGACTGATGACCAACCAACTTTCGCCGAGCTTGCTGTCGTACTCGGAACGATGACCAAAATCCTGGCTGATGGTATGAGCCAATTCGCTGACCAAATTGCGCGACATGGCCAGCAGCCGTTGCAGACGCTCGCGCCGCTCTGCGTAGCTTGGGTACGGGTGCTCTTGGTGTAAGCCCCGCAAACGTTCGAGCTGAGGCAATAACGGATTTTGCGGCAACTCGGACACCTCCTAGTTGTAGTACCAAGCGCTGCGTCTGTCAGGCGCCTGGCGCCCCGATGGGTCCGAGCGGCCGCGGAATGACCTTCAGCGCTGCAGCGCCTGCTCTATCTCGGCTTGCAGGCGCGTGGCGCTGCCCCTGGTGTACCCCTCCTGTTTGCTCAGCACGCGCCCATCGCGACCGATCAGGACGCTGTAGGGTGCGCTCGTTTTGGGGTTGTAGAGCGCGACCACTTCCGACTCCGAATCCAACAAGATCGGAAAGCTAACCCCCAACTTCGTCACCTCTGCGCGAACCTGCTCGACGGACTCGGGCCCATCGATCGAGATGCCGAGCACCACGAAGCCCTGCGCCCGGTATTCGCGATACAGCTCGTCCAGATGGGGCATCGCGCTGAGGCAAGGATCGCAATAGGTCGCCCAGAAGTCGAGCAGCACGACATCTTTACCGAGATGCTGGCTGAGCTGGAGCGTTTGTCCACCAAGCGTCTCCAGCTCGAAATCGGGCGGTCGTGGACCTTCCGCCTGGGTCAGTGAATCTGCCGCAGCGGGCTCCGATTCTGCCGGCGCCGTCTCCGCTTTCGCCGACGCGATGGGCGCGTCCGGCGGGTTCGTGGTCGCCTGTGACGCGGCGCATGCCCCCAGAGAGCCCGCAACCGACAGCAGCGAAAACCGCGAAAACAGTTTCGAAACGGATTGGGCCGGAGATTTCATCGCGCGTCAGCATACGCGCAGACCCGAGTTCCGTCACCGCAGCGTGTTTCGGGGCGCGCTTGGCGGTGCGGCGTTGACAAGCGACTGGAACAAACCTAGTCCCGCAGACCCGATGACAGATGAAACGCCCCGTCCAGAACTGAACGCCCGCGAACGCGGAGATGACGATCCCGCGCCGGGCGTCAAACAGATCATCTTAGTGATGAGCGGCAAGGGCGGCGTCGGCAAGAGCACCGTCTGCTCGAACCTGGCGCTGGCCCTCAAACGCCAAGGTTATCGGGTGGGGCTGCTAGACGCAGACATGTACGGCCCCAGCGTGCCCACCATGTTCGGCGTCGAAACCAAGCCCACCACGGACGGTGAGAGCATCAAGCCGCCGCAGCGCTTCGGAATCAAGCTGATGAGCATTGGGTTCATGCTCGACGATCCCAAAGCCGCGGTGGTCTGGAGAGGCCCCATGCTGCATTCCGCCGTCATCCAGTTCGTTCAGGACGTGGACTGGGGTGATCTAGATTTTCTGCTGCTAGACATGCCGCCTGGAACCGGTGATGTCGCGCTGACCCTGGCGCAGAGCGTTCGCAGCAGCGGCGCGGTGATCGTCACCACGCCCCAGGAAGTTGCCCTGCAAGACGTTTACAAGTCGGTGTCGATGGCCGCGAAGGTCGGCATCAACGTTTTGGGCGTCGTGGAGAACCAGAGTCTGTTCGTGTGCAGCAACTGTGGCGAAAAGCACGCCATCTTCGGGTCCGGCGGGGGAGAAAAGATCGCCGAGTTTGCCGGAGCTCCGCTCCTGGGCCAGGTCCCGATCGAGCCCATCGTCCGCGAGTGGGGAGACGCCGGGACGCCCGTCGTCCAGGCCGCCCCGGACTCGGCCGCCGGCCAAGCCTTCACTGAGATCGCACAGCGCCTGCTTGAAAGAGTCCACGAAGACGGGCAATCTGCCGCGATTTCCATCGACCGGAGCGGTGGCAAGAATCGACGGCTTCCAATTGCTCGCTAAGGCAGCTACACAGTACCCCTTCTCCATCCAGGCTCCTCAACGCGCAGAGGGCTCCACATGTCTGCAGAAAATCTGAACACCACCCCTGGCGTCGCGGCCCAATCTGGCAGCTCGACGTCTTCGCAAGCAAACGGCAACGGCTCCAACGGCGACGCGCAAGTGTCCACCGCGGAAGCAGCGTCCGAGGCGTCCGCGCCGACGGCGTCGGCTGAGTCGGGCTCCGACGGCGGCCCGCCCCCGGTAGAGCCGGCCACTACCGCCGCCGCTTCAGACGAGAACTCCGGTTCCGAGGTCGCGTCCGGCGTCCCCGACGCCGATGCTCCGCCTGCGGTTGGCAGTCAGGCTGCCGCTGAAGCCGCGACGGAAACCGAAGGCGCTGGGGCTGCGGGTGAAACTCAGCCTGCCGAGGGCGGCACAGCTGAAGCTGCGACCGAAGGAACACCAGCCGGTGAGGCTGCAGCCGACGGAGAAGGCAAGAAGAAGCGCCGTCGCCGTCGCCGCAAGAAGAAGAAGGCCGACGGCCAAACTGCCGAGGGCGGCTCGCCGAAGCCGGCAACGGAGCGGGCTCCCTTTCATCCCGGTGAAGAGGTATTCGGCCGGGTCACGGCAGTATTGCCCGACGCCATCATGGTGGATCTGTCGGGCAAAGCGCTCGGCATCTTCGACCGTGCCGAGATGGAAACCGACGATCTGGTCCCCACCGAGGGTGACCGCATGTTGGCTCGCGTGCATCGCGATGGCTCGCGCGGCGGGCTAATCGTGCTGACGCGCAAGCCACTGCGCGAAGAAGAAGCCAAGCCGAAGCTCGAAGAAGCCATGAAGAACGGTGAGCTGGTGCAAGGCCTGATCACCGGCGTGATCAAAGGCGGGGTCGACGTGGATCTCGGCGGCGTGCGTGCCTTCGCTCCGGCGTCCGGCATGGACCTGCATCCGCAAAACGCCAACTTCGCGTCCTTGGTCGGCACGCGCATGGATTTCAAGCTGACGCAGTTCGACAACCACGGCCGCGACGTGGTCGTGACGCGCCGCCCCATGTTGGAAGCTGAAGCCCACGAGCGACGCAAGAAGGCCCTGACCATTCTGGAAGCTGGCCAAACGATGCCGGGCGTGGTCCGCACTGTGGTGGACTGGGGCGTGTTCGTCGCGCTGCCCGAAGCGGAGAACCTGGAAGGCCTGATCCACGCCACCGAAGCCACGCACGATCCCCGCGCCAGACTGGCGGAGGAGTTCAAGCCGGGCGACAAGTTCGACGTCCAGATCACCAAGATCGATGAGCGCGGCAAGATTTGGCTGAGCCGCAAGGCGCTCGTGCCAGATCCCTGGAAGGAAGCCAAAGAGAAGTATCCGGCGGGCGCCAAGTTCACGACCAAGGTGACGCGCGTCGAGAAGTTTGGCGCCTTCTGCCAGCTCGACGGCATCGAGGGTTTGATCCACGTGGCGGATCTGTCTCTGAACCGGGTCGAGCACGCTTCTGAGCTGATCAAACCCGGCGATGAGCTCGAGGTGGTCGTGCACCAGTTTGACCTCAAGAGCCACAAGGTTGCCCTGCACCCAGCTCTCAAAGGTGAACAGGCAGACGAACAGCCCCAGAAGATCTCGAAGAGCGGCTCTTTGGAGGTCGAGGTCATCAAGCCCGAATCATCGGGCCTCGTGGTGCGTGTACTCGGCGCCACCGGCCGCCAGGCGCGTGGGTTCGTGCCTGCCGGACAGACCGGCACCGAGCGCGGCACTGACTTGCGCAAACACTTCCCCGTGGGCACCAAACTCAAGGTCGCCGTGCTCGATCACGACGCCCGGCGCGGTGAACTCAAGTTGAGTATCCGCCGCCTGAAGGAGAACGAAGAGCGCCAGGCCCACAAGGAGTACCGCAAGAAGCTAGCGGCCGAGGGCGGGTTCGGAACCTTGGGTGATCTGCTCAAGAAGCACATGAAGTAACCCGCCCCTGCCCCTGGGGCCTCGTTGAAGCGAGTCGCTGTCCGCCGCGGGGGCCACTCCCGCCGGCGGCTTCAACCCCTCAAAACGCACAGCCTCGCTAGCCGCACACACCGGTCCACGGAGGCGCACCTTTTTGGCCCCATGACCGGTGATCGCAGGGAAAATTTCGGGGCTTGGCCAAGTACTATCCACGTGAATTGTTACACGAGGAAGTGTTGGCTAGTGTGGATAGTGCGCGAGGGTATGAAAAGCCGGTGGGGCGATATATCGCGCCAACCGTAATGCCTACGTTGGATGACCGGGAGCTGATGCAGAACGCCAAGGATGGCGATTCTCAGGCATTCGGGGAGCTCATTCGGCGACATCAGAAGCGCATCTACCGCGTGGCATTGCACATGCTGCGAGAAGTGGCCGAAGCCGAGGACGTGACCCAAGACACCTTCGTCCGGGCTCATGCGGCACTGTCGCGCTTCGATGGGCGCAGCCAACCCTACACTTGGTTCTATCGCATTGCCGTCAACTTGGCGCTCAACCGCATCCGTTCGAAGAAGCGTTCGCGCAACTCGACCCCTGCGGACGATCCCAGGTTGGACTCCATCTTGATCGATCATCGGCCAGAAGCCGCGCCGGAGAAGGCGACCGCCGAGAGTCAGATGGCGCGCGCGCTGTGCGATGCGATTGACACGCTGAGTGAGACCCTGCGCACGACGCTGATCCTGGTCGCGATCGATGGCCTCCCCCACGGTGAGGTGGCCACGATTTTGGGCTGTCCAGAAGGCACCGTCGCGTGGCGGGTTCACGAAGCCCGAAAGAAGATCCGCGCGTTCTTGCAGCAGCGCGGACACATGCATGAGGACGAAGAGTAAATGACCGAGTCGGATCCCGGCGAGGACAAGATCAAGACTTCTGGCGGCGCCGGCGACAGCGCCACCAAGAGCGAGCTCACGCTCGCCGGTGACGCCGACGCACGAGCAGAAGCCAGCGGTATCGAACTGCCGCCCCTAGCGGAGGACGTGTTGCGACGCTGGCAACAGCAACCGGTCGATAATCCCGTCGGTGATGACGCGCGCTGGGAACGCATGGCGCAAGAGATCCAAAACCGGATCGACGGCAGTGAGGCGGACGAAGACGAAGCCGAAGGTTGGCTGATGCAAGCTCCGCTGGCGATGCAAAATGGTGAACCGCGAAGGTTTAGTGCCAGTGACGCACCGGCCTCGGACGTGGCGGGGCGCACCAGCGATCACCGCAGCCTGCGAGAAATTGCGGCCGCGACCGTAGCCGCGTCGAAGCGGCGGGTGGAGCGACCGCTCGGAGTGACGCAGCCGAAGCCAGCTCCCCCACCCCCACCCAGCTTGACCCAAGCTCGCCCAGTGGCCGGCGCGAAATCGCTGGCGACCGATCGCGCAAACACCACGGCGACCAAGAGCCAGGGAGCTGGCAGCGACGCTGCCAAGCGCCCGCGTCCCGCGCTGAAGAGCGTCCCGGATCTCCCCGCAGAACCCGTTCAGCCGGCCTCCGAAGCCGCTGCGGCGAGAACCTCCACGTCTGGCAAGCGCACGACGTCCAGTTGGTGGTGGCTGGGTGGGATGCTGGCGGCCGCGGCGGCGGCCGTCTTGGTCGTGACCCAGCCGCCGAGCGTTGAGCCGTCCGCAGCTGTCCCCGCTTCGGAGACAGAGCTAGCGGCCGCGCCCGCCGCTCAGCCCCCGGCGCACCCCGCCGAAACCGAGGTCGAAGGCCGACAAGAATCCCCCGAGGCTCGCCAGGACAGTCCAACGGAAGTCGTGCAGACGGAGGACCTCATGCCGGAGTCCCCCTCGTCTGCAGTCGAAGAGCAGACAGCGGATCCCCCGCAACCGGTCGCGGCGGAAAGCGTCGCGCAGCTCGCCCCGCGGAAGGCCAAAGCTAGCGCACCCCGCGCGAAGCCCCAGCCGGAAGCGGTGGAAGCCGAAGCGATCGTGCTCGAGGAAGAACCCAGCGAGCCAGAAACGGTGGCGGGCTCGGCAGAGGCCATGGAACCAGAGATGGTCCCCGCGGCACAGCCGACCGGCTCCCGGAGCGTGCGGCCCTCCATGGGGGCGGCGTGGGGCGCCATCGGCGCCACGCTGGGGCAAGCGCGGCTGTGCGTCGCGGGCGCGACGGTCCCCTCGAAGGCCACCGTGGTGTTCGGCAGCACTGGTCAGGTGCAGCGCGTGACGGTGAGCGGACCCGCCAAGGGAACCCCCGCCGAGACGTGCATCAAGAGTGCCCTCGGAGCGGCTCGCGTGCAGCCGTTCACGGACCCCGAGTTCGCGGTTCCAACCACGATCCGCCCATAACCTGGCGCGCTGTCGGAGGATCCTGGCAAAAATGCCCGCCTTTCGCCGGAGACCGGCTTGACAGGTCAAAGGGCTTCCACCATAGTGCCGCGCCCCTGCCGCAGCAGCAGGGAGAGGCTAAAAAATGGTTTCCCCGACTCAGCAAACGAAACGTAGGCGCTACAACCGAGACCGAGCCATGGCACGGGCTCGCAAACGCGCCTCTGCCCTCGCCGGCACCCCCGTTTTCCCCGTTCATCCGCCGGGCTACGATCCCAACGCGGCAGACGCAAAACCAGCCAAGGCTGAAGGCGGCAAGAGCTGAGCTCACCCCGTTTTACCGGACGATAGCTTTACCGATGGCAAATCACCCCTCCGCACAAAAACGAAATCGTCAGCGCCTCAAGCGCGCAGCTCGCAACCGCGTGATCCGCACCTCATTGCGCACCACGTTGAAGCAGGCTCACCTGGCGCTGGAATCCGGCGACAAGGAGCAAGCTGCATCCAAGGCCGCTGACGCTGAGAAAGCCCTAGCGCGCGCAGCCAGCCGCGGGGTGATCCACAAGAACAACGCCGCGCGCCGCACTTCTCGGCTCGCCAAAGCGTTGGCCAAGCTCTAACAGCGGGCCAACCGCGTTGCCGGTCCTGAGCTCTGCCTCAGGACCGTGGAAGATGTGAAGAAAGGCACCTGCCCGACCGCGGCGGCGTGCCAACAGGCGCACGGTCGCTCGACTAGCGGTCGCTCGACTAGCGGTTCCTCGTTGCTTCTAGAGCGCGTCTCCAATTGCCTGGAGATTGTGCTTTCGGCCGCTTTTCGGCCCCGCTAGATCTTGGGCACGACGCGGGCCCCCGCGCGACCAGGAGGTAAAGCATGAGCGACCAGGCAATCGACACCCTTGCAGCCGAGCAGCGACACTTCGAGCCATCCGCTGCGTTCCGAGCGAAGTCTCGCGTGCCGTCCATGGAGGCCTACGAGAAGCTGTATCGAGAGAGTCTCGATGACCCAGACAGTTTTTGGACGCGAGAGACCTCCGATCTCGTGTTTCGCAAGCCGCACGAACAGCTGCACGAATACCAAGCCCCATTTGCCAAGTGGTTCATTGGCGCGCAGCTGAACGTCACCGAGAGCTGCCTGGACCGTCATCTAGACACCCCGGTCAAAGACAAGGCCGCGATCATCTGGGAGTCCGAGGACGGTCAAAACGTCACCTGGAGCTACGCCGAGCTACATCAAAAGGTGGTCGAGTTCGCCGCCGCGCTGAAGCACCAAGGCATCAAGCAAGGGGATCGCGTCGCGATCTACATGGGCATGGTGCCGGAGGTCGTGGTGGGCATGCTGGCCTGCGCACGCATCGGCGCTACTCATAGCGTGGTGTTCGGCGGATTTGCCGCCGACTCCTTGCGCGGTCGGATCAACGACTGCCAAGCCACTGCGGTACTCACTCAGGACGCGGCCCCCAGACGCGGCAAGCTCGTGCCGCTCAAAGAGACCGTCGATGAGGCACTGAAAGATGCGCCCTCCGTCAAGACCGTGCTCGTCTACCAACGCATGAACAACGGCACCGCGATGCAGCCCGGTCGTGACGTGGACTGGTATGAAGCCGTACAACAGGCGGACGCAGCGCAGGGAGTCGAAGCAGAGATTGTCGATGCGGAGCACCCTCTGTTCATCTTGTACACCTCGGGCTCAACCGGCAAACCCAAGGGCGTACTGCACACGTGCGCGGGTTATCTGGCGGGCGCGCACGTCAGCACCAAGTATGTCTTCGACTTGCAGGATGATGACGTCTACTTCTGCACCGCGGATGTCGGCTGGATCACCGGGCACAGCTACTTGGTCTACGGCCCACTGTCGAACGGCGTCAGCTGCGTGATCTACGAAGGGGCGCCCAATCACCCAGACTGGGGACGCTTCTGGGAGATCTGTGACAAGCACAGGGTCACAATCTTGTACACGGCCCCCACCGCGATTCGGGCGTTCATCAAAGCGGGCGACGAGTGGGTCGACAAGCACGATCTGTCCAGCCTGCGTTTGCTCGGCAGCGTAGGAGAGCCGATCAACCCGGAAGCCTGGCTCTGGTACTACAAGAAGATCGGCAAAGAGCGCTGCCCCATCGTCGACACCTGGTGGCAAACCGAGACTGGCAGCATTCTGATGACGACGCTGCCAGGGGCCCACTACATGAAGCCGGGCTGTTGTGGCTTGCCATTCTTTGGCGTCGAGCCCGATATCGTCACGAGTGATGGCACCCCAGTCAAAGACCGCGAAGGGGGCTTGTTCATCATGCAGCGCCCCTGGCCGAGCATCTTGCGCACGGTGTGGGGCGATGATGAACGCTTCAAGAAGCAGTACTTCAGCGACATCCCGGGCAAGTACTTCACCGGAGACGGCGCTCACCGCGATCAGGATGGCTACTATCAAGTGATCGGCCGCATTGATGACGTCTTGAATGTGTCGGGTCACCGCATTGGCACTGCGGAGGTGGAGAGCAGTCTGGTCGCGCATGAGGCCGTCGCGGAAGCCGCGGCCGTGGGCCGCCCCGATGAGCTGAAGGGACAAGCGCTCGTGGTATTCGTGGTGACCAAGCCGGGCTTCGAGCGCGACGCCGAGATGAAAGCAGCGTTGCAGGCGCATGTGGCGAAGGATATCGGCAAGTTTGCGCGCCCAGACGAGATCCGCTTCGCTGACGGACTGCCCAAAACGCGCAGCGGCAAGATCATGCGGCGCCTGCTCAAAGACATCGCCGCCGGCCGCGAACTACAGGGTGACACCTCGACACTGGAAGACGCGGGTGTGATCGAAGCCTTGCGCCGAGGTTAGTGGACTGCGTGGTGCCAGGTTCAGCCTCAACGCCAACGTGGGCGAGTCGGCTCCGTGAGCTTCAAGCAACGCTTGAACAAGCGGAGCCTGCCCAGCCTTGTGTGCTGGCTTTCGATGGAGATGGCACCCTCTGGTCTGGGGACGTCGGCGAAGATTTCTTTCACTACGCCGTCGAGCGACGCCTGTTGCGAGCGGAAGCTCTAGAACCACTGCAGCTCATGGCGGAGTCCTTCTCCCTGCCTCGCAGAGAAGAGCCGAATGCCCAGGCCGCGCTGATGTTCGAAGCCTTCGAAGCGGGACAACTGCCTGAGCTCGAGACTTGCGAGTTCATGGCCTGGTGCTTTGCGGGCTGGCAGCCCGCGCAGCTCACGCCGCATGTGCGCGACGCTCTGTCAGCGAGCCAGCTTGAAGAACGTTATTTCGAGCCAACGGTCGAACTGGCCCGTTGGGCGCGCCAGCGCGGACACAAGACCGTGGTCGTTTCAGCCTCGCCGCACATGGTGGTGACCGAAGCCGTGCGCCCGTTGGGTTTCGCGTTCGAAGATGTGGCAGCAGGTATGCCGATATGCGACGAGACAGGTCCTGAGCCGCGCTTGCAACCGGAGCTGGCCTACCCCCTGCCTTACGCCGGCAGCAAGCTGCTCGCCCTGCGTACAATCGCAGCCGATCTTCCCGTGCTGGCTGCGTTCGGAGACAACGTTTTCGACCTGGAGATGTTGGCCGCAGCGATCGTCCCGGTCGCTGTGCGCCCCAAGCCGAGGCTCAGCGATCGGCTGAGTGAGCTTGCGGAATGTTTCCTGCTCGCGTAATCGATCGGCATGTTCAAGATCTCGCCCTGGGCAGTCGCCCTCTGCTTGTCCCTCACCAGCGTCTCCGGTTGTGGCGGCTCCACGCCTGAAGCAGACACACCGGATGATGTGGACCAATCCGATGAACAACAACCTGAAGATCTATCCAGGGTCGATGTGAGCGCGGAGATCGGTGCCCTGCCCGTGGCCGAAACGGAGTACGCGTTCAAAGAAGCGTTCAAAGGCGTGCGCGACTGCTTCACTGAAGGCTCAACACGACAGGAGCTCATTAGCGGCGAGATCGCGGTCAAGGTGTTGGTCAATTCTGAAGGCCAGGCCGAGCACGTCTTCGCCGAGCGTTCGACGCTGGGCGATGACGCGACTGAACGCTGCATGTTCGATGCGCTGCGGGCCGCCCCTTGGCCCAAACCAGAAGGCGGATTGGTCGGCATTGCGCAAAATGGATTCACCTTCAACGCTGGAGACGACGTGCGTCCGCCCGTGATTTGGGAGTCCCATGAAATCCAAAGCGTGCTGGACGAAAACTCCTCCGCCATCTCGGGCTGCAAGTCCGGCGCACGCGGGGTCGTCGCCACGATGTACGTCGACACCGATGGCAAAGCCATTGGGGTCGGGATCTCCGGCGAAGATGAAAAGGTCGAGCAAGCCCGAGAGTGCCTAGTGCGCGTGCTCGGAGATGCCACCTATCCGAGCCCCGGCAGCTGGCCTGCAAAAGTCAGCGTTCAGCTTTGAGTCAGTCCACCCCCCAAAGTGACGATCAGTCATCGCCTCTGCGTGTGGACTTGAGCGGTCGACGAGCCCTCGTCACTGGGGCCGGCACTCGAGTGGGACGTAGCATCGCGCTGGCGTTGGCGAAGCAGGGCATGGACTTGGTCGTCCACTACCACCACAACCAGCGGGGCGCCGAAGCCACCTGCGAAGCAAGCCGTCAGCTGGGCGTGCAGGCCACCCCGCTGGCGGCCGATCTCGCCGACGGCCAGCAAGCCAGAGAGTTGGTGCAACGCAGCCTTGGGCAGCTTGGCGGGTTGGACCTGTTGGTGCCAAGCGCAGCCAACTTCGAGCGCATTCCATATCCAGACTTGGATGACGCCGCCTGGGATCGCAGCCTGGACTTGAACGCCAAGGCGGCTTTTTCACTGGCGCACGAAGCGACAGCGGCGCTGCGTCAGACGCGCGGCTGCATCG
>JBNLEN010000189.1:0-11912 GCA_050304975.1 Polyangiaceae bacterium
AGCTTGCGCCGATGGCTCCTGCGTACCCGCCGAGCATTGCGAGGCTCCGCTTGCGGCTTGCCCAGAGTACGTCTGCACACTGCTGTTACAGAACGGCGAGCCTTGCGAGCTGCAGTTCCCGCGATGCGAAAGCAACAACTGTTACCTCTGCGAGAGCGGTTATTGCGGCCTCACACGGGACGGGAGAGTCTGCACGGACTTGCCAGTGAAGATTCCCAGGGTTGACCCATGCACTCCTGACCGGCGTTGAATCCAAGCAACGGCAGCCACGCGGGCGCAGATGCCGTGCGTCACGAAGGACGCGGCGCAGCACAGCCACCGTCACCGGCTTCCCGATGACGCGCCGCGTGCGATTGGTGCGATTGTTACCCCGCGCAAGGTTCGGTAACGTTGGGCGATCTCGTCAGTCCGCCGACGCCGCGAACCAGAGTCCAAATTTGCTGCAGTGCGGGAAACCGCATCCTGCAGGAAAAGCACCGAACGCCTAGCCTGTGATACAACCCTGCTGGACGGTCGCTCTGGCTTGGGCGCACCAGATAGCATACTTACCGCACTACGCGACTCCGCAGAACCCTCTCCGTAGGCATAGCCCTGCTTGTCCCGGCGCTGGCGGTCGCCGCAGTCGAGCTGATTGAATTCGATACGGGAGATCTGCTCAGCGCGCAAGACATGAACCTGACGATCAATTTCCCAACAGGTAGCAACAGCGTTGTCTCCCTCGATGGTGCGAGTTTCTCAACAGACTGACCGTGACTTGCGGTACCATGATGTTCATGAATTCCCGCGTCCCGCTCAAGAGATCACTGTCCGCTCTGGCCGCTTGCGTTATCTGCATCGGGCTGACGGCGTGCCTAGGCGACCGCGACTGTGAGATGAACGCCGCCTGCGCCGCCGCTGAGGATGATACGTCAGACAATGATCTGGCATCTGATGCCAGTACGTCGCCATCCACTGAGGATGATACGACTGATGAACTCGATGATGACCCGATGGACCCGAGCAGCGTCGACCCGAATGTCACCATCACAGTGAACCCTGGGGATCCAATGAACAGTCAGGGAGACGCTGGCGTTCCTGAGGATGCGAGTGTTCCTGAGGATCCCGACACATCCGCGGACGCCAGCGTTCCGGTGATCCCCTCCACTCCTGATGCCGGCACCCCCAACACGGAGTGCGAGGTTGCGGTCTTCGGAACCTCCCTCTTCGGGCAAGCCTGTTTCGCGCCCTGAATTCGGCCCGCTTGGCAATTAGCCACCCCGCGTGTTTGAACGGCCAAGCTATTCAATGAACACAGCCCTCATTTGAACGCCAGCGCGAAACCAGTAGTGGAGAGCCGTCTCGTCGATTGAGGTTGACGTCTGCATTGGGTCACACAAGTCACAGTTGCTGACGTACGTGATGTACGTTCCCGCCGACGCGCCCAAATACGGTCCCCACTTGAACGACGCTGAATCGCCAAAGTCCAAACCAGCACGGAATCCGCCGAATGGCCCGTTGCCGGCGTCGCTGGTCGTAGTCTCGGTCATGCCGACACCCTCGTCCTTGACCGTTTCGTCGACCCCCATCACCTCCCAACCTGCGGCTAGCTCCAGCCAAGGCGTCGAAGATCCAGAAAGATCTTGTTGTTGAGGCGCAACATGGAACCCTGACGGGCTAGTCGCTCGGGGACTCCTCGCAGACGAAAGGAATTGCCAATCGGAAGTGGACGTCATCCCACTCGCCGCTGGGAAGCATGGCTAGCCGATCTTGCTCGCGGTTGAAGTTGTCGGGTTGCCCGCCAGAAAAGTTGGCGTAGAGGCCACCCACGGGCGTGCCCGCTTGGTCGTCGAAGAAGATGTCGCCATCGTTCCAGGTCCAGATCCCTTCGACGGCAACGTCCCTGGCGCCAAGCCACAGCCCTTCGCCGCCCGTGGGCGCATATTGCTCCCACAAGAATTGATCCTCTTCTGCGCTTTCGACGCGCACCATCGACATGCCGCTTTGGAAACACAGTTCGAAGTTGCTTTGCCAGTTCGCGTACTCGGCGCAGATCATGTAGAGATGCTGATTGAACTCGCTACAAGCGCAGTCTTCCAGACACTGGGCGTTCACGTCAGGCGACTCGCAGGCTTGGTAGGCTGGAGATGCGCAGTGTCTGTCATCCCAGGCCTCGAAGTCCGAGCTCCAGGCGAGGCAATTCTGGTCGACGGCTTGGTTGTCAGGTGCCCCCTCTGACCAGTTGACGTAGGCGCCGGCCGCAGCCTGGCCGTCAGTGCCTCCCGACCATAATGCCTGCCCATCGTCCCAGATCCAGGTACCTTCAGTTGCCCGGTCACCAGCGCCGAGCTGAAACGTCTGGAAGCCGTATTCGTTGGCCAAGGAGCGCAGCCCTGCATTCTCTTCGGCGTCATCAATTTGCACCAGGCGCATGCCGTTCTGATGGCAGCGTTCGATGGCGAATTGGCTGATGATGGTTTGCGGACACAACATGTAGCGTCTGCCCGCCAGCTGCTCGCAAAAGCAGGCGTCGCCGCAGGGTTGGGGCGAAATTGAAGCATCGAGGCTGAGGCCAGCGTCCCGAACGGCATCGTTCGGGACAGCATTGTTCGGGGCGGCATCAGCAGTGAGCACGCTCCCCGCGTCGGCGCCGCGCGCTGCGCCAGAATCTTCGAGCATTGGGGGGCCCACTGGTGCTGCGTCCAGATCCATCGAGGGGCGAGCTTCCGAGGCAAGCTCTCGCGCCACCAGAATGCGTTCGCTCCCACACGCAGCCGCAGTGAGTGCGGCGCACCCCGTCAGAAGTAGTGGCCAGGCGCCGAGGCCACGACGCCGGGGGTTTGCTGGGGAAAGGGCAGGTGCTGGCACGGAGCTGTCGTCAGTCCAGGTTGGGCCCCAATTCTAACATCACGCCGGGTTGCAGCTGAGCAGGAGCAAACAGTTGACGAGATCCACCCGCCAACTCGCCCACGGGCCCGGCCACTTCATACTGAGTTTTTCGGAGTTGCCAACGCAAGAAGGCGGTGAGCCCGATGCGAGCCGTGCCAGGAGTCCAGAAGAAACCAGCCTCCGCTCCCAGCGCCGGACGCACGCTCGGGCCTACGTTGACGCTCTGCAAGCTAGCCTCGCCTGAACGTGATTGGAGAGTGATACGGTCCAGCGCTGCTCCCGCTGATAGCTGAAAGGCGAAGTGCTCGGCTCGGTGCACGAGCAGTGGGCCAGCATATCCGCTGAAGCCAGAAAACTCGAACTCGACCCGCTCATGCGTCGTGGTGGATGGGACCAAGTAGTGCGCGCGGAGCAACACGCCCCATTGAAGTCCCGCGGCCGGCCACGCGAGCGCCCCACTCAAGCCCGGTCCCCAAGCGAGGGGTTCCTCGCCTCGGCTACGCAGCGCCACGTCCAACATCAGCTGGTGACGGGTATCCCACTGTGCGCCATCGCTGGCCGCGTCATCTCCGAGGCGCAAGTAGACCAAGTCTTGCTCCGACTCTGTCTTGGGGCCCGTCGGGCTGGCGGAGCCGCCCTCCGTGCGGTTGCCGGCGGAGTCGGGGTCGGAGTCGGAAAACGACTCCTCCAGTGAGCCGTAGAATTCCTGCTCTGGAGTCGACAGGCGTCCATCGAGCAGGGCGCTCGTCGCGAAGTGGCTGACTTGCGCCAGCTTCTCTACTTCCAGCACGCCGAGCTCCCCGTCAATCCCGACAGTTCGCGTCAGGTATCTGCGCTTGCCGGGTTCGGAACGTCCGCGCGCTAGATACAGCAGCACCCGGTTTCCGCGGCGGGCGATCCAAACCCGAACCTCGTACAGATCGTCTGGGCGCAAGATGTTCTGCCGCTCTAGTCGGGCCTCATTGAAGATCGTGAGCCGATACTCATCCGACGTAAACCAGGAGCGCAGCGCTTGCTCCAACTCCGCGCTGCGCATTTCGCCCACCAAATGAACGACGACCCACGGGCGCAGAACCCCTGGAGTTTTCGCTTCCACTGCTCGAGTGGGACTGACCCCGGCGGACTCCCCGCTCGGCGCCTCGACGCTCGTCGACTGTCCAGAGCCCGGGGGCGGCAACGCATGAGCCACGCCGGGCGCCAGCGGCAGCAGCAGGGCCAGTCGGCGGCTGATACGCGCCGCGGCGATCATCACGTCTTCTACCGCTCCGCGTACGGGGAACGTGGAAAGCGCCGCTCCAGTTCGCGACGGACTCGCTCGCTCTCGGCGCGGCGACCTAACGCCTTCAATGCCTGCGCTTCGCCCCACATGGCTTCCGCCGTCATCGATTGGCTAGAGCGTTGCTGGTAGGTGCGGAAATGATGCAGTGCGGAGCTCGGATTGCCGGCACGTAGGGCATGCTTACCGAGCGCCATCTGCGCCACGGCGGCGTACTCGGAGCTAGGATACAACTGCAATAGCCGAGAGTAGAGCTCCGCTGCTCGTGACCACTTACCTGAGCTCTTATGTTGGCTAGCCAGCGTGAACAGTTGCTTGGCTGTTGGATGTTTGTCGGGAGCTTTCACTCCAGCAGTCGGAGTTGCCTGTCGCGGGCTGGGTTTGGTGCCCCCGAGCCTAGCGGCTCCGTGCGCGCCCGAGCCAGTCCGAGGGGGCCTTGGTGAGTCGACCGCACTCGGGGTTGATGGCTTTTCGGCGTTGGATTGGCTGGCGCTAGATTGGCTGGCGCTAGATTGGTTGGCGCTAGATTGGCTGGCGCTGGACTGGTCCGTGACAGATCTGCCCTGCAACGTGCTCGCCCGCACCGGGAGCTCACCATCCGGCAACAACTGCAGGCTGGCTGCCACGGCGGCAGCGGCTCCCGCCGCGAAGAAGCCGATCGGGGCTGCCCATCGCCAGAATCGACGCCGGCCGGGGCTGAGCCGCCAGGCTGCCTTCGGCCGCTGGCGCCAGCCGAGATCCGACTCAGCGGCGTCCAGAATTCGCCGGCAGATTTCATCGTCGCCCGCTTGCACCGCGCCGCGCTGCTCAAACTCTTGGTGTGCCAGCATTGCCGCTCGCAGTGCTACGGACGCGGTGGCCGCGCGCTCCAGTTGCGCGTGCTCCACTTGCCCCAGCGACGCGTGACGTTCACGAACCAAGGGATCCAGGAAGCGCTCCTCATCGAGGTCGCGCGCGGTTCTGTCTCGCGTCTTCATGCTTGAAACTTTGCTCCTAGCGTCTTCATCGCGCCGGCTCCTCGAACAGTTCGTGATACTGCGGATCATCCAACGCGGTGCGACGCAGCGCCGTCAGGCCTAGACGCAAGCGGCTGCGAACGGTTTCCAGCGGGCTCTCCGTCAGCTCTGCGACCTCTTTGACGGTCAGCCCTTGAATGAAATGCAGCGCCACCACTTCGGCCTGCTGCACAGGTAGGGTAGCCACCAGGTGTTGCAGCGCGTTCGCGCAGTGGATTGAAAGGGCCCGCTGTTCAGGTGTCTGGTTGGGGGATTGGGACTCGATGGTGCGCGCCAGCTCAGCTGAGCGGCGGTCACGGTAGGATCGACGTCGCCACACGTCGATCGCGGTTCGTGTTGCAATTTGACAAGCGAACTGGAGAACCGTCGAGTCACCCCGGTAGCTTGGCAGCGCGCGCACTACGCTCACCAGTGCGTCTTGAGTGGTGTCCTCAACATCTGGGTGACTGGGGCCGAGCACGCGGCGCACGTTCCGCAGCAGGTGAGGCGTGAGGCTGGCCACCAGCGTTCGACCGGCGTCTTCATCACCGGCAAGTGTGCCCTGAACGAGCTGCCGCAGCTCATCGTTTCTGCGACGGCGAACCGCCGGTGGCACGCTCAGATTGGGAAAACGCAGGAGCACGAGTGGATGAGGTCGTCTGGTACCGTGCGATCGGGTCAACGGCGAGCGAAAAGTGCCGCGGATCGTGGCTGAATGCGGAAAAAACGCATCATGCTTCAGGCGGCACTACGTTCCGAGACGAAGCAGTACACGCCTGCCTCCCGCAGGACATGGCTCTGGAGCGTGGCATTGCCGGGGCCGCTCGGGGCCAAATCCGGCTTGAGCTCGTGGACGGGCACCCCCACGGGCGCCGGCCAATCCTCGGAATTTTGAATGATTCCGACGCGGCGCACCAAAGCGCGCAATGACGCTTGCCGATCTTCCTCGAACGAACGCGCGTACACCACCGTGGAGAGCCTGGGTGAAAACCCGTACTCCTCGCCAAAGCACCTGACGAGCTGAGACTCGAAGTGTGCCAACGAAGAGTGGGCCTTCAGCTCAAACGGCACACGCTGGGCATACTGGGGCTGTTTCAGTGTGGACATCAGGCTGGTCAGGGCCTGGTTCATCGGACGGCTATTGCGGATGTCGCTGGTGAGCGCGACGAACGCCTTGGCCGCGGCCAAAGAATCAAACGGCTGCTCGAGAAACGGTGATGCGTAGCGCGTCAGCATCTCGGCCATGGGATGCTCCGCCTGGGAAAGCATGTGCGTGACGACGTCGAATTGGGACAGCGGTACACTGAGTAGGTCGTGATACGGCCCTAGGAACTGGCCGAGGTTGTGTCTGTCGAACAGGGCCGGTTCAAGCAGCGCGGCATCTGCGAGAAAGTTCGGAAGCGGCAGCCGTCGCGCGTTCACTAGCTTGGTCAACACCGGCTCCACGTTGGTGGCTGCATCCAAAAAATGGATGAAGCGCCCTCCCGGACGAAGGACTCGGGCTATTTCTCGGCTGGCGCGTTCGGGGGCGGGAAATGAGTCGAACGCGCACAACCCCAACACGACGTCGACGCTGGCGTCTGCGAACGGTAGCTGAGTGACGTCTGCGGCCAGAACCTGTGCGTCCGGGTGGCGCTGGGCGAATCCGCGGCTCAGCGCTGCCGAAAGCTCCGTGTGAGTCACCCAGTCGACAACGTGAGCGGGTAACAGAGCCCGTAATTGCCCTAAGCCGCTGCCCACTTCAACCCAGCGCGGCTGATGGGCAGAGCTGCTGAGCGCGGCGGAATCCCTGACGGTAACTGGAGCGTGTGCATGCAACACCGCATCCACCACTTGGCGAAGCAGTGGCACAAACGCCTGTCGCTTGTTCGCCAGCGACTGCAGAGCACGTTCTTCGCGCGCAGCTCTGGATGTGGGGCTGTTCTTGCGACGCTTGGCTGGTTTGCTGGAGGGGCGAGTACGGGCCAATGGCACCACCTGGGTGTGGTTTACGGTCCTGTACCGTCGTAATTCTCTGGCGTCACCCCGAAAGCGCCACGAAGTTCAGACCAAGTCTGGCAGCGTCCCGGGAAAGTCAGATTCCCCGAAACCTGTCGCATCCACGCCAAACAGATTCAGAAACGACGTGTACAACTTGTTGTGCGGCTGATTGTTGTACTTCAGGTATCTGCCGGTCGAAAGCTGACCGCCTGCCTTCCCAGCGAGCACGTACGGCAGGTCCCGTCGACTGTGAGCTTCGCCGTGCGAAAGCTCGTTTGGAAAGAACATCAGCGAATGGTCCAGCAGCGTGCCATCCCCTTCGTCGACCTTCTTCATCTCAGACAATAGGTAGGCGAACTGCTCAGCGAACCAATGGTCGACCTTCTTGAGGTCATTGTTGTACGTGCCCAAATCGTGAGACATGCGATGGTGCTCACCGGTCACCCCCGCATGGGAATGCACGGTAGTGCTTTCGGCTGTCGACCACTGGAGTGTCACGACTCGACTGAGATCGCAGGCGAACGCGAGCACCATCAGATCCATTTGGGCTTTGCCAATCTCCTCGAAGCTGGCAAGGCACTTGGCGTTCATGGGAGTGGCTGAGTGCTCGTTCGTGACGCAGTCGACCAGCTCAGCCGTGACCGTCGGGGCTTCGGGCGAAGCGCACATGGCATTGTCGGTAGAGACGGCAGTCAGCTGATTTTCGAGATCGCGGATCGCGCTAGCGTGGCGCTCGAGGCGTTGCCTATCGTCATAGCCGAGCGCTGCGTCGACGGCGTTGAATTCATCCAGCACGGCATCCAACACCGACGCCCGCTTGCGGTGCAGCTCCTCGATCTCCGACTCCCCGGCCTCCGTGTCGCCGAACATTCGGGTGAACGCTTGCTTGGGCTCATCGATCGGTGTGCGCGGGTCGTCCGGGCCTGCATAGCTCATGCGCAAGACCATCGGCTCCAGGGCAGAGGTGGTCGACTCGACACCTAGCTCGAGCGAGCGTAGTTTGGTTTCGCCGCCGATCGCCTGTGCGAGCGCTTGGTCGATCGAAGGCCCGCCAGCGGTGCCGCTGATGACGTGATCCGCCCGCCCCAGAGAATTGACGCGCATACGCATGGCCGTAAGCATGTGCGCCATAGACAGATCGTGTGGATTGCCGTTCTGCATGTACGATGTTTCGGCGCCGACGCCGCTCAAGACCACGATGTCATCCCGATGCGGCTGCAACGGCTCCAAGGTTGGACTCAAGACGAAGTCGGTCTCTCCACCAGTCGGCTTCCAGGAATCCACTATCACGCCGTTCGGGCCAAAGAAGACGCCGAAGCGCTGAGGCGAAGTTCCTGTTTGGGCCGAGCTCGAAGTCGGACGCATGGCTTCGAGGAAAGAAAGTCCAACGCTGATGCCGGCGGTTCCGCGCAGCAGCGTACGACGAGTGAGGCGACGATGTTTCATGGGGTCTCTTGTCCTAGTGAGCTCGTGTTGGGGTCGAGCACGAGTTGCTGTCGGAAAGTATTGGTTTGCGTGAGAGCCACGAGCAGCTCTTTCATGACGAAGCCATTGGCCTCGAACTGGCTGCCGACCGCCGCAATGGCGCCGGCGTCTGCTTCCGAGTCGGAGCGGCCAAGCGCGAAACGCAGCCAGGTTCGAGCCATGCACTCCATCGTTTCCTCACTCTGTGCGAGTTTCTTGGTGAGTTGGACCGCGCCATCGAAGGCGCCTTCAACATCGGTACCTACGATTTCCCCAGTGGCATCGATGGGCAAGCCATTGTCCTGAACTCGCCACTGGCCCAGGGCATCGTAGTTTTCAAATCCGAGACCGATTGGGTCCATGAACAAGTGACAAGCCCTGCAATTGGGATCCTCTTGGTGCCGGGCAAAACGCTCACGGGTGGTGGCGCCAGGCTCCACGACGGGCACGTTGATGACCGCATCAGGAGGAGGGGGAGGGATGTCACCGCACAGGATGTCGGTGCGCACGAACTTCCCTCGATGCACAGGATCGGTTTGATTGATGTGCGCCAGCTTCGCGAGCAAGGCGACGTGCGTCAGAAGTCCGGCACGCTGATTCGGGTCGAACTCCACACGGACGAATTGCCCTGCGGGGGTGGAGGAAAGGTCCAGCCCGTACAGGGGAGCGAGTTCCGGGCTGGCGAACGAGTAGGACGCCGTGAGCAAGTCCATCGCCGTGCCATCCTGGTCGAGAATGATGTCTTGTGTGAAGCGCAGCACTTGTTCGAGCATTAGCGGCGCCAAGCTCAGGTCGTAGTTGGGGAACATGGCGGCGTCTTTTTGCATGCGCTCGATGTTGCGCAGACGCAGCCACTCAGTGAAGAACTGACCCACCCGAGCGCGCGCTCGCGGCAACGTGAGCAGACGCCGCGCTTCGACAGCGATCCCCTCTGCGGTGTCCAGTCGGCCCGTCTCAGCCGCTTCGAATAGAGCCTCGTCAGGCATGGATCCAAGCAAGAAGTACGACAGACGAGTGGCGACTTCGAATCCGTTCAGCGCAACCACCTGACCAGGCGCCACCCCCACTGGATTGGGTTCGACCAGGTAGAGGAACTGCGGTGACTGCAAAAACACTTGAATCACCATTTGAATCGAAGTTTCGAATTCGAATTCGGCCCGCGCCTTCGAAAATAGCTGAAAGATTCGCTCTTCTTCCTCGACACTCAGTGGGCGGCGCCACGCTCGCTTGCCGAAGCTGCTGATGAATCCGCGAGCACAGGTCTCTTCGCCGACCGCACCTGCGTCACACCCCAAGAGCTCCGTCAAATTTGCAGTCGCGGCTTCACTGATCGCTTCGGCCGCAACCACATATTGTTCCGCAAGTGTCGGGCTCACATTTTGCGCTGCGGAGTTGTTCGTGAACCCCTCCTGAGCGAGATCTGACTGGAAGTTGGACGACGGATTGGTGTCCACACCGAGCAGATCGACGATCGTATTGTCGTATTCCACATGGGTCAGCCGTCTTATGTAAGCTGCGTTCGGCGCGTCCACGGGGACGACGGCGTCCGGCGCGCCACCGGTGGCGTTCCCGCCGTCAGCCCCGCCGACGTTGGGAGCAGCGTTATCCGTGCTTCCACCAGCACCGCCTCCGGGTGCGGGCAGATTCGGATCCACTGGCGGACCACCAATAGGGGCTCCCGGGCCAGATTCTGCGGAACAACCCAGGTTGGGTAATGGCAACAACAGGAGAAGGGCGGCCGCCCACCAGGATGGCTGTCGTATCTGCATCGGAGGGTAGTCGTCTGCCCACCAAGTGCGAGCAGGCCGCGCTAGAAAATCGCTAGATTTTGAAGCAATAAGCAGGAAAGCGACGACCTCACTGCAGCACGCAAATAAATTCTAGCGAGCGCTGACCCAAAACGTCGCCCGCAGCGACGCGGTACCGCGGCGCGTTTCGGACGCTTACGGTGCGTCCCCGCCGGCGAGCTTCCCATGAAATCCCTGATCGCCTTCGCGTGAATTCCGCAGCCTTGCGGTTCACCCCAACGCTAGCGCCGAAGCCGCGTCGCGCTAAGCGCCGAAGGCGCGTCAACAGGCTTCAGCTGCGAGCGCAGCTCGTCAGCTGCCAGCCCCGGATCCACGCGACAAAATAGAAAAAGCCTCAGTGAGATGACTCACTGAGGCTTTAGAAATTAACCCGGCGGCGTCCTACTGGCTCCGCTCGCCACGGGTCACGCTGCGCTGATGCTGCCCGTCCGGAGTGAGGGCAGCATCCGCTGCGCTCGCGCTGAACCGCTGCTTCGCGCCGCTGCATCGTCTGGAGTAAGCCGCCTCATGGCGACAAAATGACGAAAGCTCCGCTCGATTGCTCGGCGGAGCTTTCTAAAATTAACCCGGCGGCGTCCTACTGGCTCCGCTCGCCACGGGTCCCGCTGCGCTGATGCTGCCCCTTCGGGGTGAGGGCAGCATCCGCTGCGCTCTCGCCAAACCCCTGCTTCGCTCCGCTGTTTCGTCTGGAGCAGGACGCCTTGCGAGACAAAATAGAAAAAGCCTCAACGACGTGAGTCGTTGAGGCTTTGGAAATTAACCCGGCGGCGTCCTACTCTCCCACACAGATTCCCCATGCAGTACCATCGGCTCTGAGGAGCTTAACTTCCGAGTTCGGGATGGGATCGGGTGTGGCCTCCTCGATAAAACCACCGGAAAAGACTTGGGCGTCAGCTGCTGATAGCGCTTTCCGACTCGAGCGCCCCGAAGGGAACCCGAACTATCAACAGTTCGTTTAGCTAGCGTAATGGTGCTGCGTCTCACCAACCGTAGTTGATGATGTTTGATCGCTGCCTACTGTGAACAGTAGCGCGATTCGCCCGACTCTGGGCGTTAGACTCAATGTTTGCCTTAGCGAGTATGGTAAAGCCGCACGACCGATTAGTACTGGTTAGCTCCGCGCCTTACAACGCTTCCACACCCAGCCTATCAACCTCGTAGTCTACAAGGGGTCTTTAGTGACCGAAGTCAGGGAAACCTAATCTTGAGGCCAGCTTCCCGCTTATATGCTTTCAGCGGTTATCTGTTCCGAACATGGCTACCCGGCTATGCCATTGGCGTGACAACCGGAACACCAGAGGTTCGTCCACCTAGGTCCTCTCGTACTATAGGAAGGCCCTCTCAAGTTTCCTGCGCCCACGGCAGATAGGGACCGAACTGTCTCACGACGTTCTAAACCCAGCTCGCGTGCCGCTTTAATTGGCGAACAGCCAAACCCTTGGGACCTGCTCCAGCCCCAGGATGCGACGAGCCGACATCGAGGTGCCAAACCGTGCCGCCGATATGAACTCTCAGGCACGATCA
>JBNLEN010000190.1:0-11902 GCA_050304975.1 Polyangiaceae bacterium
CGCAATAACGTTGTTGCGGACCAGGAGCCTCTCGGGCGGAAGCGATGCTCGCCACAGCATGGGCAGCTGAAGCTACCCACCCCGCGGCCGAGCCTGCGGTGGAACTGCCCCCCATGCAGGTTGAAGGGCCTATCTCGTCCAGGCCAAGGGCGAGCCGCCCCCTGCGACGCTCCCTCTTGGATCGGCTTGCCCGTTGGCACGCATGAGCAAGTAGCGCTTCAAAAACGCGACGCACAGCGCTGCTCAGATGAGGCAGAAACGAACCTGGAACCACCCCAAGCATTTCGCAAGAGGATTGCTAGTCCCGCGTGCCTAAGCTCTTACCTATGAGGGGGATGCATGAGCGTATGAGCGCGGCCTCTAGGGGCAACAGCGGGGGCACCGGACCGAATGCGCGCGGGGCTCAGTAGCCGTGGCGCGCTTCAACCATCCAGGGACCTAGTTGGAGGGAGCAGGCTTGGGAGCGCCAAAGATAGAAGCGGCGCGCTTCTTGTCCTTGTCTTTGTCGTTCTTCTTGTCGGCGTAAGTCGGGATCACGACCTTGTCCCGCTTGGGTAGCTCACGACCTTCGATCGCGGCGCCGATCTCCTCACTATCGATCGTCTCGCGTTCGAGCAAAGCCTGAGCGATGCGATCCAGCTTGTCCCGATTGTCACGCACGACCTGGCGGGCTAGCTCCAGCTGCTCTTCGATGATGCGACGTACCTCGCGATCGATCTCACGCGCGGTTTCTTCGCTGATCGCGTCCGAGCGGTTGGTCATTTCACGGCCCAAGAACACGTTCTGCTCGCCCTCATTGAAAGCGATCGGACCGAGCTTGTCACTCATGCCCAACTCACACACCATGGCCCGGGCCATGCGCGTCGCGCGTTTGATGTCGTCAGACGCGCCGCTAGTGATCGAACCGAACACGATTTCTTCGGCGACGCGCCCACCCATGGCCATGGAGATGCGTGCCAAAAGTTGCTTACGCGTCATCGTGTGGCGGTCTTCCGTGGGCAGGAACTGAGTCACGCCCAGCGCCGCGCCACGCGGGATGATAGACACCTTGTGCACGGAGTCATTGCCTTCGACCAGCTTGCCCACCAGGGTGTGACCAGCCTCATGCCAGGCACTGATGCGGCGCTCTTCGTCGCTCATCACCATGCTGCGGCGCTCTGGTCCCATCAGGACTTTGTCTTTCGCCAGCTCGAAATCGGCCATCACGACTTCGTCTTTGTCCTGACGGGCCGCCAACAGAGCCGCCTCATTGACGAGGTTTTCCAGATCAGCACCGACAAATCCAGGAGTGCCAGCCGCGATCACGCTCAGATCAACGTCTTTGCCCAAGGGAACCTTGCGCGTGTGCACGGCTAGGATGCCCTCGCGGCCGCGAATATCGGGGCGGGCCACCGTGATGCGTCGGTCAAAACGACCGGGGCGCAAAATGGCTGGATCGAGCACGTCAGGGCGGTTGGTAGCAGCGATGATGATCACGCCTTCGTTGTGCTCAAAACCGTCCATCTCAACCAACAGCTGATTGAGCGTTTGCTCTCGCTCATCATGGCCGCCGCCCAGACCAGCGCCGCGATGCCGACCGACCGCGTCAATCTCATCGATGAAGATGATGCAGGGTGCGTGCTTCTTGCCCTGCTCAAACAGGTCACGCACGCGGCTAGCGCCCACGCCGACGAACATCTCCACGAAGTCCGAGCCGGAGATGCTGAAGAACGGCACGCCCGCTTCGCCGGCGATCGCGCGCGCCAGCAGCGTCTTGCCCGTGCCGGGCGGCCCGACCATCAACACACCCTTGGGAATGCGTCCACCCAAGCGTTGGAACTTCTTCGGATCCTGGAGGAAGGCGATGATCTCTTCCACCTCGTCCTTGGCTTCATCCGCACCAGCGACGTCCGCGAAGGTGACCTTGTTTTGGGATTCGTTCAGCATGCGCGCTTTGCTCTTGCCGAACGACATCGCCTTGCCGCCGCCGGCCTGGAGTTGGCGCATGAACAGATAGAACATGACCAACAGGAACAACATCGGCAGTAGGAACGTGAGCGTGGTCGCGAGGTAGGGGTTGCCTTCCTCTTCCAGGTACTTGACCTTGACCTTGTTCTTCAGCAGCAGCTCAGCGATGTTGTCACTCTCGGCGGGACCAACGGTGATACCTCGCTCCGGCTGGCCCTTCTTGTTGGGCTGCACGATCTCGAAACGGTACTCGCGGTTCTGGATCTCAACCGACTCGACGTGCGCCGCATCTTTTGGAGCTTCAACCAGCGCGATGAACTCTGAAAACGCCATGGCGCGGCGATGGGGTTCATTGGGACTCAGGAACTGCCAAATTGCCAAGAAGGCGACAATCAGGACGACCCAAAGGAGGAGAGTTTTGTGCGGCTGCTTCACGTGTTGAAAACCTACGAGGTCAGGGCCAGGGGCCCGAGTGAGGCCCGAAAAGGCGTAGTATAGTCTCAGTTAACCACTTTTGAGCTTTTTGGCACCCCCAGAGGACGCATTTGACGAGCTCTGGTCCGTGTGACGAATTGCCGGGGATTTCGGTCGATTTTTGCTGGTTTCGAGGCGAGGCCGGCCGGACTCTGGATCCAGCACGATTGCCCGGTTTCCCGAAAGTAGTACTCGGGTATCGCGCTGTTGGTACCGCAGCGCTCGCCGTAATTGCTCCCGCTGGGCGCGCGACAAGGGAAGCGGCTGACCTGAATCGTCCAGGATCTCGGGCTCAGGCTCGCCTTCGTGCGCGCGTTGGGCCAGCTCCTCCGCCAAAGCATTGAGATGTTCAACGGCTTTGGGTGAAAGCTTCTGAAGTAGGGGCATCAATTCAGCTCGCACTTGCGAGCGTAAGAATCTCGGGTCGTGGTTCGAAGGGTCGCTCGAAAACGGGATTTGGTGGCGTTGTACGTGGGCCAACACGTCAGCCTTCCGCGCTCTGATCATCGGTCGGATGCGCGCCTGATCACGCGCGGGCAACACCGCCAACCCGCCCGGTGAAGCGCCCGACAGCAGCCGCATCATCAGCGTCTCGGCGCGGTCATCGGCATGATGCGCCGTCGCCAGGTGCTCCAACTGGTGCTCCTTCTGCACCTGCTCCAAGACCTGGTACCGCGCCTCGCGTGCGCGCGCCTGGAGGTTGCCGCCCGCAGCCAACTGCAAGCTTCGGATCTCGAATGGAACCCCCCGCTGCTGGGCGAAAGCTCGCGCCCGCTGAACTTCTAGCTGGCCCTCCGCCCGCAGGCCGTGATCGACACCCACTGCAACCAGACGCAAACGCATGGCGTCGAGCAGAGATAGCGCGTGCAGCAACGCCATCGAGTCTGGCCCGCCGCTCACGGCGACCAAGATGCCCGCACCGGGAGCCACGCCGCACTCCTCTCGAAGCGTGCGTTCTACCAGCTTGAGCAGAGTGGGCGGGTGGCTGCGCATGGCTTCACGAGCTTGCCACTTCTTGGCGTCATGCGAGTTCAAATCGTTTACAAAACACCACAGTTTCGCCGAGCTCGATCGGGGCTTCACGGTGCTCATGATTCGGAAATCCCTCAGAGCACGATTTCGAACGGGGCTCGAAATACGCGCAGTGCTCGCAGCGGAAGCGCAACCGAAACCGCTCGCTCTGCTCCACGAGCGTGGCATCGACCGGGGTCTTCATGGCGGGAGATTCACTGAACAACCGTCGAGGGAAGCAGTGGCAAACGCGTCGGCTCATCCTGGTTGGCGAACACCGCGCGACGGATCACGCCCCCACCCAGAACGCGCTCATCCTGGTAGAGCACCGCGACCTGCCCGGGGACCACGGCCGCGACTGGCTGCTCAAACTCAATCCGCGCAGCCGCGCCGGATGCTTCAGCACTCGCACCGATAGGGCCTTCGGCGGCCCGCACGCGCGCGGCGTGGGTCTGACCGCGATACCGAACAGCAACCTCACACTCGAGAGGAAGCTGCAGATCTTCGGCCAGCGAAAACTCGACGAGTTCGGCACCGGTGGCCAGCAGCTGCTCACGATTGCCTAGCTGGACGGCGCCGCTGTTGGCATCCACCGCGACGACGTATGTTCGCTGCCCCAAAGCCACGCCCAGATTGCGGCGTTGACCCACGGTGTAGCGGTGAATGCCGTCGTGGCGACCGACCACTTTGCCATCTGGATCAAGCAGCTCGCCAGCTTTGGCGCGGCCGCCGGCACGTTCATCAACGAAGGCGTCATAGCGACCGCTCGGAACGAAGCACAATTCCTGGCTCTCACCCTTGGTGGCTCCAGGCAAGTCCAGGGCGACCGCCTCCGCGCGTACTTCCTCTTTGGTGGCATCACCCAACGGAAAACGCATGCGGCACAGGGTGTCCGAATCCAACATGTGCAAGAAGTAACTTTGGTCTTTCCCGCGATCGCGCCCCCGGAGCAGCCGGGGAACAGATCCGGAGAGATCGAGCCGGGCGTAATGCCCGGTCGCCACCGCCACTGCCCCCAAACGCTGGGCAATGGCCACCAGTTCGCGCACCTTGATGCTGCGATTGCAGCGCACGCAAGGACTGGGTGTCGTTCCTCCCAGGTAGTCATCCACGAACGGTCGCACGACCTCCTGTTCGAACAACTCACGGCGATCAAAGGCGAAATGGGGGATCCCCAACATGTCGCAAACGCGACGGGCGTCGTGGATATCTTCCGGAGCGCAACAACGACTCTTGGCGTCGCCGTCATCCGGATAGTCCCACAGGTGCAAGGTGACGCCGATCGCCTCGAACCCCTGCTGGAGCAGACGCGCGGCGGCCACCGACGAATCCACGCCGCCACTCATCGCTACCAACACTCGCTGTCCCATGCCGCTATCCGTCGCTGCCAATCCGCTTGGCAACCGAAGCTTTTAGTGCAGGCTCCGCAAACGCAAAGCTTTATCGGGCGGGATCACGCCGACGGGCGGAATTTTGGCCTCTCGCCGCGCCTGGATCCGCTTTCACTGACTCTGGAGTGTCGTTTTGACCGAGCTGGAGGCGCGATCCACCAATTTGGCGCTCAGATCGACGACTTCGGTGTAGCGATAGATCCCAGCTTGCAGCGCGAGCAAAGCGGCGCCCTCCCCTCCCGCTCCCGGTGCTGTAACTTGGCGGACTAGCTTTTCCCCTTCGTCCACGTGACTCGCCAAGCGCTGCAAGACTTGCTTGAAGTCGCTCTCCGGCGTGACCCGAACGGCGCCAGCGCCACGAGGTGTGGAGCCGCGAGGTGTGGAGGCGACCTCGGGCGAGGGCGGGACAGAAGGCAATGACGGAGGTATCGATTCCATGGAGTCGTTTCGGCCGCGGTCCCCGACAGTTGCTACTTTTGTCGGTCAAACCTGCTGCTGCAGACGCTTGGTCAAGCGTCCAATTGCTCGGGTGTGCAGGCGACTCGCCCAAGACTTGCTGAGTCCGAGATCCTCGGCAACGTGGTCGAAGCGCTCCCCGCCGAAATAATGGCGGGTCACCAGCTCGCGCTCTTGGTCAGGCAGGCTATCGACCTGCTCGCGCATCAATTGGCGCAGTTCGGCACTCTGCATGGCCTCCTCGGGGTCGTCATCCGGGGCCACGTTGGTCAACTCCCCGTCTTCGCCCAACGCGGTTTGTGCGACCAATCCGACCGCCATGGCGGTCGCCATCTTGGCCAAGTGATCATCCAGAGAGCGCTGGGCGTCGGCGCGCGTCTCCCCGGGAGGCGCCGGTCCGAGCTGATCCTCGGCTAGCCCCTCACAGTATTGATTGGCTGCCTCGAAGGCTTTCAATTGCTGATGAACGCGGCGTGGCAATTGCGCGCTCTTGCGCACGCCATCGATCATGGCCCCGCGCACCCGATAGCTGGCGTAGGCGCGAAACGGAACACCCTGCTCGGGATCATATCGCCGCGCAGCAGCGAGTAGGCCCTCCTGCCCGAGACTTGTCAGCTCGTCCAGCTCGGCGTAACCCTGAGACATCTTGCGCGCTATCTGCCGCGCAATCTTGTCCACCAGCTCCAGGGATGAGTGGAAGCGCTCTAGAACCTCGGGGCTATCGGTTGCCTCGGCCACGAGCGCGAATCTATCACGCGCAGCAGTATTGGGCTGATTGCGTTGGCCCCTCGTCAAATCGGCAGAGCCCGAGGGCCGAAGGATGCACGCGGGCGGAAGCCGTGCGATAGTCGCAGCTATGATCCGCTGGGGCGCCGCCGCCTACGCCATCTTGAGCCTGGCGGTCTGCATCGGCAGCTGGCTCTGGCTCGATCGACTGCCGATCGCTCACCCGGAGCCGGTGTTGACCCTCGGACCAGTCACGGCGCACATCTACAGCGTGCTGTTGGGAGGCGCGCTGGGAGCCTGTCTGGTGATCAGCTCGCGGCTGAGCGTCGCCAGATTTAGCTGGGCCCGCCGCCTGCACAACGAATTTCGGCCGGTCGCTCGACAACTGAGCTCGACTGGGATTGTGGCGCTAGCCCTGATGAGCGGCATTGGTGAGGAGCTGCTGTTCCGCGGCCTGCTGCAGCCCTACGTCGGTCTGATTGCGCAGGCGGTCATTTTCGGCTTGTTGCACCAGCTTCCGGGTCGCAGCCGTTGGGTCTGGGTGGCCTGGGCCGCAGCCGTGGGTTTGCTGCTCGGCGCTGTCTTCGAACTAACTGGGTCGATCATCGGACCGATCGTCGCTCACGCGATGGTCAACGGGTTGAACCTCGCGTACCTCAAACACCACGACCTGCAAGCCACGCAAACGCCGTTGGGCGGGTTGCTCGGTGGGGGCGCTTCTTCGAGCGGCGGTGCCCGACACCCTTAGAAAGCGGTGAGCGGTACCGATGAAGCAATACTCGCATCCATAAACTTGCCTGCACTGGCGAACAGCCGCCATGCAACTGCTGGTAACCCCCACAGTCCTCAGCCGGTGCAACCCACAGTCTCACACAGCGGAGCCTGTCGCAGTACCTGACCGTCGCTTTCTTCGATCGCCCCCGTTTTATAGCGCTGGCGGCTGAACGTGCACTCGTCGTGAGCAACCAAGCAAGCTGGAACAAAGCAATGCAAATTCGCGGAACAACTCTGTTAGGCTCACTGCGTTGATGGCGCTTGAGTCCCCCTTGGTGATCGACGAGCAGCCGCGAGTGCTAGTCGTCGATGACGAGAGGTTCATTCGCGACGTGCTCGCGGACTTCCTCGCTATGGAGGGCTATGCCGTACGCACGGCCTCGGACGGGGAAGCGGCCCTGGGCGAGCTGCGCAATCGAGTCTTCGACATCGTCGTCAGCGATCTGAAGATGCCGAACGTCGGGGGGCTGGAGTTGTTGAAGGAGATCAACACCGCCTACCCGCAGACGATGACGGTCATCATGACCGGCTTCGGCACGGTCGAAACCGCCATCGACGCCATGAAGCAAGGCGCCTTCGACTATGTGCTGAAGCCGTTCAAGGCGGATGAAATCGTCCAGGTCGTCAATCGAGCGCTAAAGCAGAAGCGCTTGGCAGCGGAAAACCTAAGGCTCAGAGAGGCGATCTCGCTGTACAAGGTCAGCGAAGCGATCAGCGCTAGCCTCTCGATGGATGAGGTGGTCGACACCATCTGCGATGCGTCGCTCAACGATGCCCACGGAGACGCCGTGGGAGCGTGGCTGGATGACGGCCAAGGCGGATTCAAGCAGCGCGCATTCCGCCAGAGCGATCAGGTGGCAGAGGAGCTCTCGCTGACTTTGGACATCGAGAGCGTGCAGCGACGGCTGCGCGAAGAGCGGGCGATTGTGGTGCACGGACAACACGCGATGGGCCTGCTCGCCAGCACTGGACGTCCTGTGCTGAGTCTGGCTCTGGTTCCACTGAAGATGCGCGACCGATTGTTAGGCTGGGTGTACATCGCGTCCATCACGCCAAACAAACGCTTCGATGAAGGGCAGCGCAAGATGCTGACCATGACGCCTGACGCGCGCGCCGCGGCGGCGATCGACAACGCGCGCCTGTATCAAGATTTGCAGGCGACTTTCCGACAGACGATTCAAAGCCTGGCCAAGACCATCGACAAGATGGACCGCTACACCGCTGGTCATTCAGAGCGCGTGGCGCGCTACGCTCAGCGGCTCGCCAAATCCCTCGGGCTCAGCCTGGCTGAAGTGGAGATTGTGCGTCAAGCCGCGCTGATGCACGATATCGGCAAAATCGGATGCGTGCTGAATCTCAACAAGCCGGATCGTTTGACCAATGACGAGTACGAACATTTCAAGCAGCACCCTGGCATCGGCAAAGAAATCCTCGACCCTATCCAGTTCCTGCAGCCGGTCATCCCGGGAGTGCACTTGCACCATGAGCGCTGGAATGGCGCTGGTTACCCCTTGGGACTCAAGGGCAACAACATCCCGTTGATCGCCCGCATCATCTCCGTGGCTGACACCTACGACGCAATGACCAGCAACCGAGCCTACCGCCGAGCGTTGCCCCACGAAGTCACCACGGACGAAATTCAACGCTGCGCCGGCAGCCAATTCGATCCTGACGTTGCGGGCAGCTTCGTGGAAGAGATAGATACCTGGCTGGAAGAATGGAAAGCTCAGGGTCTAGCGGTTCCGGAATAACCGCTTCTGTACAGGGAGACAGCTCGTCCCCCCGTTGCTTGAACGCCGTCTGGTTGGGCACGCGCCCGTATCAGGCGACCTACCAGCTGCAGCAAGAGCTCTTCGATTTGCGCCGGGCGGACCAAATTGAGGACACAGTCCTACTGCTTGAACACGAACCGACAGTGACCATGGGACGCGGTTCAAAGGATCAGCACCTCTTGGCCCCCCCGTCTCGCCTGGCCCAGCTGGGAGTCGAGTTGGTGCGTACCGACCGCGGCGGCGACGTGACGTTGCACGGCCCCGGACAGCTGGTGGCGTACCCGATCATCAGCTTGGCGCCGGATCGCCGAGACGTGCGCCGCTACGTTCAGACTTTGACGGAGGTGATGCGCCGACTCGTAAGCCAGCATGACATCGACGCTGGGAGCATCCCCGAACTGATCGGGCTTTGGGCGGACGCGCAATCGCCCGGACAATTTCCAGGTGCCGACCAGTGCCGAACCCCCGTGAAGCTAGGCGCCATCGGCGTTCGCATCTCACGCTGGATCACGATGCACGGCTTCGCTTTGAACCTGACCACGGATCTGGGTCTGTTCGATCTGATCGTTCCCTGCGGGATCAGTCAATATGGCGTCGGCAGCGTCGCGCGGTTGACGCAGAGTGAGCCAGAAGTTGAGCCGACAGCACGCCTGGCGCACAACATCCTAGCGGAACGACTAGGCCGACAGCCGGGCAGTTATCGAGTCTACTCTGAGGGCGCACTGACGGCGGAACTAGTGCTGGGCTAGCGCAACTCAATTCTCGGGTCGAGCGGGAATGGACGACACACCCAGCGTAGTAAGCGGCTCCAATAACCCGTCGTCTGGCTCAGGCTGTCGCCTCATGTGAACAAACACAGCCGTCACAATCCCGCCCATCACCGCGAGTCCGACACCGAGCACAGCGGCGCCCAGACCCAGCTGGCTCACGATCGTGCCCGCGTCCAGATTGTCCAGATCCATCACCGGCTCGGACAGCAACGCCGCTCCGATGTAAGCTTCAACGCCCAGCAGCAGCGGCAAGGTGAGCGGATTGGAAATCATGGTCGCGGCAAACGCCAAGGTCGAATCCAAGCGCAGCGGCAGGCAGAACGCGAGCACACCGAGCCAGTGCAAGCCGTAGGCAGGGCTACACCCGACCAGGATCCCAATGGCCACACTCAGCGCCGCCCGCCGAGGGCAGAGCTCCCCACCTCGGAGTCGGTGCCAAGCCCGTATGGCCAAAGCCCTCATGCTTTCTTTCTTGGGTGTGGAGGACTTCATTTCTGCTGCAAGGGACAGGTTTAACCTACTACGTTCAGCGCCACTCGTGACAAAACAGGCCAAAGATGTGCCGTCCGCGAGCAGTCGCGGACACGCTCGAGGGCGCTCCACGCCAGGTGAACGGCCGGTTTCTTCGAACCTGACCCTTCCGGGTCGCTCGACACAGCTCCTGCTGCGCGGCTCGGCGCTTGCCCTGATCCCGGGCGACTGCTAGCAGCCCGGCTGTGGCTGGAGATGAAAAGCCAGCGCGGCACGTCGGGCGGCTCACCGATCCATCAGTGCGCGAGGATGGTGTAGACGAGCCGCAGGTCGAGGCAGACGCCTCGTTGCCGCCACCCGATGTAGCGACGGCGTCCGCGGAAAGGTCAGCTACTGATGAGGCGGCTGCTGACGCCGCTGCCAGCTCAGCCGAAAGCCGAGCTTCCTCCAGTGACGAGGCCGAGGTCGGAGCTAACGTCCCGTCCAGCTCTGCTTCAGCCGAGCCAACCCCCACCCCGGGCTTTGCCCGCACAGGACACCCGGTTCGCGATCGCTTGCTCGCCAAAGCTGCCGCCGCGGGAGCAAGCCGGGGCGCGCCTACGCCAGGTGACGATGCCAGCCCACGTTTCGGTTCTTTGGGTGAGCTCGGGGATGAGCTCGACGAGATCGCGATTCGCAAAGGACCTCGGACTCCCAATCCGGTGAAGATTGCCGGCACTGCGCTGTCAGCCAGCAGCCTCACCGTGTTCGGAACGTTGATTGGGCTGGCGGCGATCGCCTCCTTGTTCGCATTGTTGATGCAGTTCAGCCCGCGCGAGCCGAGCGAGTTGCCCACCGAGGTAGTCCCCGTCCAACAAACAGCCACTCCGGCAATCTCGACGGCGCTCCCCCTGCCGACCGTGGCCCCCCCTCCGCCGCGTAAGAAACTCGAGGGCCCCTGGCGCATCGGCAGCGCGGGGACTGGAGAAAAGGTCATCCGCGGCAAGATTGGCCAACAGCCTTTTCTCAAGGCCGTGCAAGAAGCCGGCCTCGAAAAGTCCCAAGCCTACCGCGCGTACACTGCGCTCAAAGATGAAAAGAACCTCGACCGCTGCAGGCCATCGGATGAATTTGCCGCGCTACTCGACTCGACCGGACACCTAAAAGCGTTCGAATACATCGTCGACAAAGAAGAGATCTACCAGGCCAAGACTGGCGACGATGGGCTGCTCAAGGGCAGCAAACTCGACATGAAGGTTCGTAAGAACCGCGTGCAGGGAGCCATGTTGATGACTTCCGCGTCCTTTGCGGAAGCAGCCGCGCGTGCCCACTTCGATGCCAGCTTGGGCAGACACTTGAACAAGGCTCTCGAGGGACATACCAGCGTAGCGCAGTTTCAACGGGGCGATCGCCTGCGTGTGGTGGCACAAGAAGTCACCGTGCTGGGCGAATTCTCGCGTTACGCGGGGATTGAAGCGCTGGAATACCTGCCCGCCAGCGGCAAGCCGCTGCGCATCTACTACTTGCCGTCACGCAAGAAATACTACGACGCCAAGGGGCGTGCACCCGGCGAAGGGGGTTGGCGCAAACCGGTGAAGGGTCCAATCACCTCCAAGTTCAACCCCAAGCGGATGCACCCCATCCTGAAGAAACGCATGCCGCACAACGGCACCGACTTCGGAGCCCCCACCGGCACCCCCGTATACGCCTCTTCCTACGGTACGATCACCAAACGCGGCGACTACGGTCCCAACGGCAACTTTATCGCGATCGAACACCCCAACGGCTATTCGACGGGCTACTCTCACCTCTCGAGGTTCGAGCCTGGACTGAAAGTCGGCGACCAGGTCAAACGCATGCAAGTGATTGGCTACGTGGGCTCCACTGGACGCTCCACTGGGCCACACCTGCACTTCAGTGCCCGCAAGGATGGCGCGTACATCGATCCCGAGTCGCTGCACCTAGACGCGCTGACCACGCTTCCGCCGTCAGAGCGAGCGCAGCTCAACGTCGTCCGCCAGCGCTACGATGCGATGTTGGAGACCGTGGCACTACCTCCAGCGCTCGAAGCGCCAGCCTCAGTCGCCGACAGCGCACCCGACACGGAGCCGCCGGCGGAAATGGGCGACTC
>JBNLEN010000191.1:0-11880 GCA_050304975.1 Polyangiaceae bacterium
TGACCACGCCCGATATGGACCTGGTGGAGGTCGCGACCGCAGCCGGGGTCGACTACGAGATCAATGACATCACTGGTAGCGGCGAAACCAAGAACCAAGAGCTTTCGTCCGACGGGGACGGTTGGGACGTCGGGTTTGTCGATGGCAATCTGGACGGCACGGCCAACTTCCGCGTCACCGGGGGTGACTTCGATTACACCGCCAAGTTTACCTACGAAGAGAGCAAGTACGCGGATGTCGTGCTCGAATGCGACTGAGCGTCTGCTTTTGTGAACTCACGTGCTCGGCACGCTGACGCCGTAGCGTTGGCGTGCCGCGTGAGCCACGGTCATGGCCGTGATGTGCACGATGGCGTCCACGTTGGCGCCCTGATGCAACACGTTGACCGGTTTGTTCATGCCCAGCACGATCGGGCCAACGACGTCACCGCGCCCGGTCGCTGCTAGCAGCTTGAACGCGGCGTTGCCGGCATCCAAATTTGGGAAGATCAGCACGTTGGCCGAGCCTTCCAGGCTGCTGAAGGGGTACGGCGCGCGAGCCAACTCGTCCAAGGCAACATTGGCCTGCATTTCGCCGTCAATCATCAGATCCGGTCGCTGTGCCTTCACTAGCGCCGTGGCTCTCGCCACTTTCGCCGACTGCGGGTGTCGTGCGTCTCCGAAGTTCGAGAACGAAAGCATCGCGACCCGCGGCATGATGCCGAGGTTTTGCACGGCGTCCGCGGCGAGGATGGCTGTTTCTGCCAAAGTTTCCGCGTCAGGATCGATATTGATGGTTGTGTCCGCCAAGAAGCGCACCTCATTCTTGCCGACGATCATGTACATGCCGGAGGCGCGCTTGACGCCTTCTCGGACTCCGATCAACTGCAACGCTGGTCGGATGGTGGCCGGGTAGTCTTGGCGCAACCCGGCCACGACGCCGTCGGCATCGTCTTGATCCAGCATCATCAACGCGTAGGTGATGCGTGAATTGAGTAGCGTCTCCTGGGCTACGTGTTCGGTGACACCCTGGCGTCGGCGCTTGGCCCAGAAGGCCGCCGTGTAGCGTGCGCGGTTCGGATCCTCGTGAGGATCGAGCAGCTCCACATGGCTCATGTCCAGACCCAGCTCGCGACTCAGTTGCTTGATGGCGTCAATTCTGCCGAGCAGGACCGGCTTCGCCATGCCCGCTTCCGCCAGGCGCTCTGCAGCTCGCAAGATGTCCGGGTGTTGACCTTCGGGGAAGACCACTCGGGCCGGGTGCTGCTTGGCTACCTCAGTCACGCGCCACAAGACGCGCCGCGCTGGAGACAGTTTGCGGTAGAGCGCTTCGCGATAAGCTTCGATGTCGATCGACTTCTGCGCTACCCCTGACTGGATCGCCGCTTCGGCCACGGCCGGCGCGACCCAGTAGAGCACGCGTGAGTCAAACGGCTTGGGGATGATGTACTGAGAACCGAAGCGCATGCGCTCTCGACCATACGCATGCAACACCTCATCGGACACACCTTCGCGGGTGAGTTTGGCCAGCGCGTGGGCTGCCGCCAGTTTCATCTCTTCGTTGATTGTCTTTGCACGCACGTCAAGCGCGCCGCGAAAGATGTACGGAAAACCAAGCACATTGTTGACCTGATTCGGAAAGTCGCTGCGGCCAGTCGCCACGATGGCATCGGGGCGCGCCGCGACTGCCGTCTCATAGTCGACCTCGGGCTCGGGGTTGGCTAGCGCGAAGATGATGGGTTTGTCGGCCATCGTTTTGAGCATTTCAGCCGTGACCAAGCCGCCCGTGGACAGGCCGATCATCACGTCCGCGCCTTTCAGGCAATCAGCGATGGTTTGACGGGGATCATCTGCAGGCCGTGCAAAGGGCGCGCGAAACTCATCCACCCCGGCTCGGCCTTCGCGGATCACGCCATCCAGGTCGAGCATGGTGATGTTCTCATGAGGCACCCCCGCCAGCGTCCACATGCGCATGCACGAGGTGGCCGCGGCTCCGGCGCCAATACAGGTGACCTGGAGCTGGTCGATCTGCTTGCCTTGGATCTCAGCCGCGTTGAGTACAGCGGCCGTGGAGATGATGGCAGTGCCATGTTGGTCATCATGGAACACCGGGATGGACATCGACTCACGCAGCCGCTGCTCGATCACAAAGCACTCTGGCGCTTTGATGTCTTCTAGGTTGATGCCGCCAAAAGTCGGCTCCAACGCCTTCACCACGGTGATGAAGGTCTCCGGATCGGAAGCATCCAGTTCCAGATCGAACACATCGATGTCGGCGAAGCGCTTGAACAGCACACCTTTGCCCTCCATCACGGGTTTGGCCGCGCGCGGTCCGATGTTGCCGAGCCCCAGCACGGCGGTCCCATTGGTGACCACACCCACCAAATTGGCGCGGGCGGTGTACAGGTCAACCGTCTCCGGGTTGCGCGCGATTTCCAAACATGGGGCGGCGACCCCGGGGGAATAGGCGAGGGACAAGTCCAATTGTGAGGCAACCGGCTTGGTCGGGACTACCTCAATCTTCCCGGCGCGCCCCTGAGCGTGGTAGCGAAGTGCGTCGTTTGACTTTCTGTGTACGGAGTCAGGCCCTGGCATGGGCCGCAGCCTAATCGTAGCCCACGCCGAAACCCAACCCTGTTGACTTGAGGGTTGTTCGGAGTGCGGCGATATCCGCGGCTATTCGTCGGGCAATAGCGAGAATAGCCCGTCGAAATGGCTGTCACGCTGCTCAGCATAGGCACGCACGAACTCGGCCACTTCCGCGCGCTCCGTTGCGCTGGGCCGAGCGACGTTGTCACTCATGACGGGTTCGACGACCACGTCCCCGAATGCCTTCATGCGACACGCGAACACGTGGTGGGTGCGATTGTCCACGACCCGCAACACCACAAAGCCGTCCTCCACCCGAGGCGGATCCACCACCTCGCAGTGAAACAGCTGTTGCAGGGATTCTACTGACGGTGCTGGTTGCATCTGGCACTCCTTCTCACTCGACTGAAGTGCTGCAAGGTGCAGCACGGCGAGCTTCCAACCCGTCACAGAGCAGGAATCGTGCCGAGCTGGCGCATCCGACCCCGCAGCAAGAGGTTGGGCGCGTCCGCGGACAAACGGCCGCATTAGATGCTGGCGGTGCCACGGCGTCGCCCAAGGTTGGGCGCTCTGCCGCTAAGTTTGCGCGCTCTTCCCGTCAGAGATGTCCACTTTTGCGCCAGTGTGGCAACAGAGCTCGGTAGGGGCGGCAGTGCTCCTTCAGGAGCCTACGCTGGATCCGGGTTTGCACCTCCGCCAGGAAGGTGGTCGCTAGTCGCCCTCGTACTCGCAGACGGTCTTGCCATGTTCACAAGACATGTCTGCAGCGCAGTCGCTGTCGGACTGGCATGCGTAGAAACATTTGTCGTGTTCGCAGCGCATGCCTTCTGGGCACTGGTCATCGCGTTTGCAGGATGCTGTGCACATGCCGCCTCCGCAGTTCTTCTTTTCGGTACAACAGAACAGTCCGCCCACGCATTCATCATTGTGGTCACACAGCGTTCCGGCCCCACCCTCACAATCTTCGGGGTGTAGCCGACAGGTTGGTGAAGAGAGCTCAGTCCCGCAGCCCAAGGAGAGGGTCAGAGTGAAGAGAATCAGGAGCCACGTGACGCCGTTGATGGTTGGCATGCGACGCATCATCGTCGGGACTTGCAACGCAAGCAACACAGAGCGGCGGGTGCAGCGCAACCCCACAGGTTAACCCGGCGGCGTGGGCTAGAGGTGAGCCATTAGCCCACCTGAACAAAACCCCCGAAAAAGAAACACCGGCACAATAAGAAAGCAGGCCTAGCTGTAGAGCGTGAGGGTGGGGTTGCAAAATTTCGACGATTGTGGTCGATGTTTTCTTCCTCCGACCACATGGAGTAGCAAGAGCCTTGGATGCAACTCGGTCGTGACCCAGCGGTCACGAACCGAGCTTTTGTACGTGGCTCACAGCCGATAGGAACTTCTAATGATTGCCTCTCCTTCCGGACGACCTAGGCGCATTTTTGCGTTCATTATTACCGGCCTCTGCCTGGCCAATTGCTCGTCGAACGATGCTGATGGTGATGGCGCTGACGACGACGGTCCCAACGGAAAGGCCAACGTTGAGGATATGAATCTCATCGACGAGGGGAATGACGCTGCTGACGACGATGACGCTGACGGACAGGGGGCCGGCACAGGGAACGGCTGCGTTGGGGAGGTCATCGAGGGTGAGAGCCGCCCGTTGGCCATGTACATCTTGTTCGACCAGTCGGGGTCGATGATCACCAAGGTTGACGACGGCATTAGCCGACTGGATGCCGTCCGCGAAGCCACGCGCGAGTTTCTAAATGCGCCAGAAAGCGCCGGGATCTCCGTTGGGATTCGCTACTTCGGGCATCACGAGTTGGGTGAAACGTCGTGCGATTCGGCTGACTACTCCGATCCCAATGTTGACTTTGGCGATTTGCCCGATCACGCAACGGCGATCATGACATCCCTAGACGCGCGCGAACCGATTGGTGAGACGCCAACTGGCCCCGCGATGGACGGAGCCTGCGGCTACGTCCAGGAGTGGGCGAGCCAGCATCCAATTTTCGAGAACGCCATCTTGCTCGTTACTGACGGCGTGCCAGAAGCACCGGCCTCGGAAATCACCCGCGAGTGCAGTCCGACGCTTGCTGGGGCCGTGGCGTCCACCGAAGCTTGTGTGGACGAAGGCATCTCAACGTATGTGCTCGGTGTCGGGCCCTCGCTGGATAACTTGAACAGTATCGCCGAGGCGGGTGACACCAAAGAGGCATTCCTGGTCGAAGGTGATGATGTGGCGGACCGCGTCTTGGAGGCTCTGAGCAAGATTCGAGACTTGGCGCTGCCGTGCGACTTCACCATCCCCGAGGCGCCCGAAGGGACAGACGTCAACTTTTCCGAGTTCAATGTCTTGTATACGGAATCCTTCGAAACCAGCGACATCGGCTTCGCCGAGAGGGCCGCTGACTGCGACGATGAGCTCGGCGGCTGGTATTTGGATGACCCTGACGATCCCAAACAGATCCTGCTGTGCCCGGCGAGTTGTGAACTCGTTTCGGCCGGGCGAGGTCGATTCTCATTCGAGTTCGGTTGCGCCCGTCGGGCCATCGCGAAGATCAAGTAACCCGTAACCAACCAGGGAACCAAAGCCATGCGAAAACTACGATTGCCTCTCGGTTCAGTAATTGCCCTTTGCGTAGGTCTAGCCAGCTTGCCGGTGGGCTGCAGTTCGGATTCCGACGCTAGCTCTGGCACGGACGTCGAGGACGATGACGACGCCGCCGATGATGACGCGGACGCGGCGGATGACGACGCCTCAGACGACCAGGCGGATGACAGTTCCGCGGATGATGACACCGCCGACGATGACACGGCGGACGACACAGCCGCGGATGACTCTGATTGCGTTGATGGCGCAGACTGTCCCGCGCAGGATGATGATTCTGCAAATCCCGACCCGCCTTGGACAGTCGGACCGCAGTTTCCGGGCAGCGGCACTGGGTTCGAGCCACTAACGCCTGGTTGCGGTCCCGAAACGGCGGATCAGTGTACTGGCACGTGTGAAGCCGAGGGGGGCGATCCTGACGTGGTGGTCGAACGTCCACCGGCAACCTTGTGCTTCGGCGAAGAAGGCGCGGACGAACCTGCCGTCGTGATCGAACAGGTGGTCGAAGCGGTGGACGGCCAGGACTACGTGCACATCCGCATCACCTTCAACCCGGACTTTGTAGACAACACCTTTGGTGAAGGATCCATCGGCTGGGATAACCGGAAGAACGGTCACACTCACAAGGATTTGGTAGGCAGTGATCACGCCGTCATCTTGATCACCGACGCGTCGGGGGAAACCGTCATGGAGATCAAGTTGGACTACCTCTCTGAAGATCCAGACGCTCCGTGTGGGTTTTCAGCTGGCGGTGTGTCGGAGGGGGATGGTGAGGTGCTCCAAGGTGATCCGGAGCACGTGCTCGCGGCCACTACATCACTCAACCGCAACAAGAACTACTGTGGGTTTGACGAATGCTTTGACGAGAGCTCTCCGCTCACTGATGAGAACTTCAGCCCCAATCCGGATACGCCAGAGTGGGACTACCGGGTGGTGTACGAGGTGTGGATTTCGGTCGAAGCATTTGGCGACGAGGGTTTTGGGCAAGCGTTCATGACCAGCGTGCACGCCTCGCCTTCCAAGACGGACAACCACACGATTGAGGTCGTCCCCACGGATTGCCCCCCGCCCGACGATGAGGACCCTCCGCCGGACGAGTGTCCCGTCAACTACACCTTGCTTTCTTCAGAGGGTAAGGAATGCTGCGTGCCCATCCCGTTTGCCGGGTATGACGGCATGCAACCCTGTCCAACAGGCTACATGCTCGACTTGGCTTCTGAAGGTCGCTACTGCGTTCCCGAAGACGGCAACGACGACGCCATGTGCACGCCCGCCGAGTAAGCCTCACCGTCTCGTGGGCGGAGGGCGCGGCCCCTGCGCTTCCTTCAAGCGCGGGCGACGTCCAACTGTTTGTCGATATTGGCGAGCTCAAGTCGGGCCATCGCCAAGTTCGACTTGCCGCGGTCCAGCGCGACGTAGAGAAACATCTTCGTACCCACCATCCGGATCAGGTGATACTGGCCCGATAGACTGATCAGAATGTCTTCGATCTTGTCTTGAAGCCCAAGCTTGTCGCGAATCGACTTCTTCGCCCGCACGACATCAGTGTTCCCAGCCGCAGCCAGCTCCAAGTCGAAGCCAGGGTTACCAGCCGTGCCCATGCAAAGTCCGCTTTCGTAGTCGACCAATGCCGCTCCGAGGCAACCGTCGATCTCGAGTGCTTTTGATACAGCCATTTTTACGTCCATGGTTTGGTTCCTTTACTATTGGTGTTGTCCACTTGCTTGTTTGGTGATGAATTCAGTTTGTTCCACTAGTTCGAGTGGCATCGCGCAGACGCTTGCGAGGCTGGCCCGAGCCATTCCCAAAGATGCGGCGGAACGTTGGACGACGAGGTAGCAGATGAGCTTGCGTTCATCGTCCGCGAACCGCGCCAACTGGTAGGTTGATTCTGTGGCCAAGACCATCTCTTCTGGGCCTTTCCCGGAAGCGGATAGAGCATTGAGCGCTTGGAGCACGGACCAGGTTACTTGTGGATCCGGTGGTTCTCCGCTCCAGCCCTCACAGCGGCTGCTGAAACAGTCCAGGAGCGCCGCTGAGATGGCCCCATCGATAGCCATCAGTTCATCCAATCGTTCGGCAGCCGAATGCGTCGGCGAGTCGACGTGCAAGAAGGCATGCTGCCAGGCCTGAAGTGGAGTTGACGGCGGAACCATGGACGTCGCGTACCCGTCCCCGGAATCGAGTGTCATGCAGTCCGGAGGCAACACTTCTTCCAGGTCGAAACAAAACGTATCGCTGCCTTTGGGATATTGGCGGGGGACGAATAGCACCTGGGGGTGTTCGCTGCGAATCATCGACGCCAGACGCCGCTCGATCCACGATCGTGTCAACGCGCGTAGCTGCTCCACGTTGATCAACTTCCACTCGAGCAGTACGTCAAAGAAGCCTTGTCCGGTCGATCGGGCTTCGCCCATGGCCGCTGTGATGTCATCCTTGGGCAGGCCGTGGGCGCACAGCACATCGCGCAGGGTGGAATCCTGTGCGGAGCCGCTCACGAACGCGACGCGATGCCGATAGAAGAGGACCCGAAATACGCGAGAGCCATCGCGCACGATGAGTTCACCACTGCCATGCATCACGCCGTCAGCTAGTCCCTGAAGTACCTGTGCAGAAGGGCTGTGAGAGGGTGTTACCAAGCGCCGCGCGGCGCGGATCCGTTCGCGCAGAATGTCAGGTGCGATAGGCTTCTGAATGAATTCGTCTGCGCCGCTGCGAATGCCGAGAGCTATGTCCGCTCGCGATGCGGCCGGACTGGTCAAGATGATGTACGGCGGAAGCGTAGGCAGCGTCTTGCGGATTGCCTTGCAAAGTTCCGTGACCGTTGCCGCGGGGGGGGCCCAATCCAGCAGTACGATCCAGGGGCCAGGGTGCTTGGCGAGCAGCTGCAGCGCCTTGTCCCCGGTATCCGCCTGATGGACTTCCAGCTTGCAGCCTTGCAAGCAGGCGTACGTTTCCGCGCGCGCGCGTTCATTGGCATCAACCAGTAGGATTCGTGTCGTCATCGTTCTTCGACCCCACGCATTGTGGACAGCAGTCGTTGCACGGCTTCGAGCAATTGCTGCAGCTGCGGCGGGTTTGGGGAGTTCAGTAGTTCGTCTAGCTGCGAGTCCAGCCCGTAGATAGCCCGCAGTTGTTTGCGGACGAGCGTCATTGTGCCGCCGCGCTGAAGCTCAGTCAGGGCAGCTTCGAGGCGCAGGCGATCGTGTTCGCGAAGCTCCGCGCGAAGGTTGATTTGACGCAGCATCTTGGTTGCTGTTTCAAAGTCACTGAGCAGCTGTGTACCGAGTTCAAAGCTGCTTGATTCCGAACCGAGCCACGTCAAGATCCGACTGCGCAGCTCACGGAACATCAGGCGGTCCTTTAGGCGCATCATCCCGTATGCCGATGAGCCCATGAGCTTGCTGAGCCGGTTGCCCACGCTTCGCACCCGAGCCAGCAGTTCTTCTGGGCTATCGGGGAGGGGGCGCTCTTCCTGGTGGTAGAGTCGGGCATACTCTCTGCGGACGGCTAGGGAGGCGACCAAATCCGTGCCAGTCAGTCGCTCAAAGGATAGATCTAGCTTCTCGGAGAGCGCCCAGCTCACGGCCTCCAATCCCTTTCGGACTCGTCGGGCATGGTGATCACAGGCCAACAGCAGCTGGTCACGATTGGCTGCATGTTGGCGCTCCATCAACCCAGCCAGCTGTTGGCTCAAGCGAGAGATGTCCATGCGCGCGATGAAGCACATCTCGTCTACTGGGTGTGGTGACCAGGGCCCCAAGTGGTCCGCAGGCCGCTCAGCGAGCGCGTCCAACAAACGGCAGAGCGCGAGTCTGGCGTTGTCGCCGACGACCAGACAGCGTGTTGCCAAGCTGTCCCGTATCTCGGAGTCGCTGCAGTTCTCGAATTCCATCGCATCCAGCTGATTGGTTTCGTCAATCAGGCTGCGAATGGAGGCGGCTTCGGCTACCAGTGTCGCCTTCGTTGAGCCGAGCGTTGGACGCGGAGCGGCCATCAGTGCTGCTCCGCTTCCGCAGGCCCAATTGACGACACGCTCCTGCTGTGGCTCAAGACGAGCTCAGCGGCCGCTTCCAGAGATACCGGACTAGTCCCCCTCTGGTGCCGGACCGCTTGTAGGAATAGGGCGCCCTCTTCCACCACGAACGTGTCGAGGTTGGCGACGCCCCGTAGCCATTCGGATTCCGTCAGCGCATCCAGCACAATGTCGGCTCTTCGTATCTGCTCGAGTAGCTCAGATCGGGCTTGGCTTGTTCGGGTTGCGACCAACGCCTCTCGTAGCGAAGGGTTGGCGCGATGAGCTGTCCAGATCCGCCAGCCGCGCGCATCGGGGTAGACAGCGATGGCTAATCCCGGGTCAATCCACTTTTGAAACTTGCGACATTGCTGGGCGGTGGCGATCAACTGGTTCTGGGCGCCTAGCTCTGATTCGAAGACGTCCGATGGGAATGTGTGCAGACGCCAGCCGTCCGAGTTTGAGACCGTCACTACCTCCACGTCATCGAAAAACCTGGAATGCCAGCGCAAGCGTCCACTCGTTGCCCGTACGAAGTGCTGTCTGCCGGCTACCGGCCAGACTTGCCCAGTGCCGATGCGGACGGGATCAGGGATGACGAGCGAGCCGAACTCATGGCTTTCCGTGCCTGTGCGGAGTTCGGACTGGGTGGGCGGAGCCGCTGGCTGGTCGTCGCCCAACATCGCGTCGAGCAGCTGGCTTACGCCTCTGTGAGAGATCGAGTGAGTTTCTATTTGTCCCTGACTAAGAAGCTCACGCGCTCTGTCAACGGCCAATCGGGCCGCCATGACGAGCGTATACATCACCCCCTGTCCCGCCTTTGAGGCGGCTCCAATGGCTGACACCGCGGTAGTGACGGTGAGCTCTCTCAAGAGTTCCTCCGGTGCGATGGCGCCCGGGAGGTCCTGCTTGTTGGCCTGTACCAGCAGTCCGATCGGGCGTTGCGAACGGCGGATATGAGTGAGGGTGAATGCTAGGCTCTTGCGCGCTGCCGCTAGACCTTCAGCGCAGGAGTCAACCACGAAGACGATGACGTCCGCAGAATCCAAGAGTAGCTTGCGGCGTGACAGCAAGCTCTCTTGGCCAGGAACACTCAGTACCTGACACTGAATACGTCGACCGTCCAAGAACCCACCAGGGAACTCAATCCAGTCAAAGTACTGCGTTTGTCTGCCGGTTGTGTGCGGGCTGATTACGCTGCCCTCACGGCGTTTGCCGACTTGGTCCCAAATCATGTGCAGGTTGGTTGTCTTGCCTGCCTCGGGCGCGCCATCGTACACAATCCGTGTCACAACATCTCCGGTACTGTCATCCAGATAGGGCATAGCGTCTTTCACGGTGACCGCAGGCGTACTTCGCTCGCTGGCGGAGCGAAGCGTCCCACAGTCAAGGGTTAGCCGTGAATACCTCCGACGAGGCAAGGGTAGAAAAGCACATAGTGTTGGGTCTGATGCCGTCGACCTGACGTTTGGCAAGGTCTGGCTGTCGCTCGTCTAGCGGACATACGTATCCCTCGCGGTGCAATGCTGGTGACTGACGCGCGTCAGGGAGCGCTATGTGAGGTCCGGGTGATGCGGCGCTCCCGACGGGGCAGGGCCCCGCAGTTTGCCAATACGGACGCTAGTGGATCCAAAGTGACGGTTTTCGACACCCCATGCCCAGATTCGTACGGCGCTCCCGCACATGGTCCTAGAGGTGTGTGTTGGGCGCTCCCAACATTCGTGCGGGGTCGACAGCGCGCAATTCCCTAGAAGTCCGCCGAATGCATTGCTTTTACAAAGTCCGCTAGCTCGCGCGGCTTGATCGAGCTAGTTCGTTTTAGGACGGCCTACGGAGTTCCAGTGTGAACTTATCGCGGTATATCGTTCGAGTTGAACACCGAACTGACGTTACTGTTCCTGGGTTTTGACGTGGCTGGAGCTATTGGCCCGCGGTTGGTGCGCGCGTTGCTGCTCGACGTGCCTGTCCGAGTCCCGAGAGATTCGTTAACCGGCGGCGCTCGTCACGTCGATCACGACGCTGCCGTGGGGACGCGAGGTTTCAAAGTATGCGTGAGCCTGCGCAGTCTCGAGCAGTGGAAAACGCTTGCTGATCACAGGGCGAATCGCTGCGCGCTCGGCGAGCAGCCGAAGGTCGTTGGCCAGTTCGGCAGAGCCCAAGGCTACGCCCGTCATCGCCTTCTGCTTGCGCACAGGATTGAGGGCCACTTGGAGCAGCAGCGGCAAGCTGACGTAGAGCGATAGGTAACGTCCTCGCCGCGTCAGTACTGAACGGAATGAGGGGAAGTGATCGCCTGGAGTGGTGTCGAAAATGACGTCCCAGGTTTTGCCGAGCTCCCTGAAGTCGTGCTTTCGATAGTCGACAACTTCGTCCGCGCCGAGTGACCGCACCAGCTCAGAGTCCGCGCCGCACACGCCAGTGACATGCGCACCCAGAGCCTTGGCGATTTGCACCCCCATACGACCAACGCCTCCGCTGGCCCCGACGATCAAGACACGCTCGCCTGACTGAACCAGCGCCATCTCTTTCAGGAACGTCATGGCAGTGACTCCGCCATATGCGAGAGTTGCGGCTTCGCCGAAGGTCATGCCCTCTGGCAGCTTGGCAACTCCACTATCGGCGTCCACCGCCACATACTGCGCGTAGGCCCCATGCATGACCCCACCGAAGACGTCGTCGCCGACGGCGAAGCG
>JBNLEN010000192.1:0-11858 GCA_050304975.1 Polyangiaceae bacterium
CCGCCGAACGGCGGCGCGCGCCCGCTTCATCAAGGTGTTGGCGTGACGCTCGCCAAGGCCACCATCGAATCCCGCTGCTCACCATTCTTGACGAAGTCTTGGACGGCGCGCGCCAGAGTTGCTGACAACAGACCGATCAACGGTAGATGTTCGCCGCCCTCACAAGTGGCTTGGCCGGCGCTATCTTCTTCATCGGCTTTGAAGCGCTGATCCCAACGAACGAGTCCGAACGTGCCGTCAGCTGACACCGCTGCGTGGACTAGCGGCGTGTCCGTGTTTTTTGCAAAGTCTGACAGCAGCCGTCGGCTGGCGGCGTTGTCGAAACAATCCACCAGTAGCTTCGCATCTGACAGTAGCTCAGCCGTGTTTTGCTCGGTCAAGCGCACGCCGAAAGCTTCTGCCTTGACGCCGTAGAAGTTCATCAACTGCAGCTTCAACGCCTGGGCCTTGTTCTTGCCAAGCGATTGCTTGACGTAGGCTTGGGCCAAGAGGTTCTTCGACTCCACACGGTCAAAGTCGATCAGACGCAAGCTTGCGTCCAGGTTTCGGCACAAAACAACTGCCGTTGAACCCAGCGCGCCCACACCGCAAAAGATAATCCGCATTGGCTTCCTCCAGTATCAGGTGTGACGTTGACGCCGCAAGCGGCGAGGCGGCAAGCGTTTCCGCTCGCCGCCAAGCTGTCGGCTCAGCCGAAAGGCACCTTTGGGCGCAGGTAGATGCGATTCGCGCCGTCTGACGATGTCAAACGGTCAATCACGTAGTAGTCGAACGCGCTGTCCGCCAGTGTGCCGACGCGGACGCCGCGCAAACCGCCAGAGCGCACGATTTCGATCGCCAAGTTGCGGATTTCCGCGTCGTTCAATGCGCCAACAGACTCCATTGGGAAGTCCGCAGAAACGCCGTTATAAGTAATGTTCAAGTAGTTCATGACTCTCTCCCTCCGGGTCTGATGAGTGGCAGCAGCCAGTGCCGCGCCGTTCAAGTTTCAATGCTGTCTGCTGATTTGACTTTGGGGCGAATGCCCGACGCGAGGCGCATCAAGTCGACCCACCAAGCTTCATCTTTTCTGGTTTCGGTTGGAGCGTTGGCCCCTTCTCGGACGATCACCACTTCTTCGGTGACGACTGAAAAGCGTAGCGTGCGGCCAAGCGCTTGTTCCAACGCAGTCATCGTGGTTTCATCCTCTTGCGAGAATGCGGCGAGCCCGCTGGGATGGCTGTGTGCGATCTCCTCGAGTTGCTCGCGATTGTTCCAGATCTGTTGCCAGCGCGCGCGCGAGTCAGCAAGCTGGTGCGCCCTGTCGGAATAGTCCGCCCACAAGATCTGCTGGCCCTTGCCAATGATGAATTGAACCTCTCGCTTCATCTTGTTCCTCCAGATCAATGCCGGGTGATCACCAGCTGGTCGGTCGCAATGGCCTCGCGGATAGCCGATGGCAGGGAATCGAGCGTCAGCTCGCTGTCTGTGCCAGATAAACAGACGCCGGCGTCCAGAATTTGTAACGTATTGATATCTACGGTGGCCACGAAGCGTTCCCCTTGAATGCGGAAGGCCACGTCGGCGCGGTAGTGATCCAGCATGCGAAAGCTGAGAAAGTCGGCGTCGGCTTTTTCGACTGCATTCTCGGCGCGTTCACGTGCGGCGTTGGATGGCAGCGCCCGAGAACCAGCGATCATGGCGCCTACGTGCTCGCGGCGAGTTTCTTCCCGGCGGGCGGTGCGCAGGCGCGCCAATTGCTCTCGCGCAGCGTCCGGACCCTGCGTCGCGATGCGTGGCAATAGGCCACGAACCTCCAGCAGAGAAACGGACATATCTTCCGCTCGCGCCAACTCGGTCAGTAGCGCAAAAGCGAACGCCCGGCGCAGCCCCGGGGAGGCGCCCTTCAGTTCGGCGATGTTGTCGCGCTCTTCCAGCGCCTGGCGTGCCAGCAGCTCTGGCTCATCGTCGAAGTCGGTCCCGGAAAACACGTGCGATCCATCATGCCACTTGGCCGCTACCAGGCGACACAAGGGCTCTGGCTCCGGGGGCGGCACCAACCAAACGCGAACCTCAGCGTTCTTCGGGGTGAACAACCAGCCGCAGGCAAAGTGTCCGCGGACCGACGGTAGTCTGGTCATATCCGGTGGTTCGGATTCGCCCACGCGTGTGGCGTTGCGACCAGAGCACGACCACGACGCCCAGCCCATAGGATTTCGGCCGCGCACGCGGTAGCGGCGGGAGGCGGATTGAACGGTGTTGCCGCCAAGGTAAGGCATCACCAGCGTTTCTGACGCCTGACCGAGAAATTTTCGGTAGTCCATATCCGCCTCCTGACCAGAGTTGGTTTGACGCTATCCTGCCGCTGGCGCAGCAGGCGCGTCCACATCCCTACCCAGTGCTTCCTCCAGGGTCAGGATCGGTGTCTTCATCACTCGCTCAACCAAGCCGTACTGACGTGGTCCTGCTGCTCGAGGTGCGTCCAGCAAAGCCTTCAGCACCCGCGGGACTTGGTACGGGTCATCAAACTGTTCAATTTTCACTTCCGAAAACGGAATGTTCATTTCCCGCGCGCAGTCCTGCACCGTGTGACCTCGCGTGAAGGCCACGTTCAGCATCAGTGCCATGGCAGAAACCCGATAGTCGCAGCGCGCGAACGCTGCGGCCAGATTGCGTCCGGTCTCACCTGCCTCATCACCCACGACGATCACCACCAGCTCGGCGGATGACGGGATGCGCACGCCCTGTTGATGCAGAGCGAACACGGCCGCGGAGTGCAGCGTACCGCCGCCAGCGCTGATGCCCGAGAGCATGTGCTGGACGGCAGCCCGCGAGGCAGCCTTGGGCTTGTGCACCATACCGAACGTATCGAAGCTGGCGATGTGCAGCTTGTCCGACGGAAAACCCGCCAGTATCCGCGACAAGGCTTCCTTCGATTGTTCGATGGCGCCCTGCATCGAGCCTGAGCGGTCGATCAAGAACATGACGTGCACGTCGGCCTCCTTGGTCACTTCCGCCACGGCGTTCTTGGCCGCCATGTCCGAAGCTTCCTGGAGCTTTTCGCGCAATTCCTTGTCAGTCACATTCTTGGCGATGTTGAGCGCACGTTGGTCTGTTGAAGACTCGATCGCTTGCTCCCAACGCTCGCGGATTTCCGGATCAGCCATCAAACCCAGCTCTTCCAAAGTTGGCGTGAGCTGCCGAATGTCCCGATCGGACAACGACGGCAACAGCGCCACCATGATCGCAGGAGTGAGGCCGATGTCAGAAGGCAAACGGCCGATAGCTTCCTTGTAGCTCAGATTTTGCGTCACGATTGCTTCGCAAATCTCAGCCTCAGACAAGCCATCAAAACGCTCGGCCTTCTTCAGCTCCAGATTCTCCAGACCGATTTCGCGGTGACCTTCGGCGGATTGCTTTTGCTTCCAACCGAGACGCGCGAAGTAGGCCTCGTCCTCTGGCTTGTAACCCACCTTCCGCGAGAGCTTCTTGATGGTTTCCTTGTAGCCAGCCTTGACCAGGCCTTCGAGCATTGGCGGGTTCTTTTCCCGCATCTGCAGCCAGCGTGTGGCCGCCTTGCTCCAGCGGCCGAGCGGTGGGTTCTTGGCTGCTGGATCGGCAAAACCCGCCAAGCGATTGAGCTCAGCGATCTCCGCGTTTTCCAGCAGCTCCGCCACGCGCAGGACCGACTTGGGAGTCATCATGCGCGCTGACTTGCGCCGGTAGTAGACCAACATGGCCTCACCGACGGCGCGATAGTCATCGTCATAGAAGGCGACGCTGCCGTCATCGTCATGCACTGGTTGACCAGATCGCGCTTGCACCAGCATCAGTGCACAACACGCGACCTTGAGATCACGCCAGTCCGTCTCCTTCAGCGCGTAGCTAGCGAAGCGAGCCATCAGCTCGGCGTTGAGCTCATTCAACTCCAACAGCTTGGAGTACAGGGTGGTCGCGGCCGGTGTGAACAAGCCTGGCTCCACTGGTGTGCCGCGCCGACCGCCGGCGTGCTTTCGTGCGTGCCACGTGCCGCCGACGTCAATGCCAGGACGGTTGTGCCAGAGGTGGGCAGAAGAGTTGAGCACGATGTCCAACAAACGCTCGGCTGGACCCATTTGCTCTTCTGGCAGCGGATGTTGATTATCAGTCATGTTCTCCTCCGTTCCCCGCCGGCGATAGTAGCAGCCGGCGTCGTTATTTCTAGGGTTGCGTCATCTCAAGAAAGCGGAGAGGACGCCTTGGTGGGCGATGTAGGTCCACCGAAGTGGGGCCGCGTTCGAGTACAAAAACCATGGTATTCTCGTTAACAGCGAGTTTGCCTTCCATTGGCTTCCAAAACAGGATGGGTGTTGGAGACGGAATCGAACCGTCAAATCATGCGTGTGGGGTTTGAGTGGTTGAACGCGGCTGAAAATTGCCTCACATCCGAGTGAAGAAGCCAAGGAGTGTATCCTCTCGAGTAAAAGTCGAGTGCTCTACCAATTTGAGCTACGGGACCGGAGGGGTCGCCCAAAGACGATTTGAGGTGCCATGTACATGGCAGAGGTCCCGGCTGGAATCGAACCAACATAACCAATTTGCGTGTAGGGCCTGATCGGTTGGATGTGAGGGGAAAGATGTGCCCGCGTGGGTAGCCGGATGGCGCGCGGAAAAGATGTGCCTGCAACCGAGTGAAGAAGCCGCGAGTTTCAAACGAATGCTCTGCCGCTGAGCTATAGCCCGATAAAGTCGGGCTAACCGGATTCGAACCGGTGACGTTTCGCGTCCTAGATGAAGTGCGTGTTGGACTTGTTCGGTTGGTTGCAGGGAAAAGTGTCGCCGCATTGGCGTGCGGTTCAGCGCGCCTGAGCGGAAGAAAATGCTCGCGTTCGAGTGAGCAGACCGCGAAGTTGATCGTGCTTCAAACGATTGTCTTTACCAATTTGACTACCACCACATGGGTGAGCCGGACTCGAACCGGCAAACTATGGAGCGTGTAGGATCAGCGCAGTTGAACGCGAGAAAACTTTGGCCCGCCCTGCGGCGAGCTGTGGAGGAAGGTGGAGTGATCGAAACCCTACGTGTCACCGTACCCCGGTTTTCAAGACCGGTTGGCCTCCAATGGCCGGCACCTCCCGAGAGTTTTTGAAAACGAGCGTCACGGCGCGGGCTGCCCTCCCTCGTGAGATGAGGGTGAGGAGTGTGTTTGAGGCAGCCCGCGCCACGCTCGCCCCGTAGGGACGACCCGTGCACGGCGAGATGACGGGTGCTTCGCGCTAGCCAGTGACGACGGTGGCGTTATGCGCGCGAGGCTACGAGGAAGTCCTGCCATTCTGGCGGCGCTTGGGCGATGTCGACCAGTGGCGTTGTCAGCGGCAGGGAGTTTGGGCGTACAGGAGCGTTGCGCGGCCACATGCCTGCTTCGTCGCAGGTGCGGCAGCCCTTCTTGTTGTTGCAGGGCTTGCAGGCGGTGACGATGTTCGTCCATTCTGTGCGGCCGCCAGCGAAGCGTGGTACGACGTGGTCGTAGCTCAGCTGCCGCGTGTCAAAGCGCTTGCCGCAGTATTGACAAGTGAACTTGTCCCGAGTGTAGACGTTGATACGTGAGAACTTGACGCCCCGTTTCATGCTCTTCATCGCCGAGCGGACGCGCACTACGGCAGGGATTTGCATTTCCCGCGATGGTGAGCGGATGACGTCGTCGTATTCGACGATCACGTCCGCTTTGTCCAAAAACACCATGGTGATGGCGTCTTGCCAACGCAGGATCTTGTGTGGAAAGAACCACGGGGTTAGCAGCAATGTTCGAGTTTGCATGGTAGGCCTCCTCCGCCTGGCGATGCGTTACGGGGTGGGGCGTCAGAATTGCGCCGCTGTGGACTAAACGGATGAGAAGAAGAATGGTGAAATGAACATGAGTTCCTCTGCGTCGCGCCGAAGGAACCCAAGGTTCACGTCAGTTCTCCTCAGGCATCTCTCCGACTACGTTTGAAATCAATTTGGGGTGGCGAGCGGTCTGTGAGCGCTCGTCGACAACGAGTAGGTACCGACTGAGTCGGAACCGCTGCTTGAGTCCAGCAGTCCAGACAATGGTCCGGGGCTGCGCCTGTTCGAGTGCCTCGTGAACGCTCTCGAATGTTCGTCTCTGTTCGACGAATGATTTGTGGGTCATTGGTTACTCCTCTGGGAAAGAAGGGATTTCGTGGAGCGGTGCCCGGGAATCGAACCCGGTTTCCTTACCTGGCAAGCAAGGCGCGTCTCCGTCCGCTACGCACCGCATGTTTGGGTTATTAGGTGATTGGATGTTGGTAGAGCCCCTGGGAATTGCACCCAGCGCCATCGGCATATCAGACCGATCTGGTCACTAGACCCCGAGCTCCAAAAGATGAACGATAGTGCGTACGGGAGGATTCGAACCTACACTTGACTGGGTTTGAGCCAGCTGCCTCTGCCGTTGGGCTACGTACGCGCGGTTTGTCCCCATGGCAGGATTCGAACCTGCACTGCACTGGTTCTGAGCCAGCTGCCTCTGCCAAGTTGGGCTACATGGGGGTAAGTTGAGTAGGAGCAGGATTCGAGCAACGGAGCGAGCCTGCAAGGCGAGTGACTGCCCGCAAGCTGGTCAAGCCGTAGGCTTGAGCACTTGGCTTGCGCACCTGCACTGCACTGGTTCTGAGCCAGCTGGCTCTGCCAAGTTGGGCTACATGGGGTTAGTACGGGACCAGAGAATCGAACTCTGCTAGTCCGGCTTGTAAGGCCGACGTCGTCCCCAGACGACTCATCCCGCGCGGATGCGAGGTTGGGAATCGAACCCAAAAGACGCCGGCTTATGAGACCGGTTGAGCCGCCATTGCTCAGCCTCGCAGTATTGGCCTCCCTGCTTAGAATCGAACTAAGGCAACAACCTTCGGACGGTTGTGCTCGGCTCCACCGAGACAAGGAGATTGGCGCCCCAGTAAGGAATCGAACCTCAGGCGACGAGCTTCGTAGACTCATGCCCGGAATCCACCGGCTAGGGCTAAATGAGACGGAACGGTCGCACCCTCGGCAGGATTCGAACCTGCAAACGACCGGCTTAGAAGACCGGGTAACGTCCGATCGGCGTCGAGGGTATTTGTAGAGGCCCGAGCGAGAGTTGAACTCGCCCTCAATGGGTTGCAACCATTGTCGTCCCCGGGACACCGGGCCTTATGGCGGCCTCCGAGGGAGGCCCGTGAACAGTAGTGGACCGAGAGGGTAACGCTCCCTCACGCACGTGCTTGCAAGGCGCGGCTCCAGCCTTCTGGATCAGCCCAAACAGCACCGCCAAAATGGGCGATGCCGGTTTAGAGAGCAGGGCTCCAAGGAATCAAACCTCACAGACGGTCGGGGTTGGAATCCGACCCGCTTACTCAGAGCGAGCCCCGTGCAGACGGCCACCGGTCTTGTCGGTGACGTCGGAAAAACACCGTCGGCGTCGAAGCGACGTCGACGGTAGACCTTTCTCAGGATGCCATGCCTGTCCACGATGTAGCGAGGACGCGACCACCACCAAGCGCACGACAGGTCGTGGTCTTCGAAGTAGTAGCTGATATCGCGCAATATGTGGCAGAACAAGACATGGCGCCCTGCGGTCGTGCGGGTGTCGTAACACCCCATTAGCAAGCTATGGGTGTCATTCCATGGCTTGCCGCACCGTGAATCAAGGAAGCGGTAGCTTGGCCCCAGCTTGTCGCTGAATTGCTTGTAGACCCGCTGCCGGGTGGGCGCCACCCAATCTTCATCATCGTAATCCGTGCTTGCGAGCCGTGTTAGTGCGGCCCGTTCTCGACAACGATGCTGGCGATGGGAATAGCGACGTTCCCACTTGTTGTAGCGCGAACGCCCTCCCTCGATCACGGTGCGTGCGAGGTTCTTAGTGGACATATTCGCCTTTCTAAGAGCGCTATTTCCGGATGAACAACGCTCAGCGCCACCGATGGGAATCGAACCCACTTCGACACAGGTTGACAACCTGCCGTTCATGCCAACGAACTCCAGCGGCATTGGGGTAGGGCGGAGAATCGAACTCCTCAAACCGGGTCACAGCCGATCTTGCTTGCCAAAGCTACCCTACCATTGGTCGAGGAGGCCGGAATCGAACCGACGCAGTCTTCGCCCCAAACGAAGCGGGCGACCATTGCCCATCTCCTCGATAGTCAGGACCGTGAGAATCGAACTCACCGCCTCTTGCTTCCAAAGCAAGCCGCTCACCTGGAGCATGATCCTGAGGATGCGTTTAACGTCTGCCTGACGAGTCCCTTGGGTTGGAATTGAACCAACACCTCTCGGGCTTCAACCGAGCGCTGCTACCAAGTCAGCTTCCAAGGGAGAAGCGCTTCTCCTATGTGAGATTGCGCTACGCGGAGCGACCTGCCTCCGCGATTTGTTGGCACCGCGTACGGGAATCGAACCCGTTTGCTCTGGTTGAAAGCCAGAGATCCTAACCAGTAGATGAACGCGGCTTGCATGCGATGTTCGCCATGCAGGCGAACGGGCAAGGTGCTGAGCCTCCGTGCGGAATCGAACCACTTCAGGCTGCTTACAAGGCAGCTGCCCGTCCAACAGGCTAACGAAGGCATGTTTGTTATCATTTCGTGAACTGAGATGGCTCCCGCCGATCTCGGGTCATCTGCGCGCCTTCGCTGCGCTTCCAGTTCTCACGTACTATTCGTACGCCCCGCTGCTGGTTCGCTGGTTCTCGCGAAGTAAGACGCTGTGTTGCCCTAAGGGTTGGATTCGAACCAACGGCTCACGCATTAACAGTGCGGCCCCTTTCCACTTGGGTACCTTAGGAAATCGGACGCGCCCCTGAACGAGGCGCGCCCGTGCGTTTCAAAAACAACCTGATTGTCAAAGATCGAGGGAACTTGCGTTCCTCTGGTTCGGGAGGCTGGATTCGAACCAGCACTAATGGGGTCAAAGCCCATCGTCCTAACCGTTAGACGACTCCCAAAAACGTCGCTCCGCTTGCCAGTGGAGCTTCCGTCCGTGCGACGGAGAGTGGGCCCGGGGAGAATTGAACTCCCTCCACTCGGGGTAAGAGCCCGGTATGCGCCATTACACTTCAAGCCCGATATGTGTTGATTGAGACTTCCTATGCACCTGTCAGCTGTGGCGAAATGCCCTGCCAGATATGGCCGGGACGCCGCGATCGCGCGTGGGTCGAGACAGAGTCGAACTGTCACCCGTCGGGTTAAAAGCCCGCTGCTCACCGCTGAGCTATCGACCCTATGAAACACTTTGTTTTGCACAGGTTCCCGAAAAGATTGTTTTGGTGATCTTGCTCTCCTTCTAGTGCTGGTGGCGCACCACTCCCGTGTCGTGCTGGCCACTCTGCGGGCGCAGCTCTCCTGTGTTGCGTTTGGCCTGTCCAGGCCGCACGTTTCCCGTTTGGCGTCCGATGCTAGAAGGGACGCACTCTCCCTGTCGGCGCGCGGTATGACGCGCTGTGCACTACTAGCGGTTACCAGTTACTCTCTGGTAGGGATTAGGTATCCCTGTGAGGCGCCATGGAATCGAACCATGCTAGCCAAAGGCGGGTGGTTTACAGCCACCCGTGAGTCCCAGCTCAACACCCCAAAGTACAGTGCAGTCTTGTTGTTGTCGTGAGCCAGCCCGCTACGTATCCCGGTCGAAAACCTTCCTTGAAAACAGCCCCAGAAATGCCAAAAGCCGCCTCTGGGAAACCCAGGGCGGCCTGCTAAGTCAATGAAATGACTAGACAACCCTAGGTTGATGCCTCCAACTTATCCCCCTCACAAAGGGTTACCTTGCCCATGGGCATGAGGCTGGAGGGCTTTTGAAAACACGGGACCAGCGAGGAGCCATTCGCGCGTTCAATGCCGCGATAGCTCACTGCCAACGCGTCTAGCGTTGGTCGCACCGGCGCACTGGTTCCCCAATGGCGCTGGCTCGTGATCTGTGAATTCCTACTGAACATCGTTAGTGACCCGTACTGTGGTCTATACGCGTGAGGCTGTCAAGCATTCCCAACAATTGTTTGTACATCGTTTGGTCTTGGGAACGGATGGCTGTCTGATTTTGAACTGACTAGAACAAGTGTTTACCGCAAACCACATGGGCGCCAGGTGAGCGACGCGAGCTGGGGAGTCTTGACGTAGTCTGCGGTGCCGAGCTGACCAACGACGACGGGTTGCGTGGCTTGTTCATCTTTATCGGTCTAGGTTGACACGACCTAGTCGGCTCTGCGTCGCCGCAAGACAGGCAGGAGCAACGCGAGCAGCCACCAGCTGGTCGTGCTCGAAGCAGACGGCGCACCGAGACTGCAACCACCGTCATCCGAATCACCGCTAGACATTTCGGGGCGAGGTTTGGAAGTGTCCATGGGTTGGGTTGGCTGCGCGCTCGAGCTGAGTGAGTCTTGAGCGATGGGTAGATCGGGTAGGTCAGAGGCACAGACCGGCTTTGGGGTTTCTTCCAACCAGGATTCGTGCGGTGTTGTGCCCTCACAAGCGACGCCTTGGATGGTGACTTCACGTTTCTCGAGCCAGCCGCTTGATGGACAAGTCGGTGGGAGCGGTGCACAGACAGCGAGTTCAGGGATGCCGCTGGTGTAGTTGCGGGCACCGGAACCACCGGAGCGGAACGTGATTTCTGAGCACCGGGGCGCCGCCTGTACTTCACCCGCGATCACTGGTCCACCTGCAAGTGCGGCGAAGCCTTCGTCGCAGCGGCTCGCGGGAAAGCCCCCAAGCTCCAAACATTCGCCGTTGTTCACGCTGGAGCACACGCTTGGTAGTTCCAGTCCCCCAAATGAAAGGTCGACCGGCGGCACATCGGGCACGCAGGTGACCGACTGCCCTCCGTCTAGGTCCGTGAAGGAGCGAGCGACGAAGCCTTCATCGCAGTCACAGGCGGCCCCTTCTTCAGTGACCACGCATTCGCCATCTCCACAATACACCCCGCTGCAAGCTTCGAGCGCGGTCATCTCGTTCAGGGAGTCGCGGTCATCCGGCACCACCTGCTCTTCACAGCCCCGCAAGTTGTAGGATTGGCCTTGCAGACTCAGGCGGAAGTTGCGGCTAGGCCCCGCCGGCACGAACGCGGGATCGAAGTCCATTTCTTCCGGCGATACGCGCGTGGATAGACGAGTGAACACGGGGTAGGTTTGGGCCAACTCATCGGCAAGTCGCATGCTGGTGGCGAGGTCTTCTTGCCCTTCGCAGTCCGCGGCGTCGAAGTCGGCCGTGGGGCATTGGCAAAGGCCGTCCCCGCCAACAAAGCAAATGTCTGGCGCGTCGGCGCTCATCCCAGTCGGACTGCCACCTCCGCAACAGCCCGTCGGATCACTGAAGCGCGGAGGAGCTCCCACGTATTCGGTAACGAAGGCGCTGCCCCCGGCTTCATCCACTGCGCGCGCTAGCGCCATGGGGTAGTTGTTGGCGCGTCCCGGAGCTTGAGCGATATATTCGGCTGGAACTTCAGTCAACTCCTGGTCGAGAGGTTCGAACTCTTGGTCGGAATAGATGAACGCGGTGACTGTTAGATGGGGTTCGGCGGCAATCGGGGTGAGCTGCAGCGGGATGAACGGAGCATCCGCCTCATAAGTCAGACGCAGCGGACGAAGTTCATCCACGTCAGCCCCGGGGACTAGCTTGCTCGCAACGAACAACATTTCCGCGTCCAGGTATGGCTGCATGAAAGGAGCCATGGTCGCATTGGTAATGAACCCATTGTCGTTCAGCCAAGCCACGACCAACTCTGCGTCGCCAGAACCCAGCACCACGGTGTCATAGTCGCCGACGATCTCACGCTGATATACGGTCACTGGGGGCGCCGCGACGTTGCCCGCACCGTCTGAGGCCACCGAGTCGTCAGCACTCAGTAAGACTCCTGGGGCTGGCGCGCCAGCCTGGGCT
>JBNLEN010000193.1:0-11819 GCA_050304975.1 Polyangiaceae bacterium
ACGGCGTCTTCGACGCAGAAGAACGTCAAGCTTATCAACAAGAGCTGCAAAGACTCCGGGCGCTTGCGAAACAGCATGAGCACCGCCGTCGCTGGTTTCTCAGCTTCGAGGGAGTGGTCTATGGGCCCATCCGTTTGACGGAGCTCGACGAATGGAAGCAGGAGCGAGCTGGAGCCAGCGAGCCCCCCTCGCAACAGGACTCTCACAGCTCCCCCCAAATGGACGAACTGGGTCCAGTCACTCTGGTGTGCTTTGATGGGCGGTCGGGCTGGGTAGCGCTCGACGACCTAGATGGCTGACGCCGCTCGCTTCAGTGGGACTCGAGTGGCGCTTCCGAGGTGCTCGGGAGTTCACCCGCGCTCGTCTCGTCAGCGTTGATCATGGTCACGGCAGGACTGCCGAGAATCGCTGCAAAGCACAACCGATTCAGCATCTCACCAGCGCTGGCGAGCACGTCTGTCAGTTGGCGCATCATCATGGCCAAGTTTTGTGCATCATTCGTGCCAGCAGGTGCGAAAGCGATTTCCGAGCTGGCAGGCCGAGGCCACGTCACCTGCAGCGAGTGCTGAGCATGACATTGCTGTCATGGTGCCGTTCAAAGCGTGCGTATCCGCCCCAATTCTCTGGATGCCAGGCGGGACGGGAGTGCCACCGTCGGGCGTGCAATCGGCCACTTTTCTGACAAGCTTGGGCGCTCCAAAACAGAACGCCCGGGCTTTGCGGGCCCGGGCGTCGACTGCGGCGATGAGCTGGTGTTGTTGGCTCAGCCGCAGTACCGAAAATCGGCGACCTTGCCTACTACAGCGCGGTCAGGTTGGAGATGCAGAAGTCGAAAGAAACGGCCTCCCCCATCTTCGACGGAACCTGGAACTGGATCGACAGGATGCTGCTGGGGTCCAAGTCGACGCGATCTGGTGGCTTGATCCAAGAGCCCTGGGCAACGTCGGCCCACATGATCTTGTGCTCGCCAGCGGCGGAGATTTCGGTGAAGTGGGAAGCCACCTCAGTCGCGGGGGTGGGCAGGTTCACGCGCACGGCGCCGGGCGTGTTGAACTCAATCGTGAAACCAAATCCGGAGACGCCGTTGGCAGCAGCGTCGTAGGGCATCTTGGTACTGCCACCACCGACCCCGTTCAGGTCCAGAGCGATGCCTGCGCCCCACTTGGTGGAGAACTCAGCCTCTTCCGCGACAATGGCGGTGGTGCCGCTGGTGCACATCCGGCCATCGATGTTGTCGAACGGACCTTCTGGCGGCAGGTGATTCAAGGTGCAGTCGGCAGGAGAGTCATTGCAGTCGTTGTAGCTGTACCAAGCGCCCTGGATGCCGACGGCGTTCGTGTCCGCCTGCACCCAGCCGGTGGGATCGGGGATGATCGCCGTGCCAGCGCCAGATGCCGGAGGCGGCATCACCATGCCCATGCCGCCGGTCGCTGGCGGGGGGTTGACCGGATCCATGACCGCAGGCGTGCCGCCTGCTGCCTGGGGCGTGCCACCGGCTGCCGGGGGAGGCTGAACACCGTCATTGACGACCACCATACCGGCGCCGCCGTTGTTGGTCATGTTCACGCCGTCTTCGCGCTTCTGCGGCTCGGTGCCGTCGCTGCAGCCCGCGAGCACGAAGCTAGCGCTGCAAGTCAAAGCACCAATCGTGATAGCTACGTTCTTAATCATGGGAAGTGGCCTTTCGGGAGTCTCTGTGTGTCTCGAGGACGGGGTTCTCGAGGACGGGGTTCTTGAGGACAGTGGGTCTTGAGGGAGTGCCGAGCTGGTGTCGGTGGAAGCGTCGGGTGGGGAGGAGTGGTAACCCCCGCCACGTCACGGCAACCAAACTGACATGAACGGCGACACTAAACAGCGCGATCCGATGATGAGTCCGACCAGCACGCCAAGAAAGTCCGCCAGCGTTCCATGTGAGCTGCACAACGGGTATCGGCAGTGGACGGCGGGCCTCACTGCGAAGCGTTGGATCGCGCAAAATCGCCCAGAAACGGAGGCTGCGGTGTGCTTTGTTGGAGCGCGATCTATCGGGTGCGCCGGAGCGCCGCGGGCTAACACCCCCGCCCCGCTCCTGTCGCGAGGGTTGAACGGGGCGAGTACTGGTTAAGCCACGTTCACTTTTTGGGCTTCGTCGCAGGCGTCGGACCTGGCTTCGAAGCCCCGTGCGACGGCTCCGGATTAACGGGCCCCTTGACCGCATCTTTGGCGTCGGGGCCGAGCAACGTACCGCACATGGTCTTGCACAGGATACGTTCGTGCTTGCCTTTGACGTCGTCGCAGTCGCATTTGCCCTGCTTCTTGAGCTCCAGCTTCTGCTTCATCTGCTCGACGCTGAAGCGGGCCAAACGCTCCACATACGAGAATTCACGGTCCTTCTTGCGCTGCTTCGGGGTTCGTGGGTCAGTCGCGACACCATCGGGCTCCGCACAACAGCGGAAGCCGAGGAAGTAGTAGTAGAAGCCTTCCTCATGAGTGTAGATCTTCGGCCGGCACTGATTGCGCACCCCCGTGTACCAGGGGCCGCCCGTGTGCACGCTGTCGTACTTGCCGCGCCAAGTGCTGGAGAAATTCTCGCTCGCGACGACTTCATCGTTGTTGGCGGGCAGGTCATGCACCCCGTAGTCGCTGATGCAGTAGGGCTGGCTGCCTGAGGGAACCCCTTGCCAGAGGCGCGCCAGCTCCGTCGGGTCGCGTCGGGCGACCTTGTTCATGTCGGGGTGGTCCCACTCGTTGTCCCCGTTGCACTTGTTTGAGTCCCGCACGTAACCATACGGAAATGGCTTCATTTCTGGCCCTTCGCAGGCGAGCGTCCACTCACTTTCGGTGCACATGCGCTTGCCCACGGCCGCACACTTGACCTGCGCCTGGTAGAAGTTGTTCATCACCTCCGGGCGCTCCCCCTCGATGTTCGGCCACGAGAACTTGTCAATACAGTAGCGCTTCTTCACGCGCTCCCCGACGCACTTGCTCCAGGGCTCGAACTCTTCGCAAACCTTCTTTTTGTTGGCATTGCTGTACCAATGCTCGACGCACTTATGCTCGACCTCAGTGCAATAGTCGCCCTCGACCAGGATCATGTTGGCGGGGCAGGCGCTGGGCCCTTCAGGCTCAGGCGCCTCGCTAGTCGTAGCCTGAGCCGGGATCGTCGGGGGCGGAGCCTCCTTGGCAGGGGCCGCGTCCTCGGAGGATGCCGGCGGGCGCTGGGCGGCGGCAGGGGCCGCCTCGGGCTGAATGGCGGGCGCACTTGGCGCCGCGGAACAGGCCAGCAGCACCAACCCGAGGCCGGTGGCACCAACGGCCGGGCGGGGCACTAGATAGGACGAACGCATCGGCGCTAACCCTCACTTCTTGGGGCAGTGCATGTTGCAGCCGCCCTTACCCTTGCATTCGTTTTTGCCGGCGCAATCGTTGCTCTCAGGCACGGCGCAGCCGCCTTGGCCTTTGCACTCATTCTTGCCCATGCAGCATTCCTTCGCTTTGTCGGTCTGCTCGCCACTGGCAGCAGCCACGGCCGCATTGGTTTCGCCCTCCGCTTGGGACGGCTTGGACTTGTCTTCGCAGCCTGCGCCGAGCAGCAAGCCGCAGACGGCGGCACAAGCGAAAGTCGTGGGATCCAGCTTGGTTTTGCGGTGCATCCCCGGCTTTTAAGCCGCACTCGTGCTCCGGTGCAAGGGGTGGCGACCCTTTGACTTTGGCGCGAGCCACGGCCAGTATCCGCGGCTCGATGACACGACGCATTCTGGTCACTAGTGCCCTGCCCTACGCCAACGGCCCGATCCATATCGGGCACTTGGTCGAGTACCTGCAGACCGACATCTGGGTCCGCTTTCAGAAGAGCCGCGGCCACGAGGTGCGGTACTTCTGCGCCGATGATACCCACGGCACGCCGATCATGATGAGTGCCCGCCAACAGGGGCGCCGTGAAACCGAGCTGATCGCCGAAATGAGCGAAGCGCACCAACGCGATTTTGCAGGGTTCTCGATCGAGTTTGACCATTACGGCAGCACCAACAGCCCAGCGAACCAGAAGCTGTGCGGACAATTCTGGGAGCGCCTGCGGAGTTCCGGCTTGGTACTGGAGGAGGACGTGACCCAACTGTTCGACGTCCAGGAGGGGATATTCCTGGCGGACCGGTTCGTGAAGGGCACCTGCCCGCGCTGCGATTCTCCGGAACAATACGGGGACAACTGCGACAAGTGCGGGGCGACCTATCGCCCCACAGACCTGAAAGATCCGGTCAGCACGCTGAGCGGCACGACGCCTGAGCTCCGCACAGCCGAGCACTTGTTCGTGGAATTGGAGCAGGCCCACGGCTTTCTGGACGAGTGGACGCAAACCGCCAACAACCTCCAGCCGGAAGTGGCCAACTACCTCAAGGGCTTCTTTCTGAACAAGCCACTCAAGAACTGGGACATCTCGCGTCCAGCTCCCTACTTCGGTTTCGAGATCCCAACTCACCCCGGAAACTACTGGTACGTCTGGTTTGATGCGCCAATCGGCTATATCGCAACAACCCAAGAGTGGTGCGACGCCAACAACCAAACGTTGGATAGCTGGTGGAAGTCAGACGAAACGGAGATCTACCATTTCATCGGCAAAGACATCGTGTACTTCCACACCCTGTTCTGGCCGGCGATGCTGAAGCACGCTGGCTTTCAATTGCCCAAGCGTGTGCAGGTGCACGGGTTCTTGACGGTCAATGGCGAGAAGATGTCGAAGAGCAAGGGCACCTTCGTTGCCGCCGAAATCTATCTTTCGCACCTCGATCCGGCATACCTCCGTTACTACTACGCGTCCAAGCTCGGGCCAGGGATGGACGACTTGGATCTGGACCTGGACGACTTTTCTCAGAAGGTCAACAGTGACTTGGTCGGCAAAGTCGTCAACCTCGCGAGCCGCACCGCCCGCTTCATCAAAGATGTCGGATTTTCCGACAGCTACCCCGATGATGAAGGCATGTTCGCCGCGGCCGCCAAAGCGGGGGATGAGATTGCAGAAGCCTACGAAAACTTCGACTTCGCCAAAGCCATGCGCTTGATCATGGCCCTGGCGGATCGGGCCAATGAGTATGTCGAGCGCAAGGCTCCCTGGGCGCTCAAGAAGCAAGCCGACAAGAGCGATGAGCTTCAGGCCGTTTGCACGGTGTGCCTGAACCTGTATCGACAGCTCGTCGTCTACCTGAGCCCAGTCTTGCCGGAACTAGCTCGGCAAAGCTCAGAGCTGCTGCAAGAGTCGACCACCAATTGGAACGACTCGCAAACTCCGGCGGTGGGTCATTCGATCGGCAAGTTCAAGCACCTGATGCAGCGCGTGGAGGCCGACAAGATCCGAGCAATGGTCGAAGCCAGCGCGGCGCCGGCCGAGAAAGCCACCAAAGCGCCGTCAGAAGACGATGACTCTGCGCTGCAGGCGGAGCCGCTGGCGGAGCAGTGCAGCATTGACGATTTCGCCAAGATTGACCTGAGGGTAGCGCGCGTCGTCGCCGCCGAGTCCGTACCCAAAGCCAAGAAGCTGCTGAAGCTCACCCTGAGCCTCGGCGGGGACAATCAGCGCACCGTCTTCGCAGGAATCAAAGCCGCGTACGAGCCAGAGAAGCTGGTGGGGCGTCTGGTCGTGATGGTGGCGAACCTGGCACCCCGCGAAATGAAGTTTGGCACCAGCGAGGGGATGGTGATCGCCTCGGGTCCTGGCGGTGAAGACGTCTTCCTGCTGTCTGTCGATAGCGGCGCTAAACCAGGACAAAGGGTGCACTGAGCATGAAGAGCGAAGGCTTGACGCGGGTCCCCACCGGCGAATTGGAACGGCTGCTCAGAGCGATTCATCGCCGCACCCTCGATTTCCCCATCACGCGCTCAAACCTGATCGCGTGCGCCTTCGGTCACATCGAAGAACATTTGGACTCTATCGTTGGACTGGACCACACCGCGGCTCAAAGGCTGATTGTTGCCGTCTTGGCTGAGCGCCGACCTCGGCGCGCCTGAACCCGCTGGTAGGCCGTACTGCTGCCAGGGGAACCTTTGGAACCTGGCTATCTCGAACTAGCTCGACCAGGCCTGCGATGACTGATGACATTCCGTTGGAAGGTCTTCGAAATCTTGTGTCTCGATGGGGTGCCCCGACTCGAAGCAGGCCAATTGCGCGCGATTTCGAGCAAGCTTGACCTACTGCGTCATATTCGATGGACCTGTCTCACCCAGACGGCAGAGTGGGTAGAGCTTGCACATCTTCAGCTTGGACTGCGTCAGGCGCTTCGCACTCAGGCGCTGCAAATGGGTCAGATGCCGAAAGCCATGACTATGGCTCCGTTCCGTTTATGCGGATCCTACGCACTGACTCACCGGTGAGAGGCTTCCACTTTCGACAGGCAGGGCAACAAAGGGGTTGTGTGTCGCACCCTGTGTGTTAAGGTCTCCTCAGTAGCAGCAAGCTACACAAGACTTGGTCACAGAGGCCAGTCCCCCCCTCCAGCCTCTGTGTACTCTCCGCGACGCGACCCGATCCCCCCCTCCAAGGTCGCGTCGCTTTTTTTTTGTGCCTGTCTAAACGCGGCTGGCGGTCAACCAGAGCCCATTCCGGCGAGCAAATCGGCCGTTGAGTCCCGCGCTGACGGCGGGCTCCTCAATACCGGATTTCGAGATCCGCGCATGAAACCGGCGGGCTTCCCAATCGAGGTGCAAGTGCACGTCGTGAAAGCCCAGGAAGGTCCGAGTCAGCGGGTACTGGCACTTGTAGACAGCCTCTTTGGCAGAAAACACCAGCTTTCCCAGGATGCGCATGCTGACCCCCTGCTCCGCAGCCACCCCCTGGAGCGCGTCGGCCTCGTCAGCGCGAACTATCCGCTCCAGGAGCTCGTCGCTCAGAGGAGTATCCTGCTCTGCGTCAATCCCCAAGGAGCGTACCTCGTCATGTCGCGCGACTGCGATGGCGCACAGCGTCGACGTGTGCGTCACTGAACCGACAACACCAGGCGGCCAGAGAGGACTGCGGTCCTGGTGATTGAGCAGGGGGTGCGGACCAAAACCGAGTTGCTGAAATGCCCGCCGCGCCAACACTCGGGTGGCGGTGTATTCGATACGTCGCTTACGCGCACAGCGGCTAGCCACAGCGCGTTCCTCTGGGGAGAGCTCCTCTGGTGCGTCCAACTCCTCAGGTGCTGCCTCCGCGCAGACAACCCCGGGTCCTAGTAGTTCGGCCCATGTTTCCACCTAGGGCACCGACCGCAGCACGTCCGCCAACGTCTTGCGGCGCCTGGCCTTGGGCATTTCGCCGCTGGGCACCCCCACCCAGAGAAAACCAACGATACGCTCGGCTGGTCGCGTCACGCCCAGCACAGCATAGGTTTGGTCCGTACGTGTCACCCCTCCAGTGCTCCACTTGGAGCCGATCCCATCTGCCCAGAGAGAAACCGTCAGATTCTGCACCGCACAGGCGATCGCCGCGTAGTCTTCGCGCTCGGTGTCGGGATCTTCATCGACCGCTTGGACCAGTACGATCAGCTCGGCCGGATTGAGCACCTTGGCGCGTACCCGGTCTTTTGCGTCCTCAGTCAGCTGCCCTTTTTGCTCTTTGACGGCCACCGCGATTTCCGCAATTTCGGCGCGTGTCTGAGGGCCTACAAGGATGAAACGCCAAGGCTCGGTCATCCGATGATTCGGGGCCGTCAGAGCCGCCTCGAGCGCGCGCATCAACGCCGCCTCGTCCACCGGCTCCGGCGCGTAGTCGTGGATGGTTCTGCGGGTCGTCAGGGCCTCGTACGCTTCCATGGCATACGACTACACCAACTTGGCGCCGTCGCAAGCCTCCGCGAACACCACCACGGCTGGGGCGTGTTTTGAGCGCCGAGCGCTCCCTCCAATCGAGGTTCCAACGCGACAACGGCGCCCCGCTGTGGCTACTCTCCGGGCACCGGCGCCGGGGCAAGTGGCTCCGACGCGGGTGAGGAGCCGACCTTGTTCAGTAGCCGGCTTGGAGCGAGCAGCTTTTCGGTCACCTCCAGCGGCGGCAACTCCAGCAGGACCTCCCCGTTTTCGACCTTCACCGGGAACGTGACCAGCTCATAGTCTTCCCCTGTCAAACACTTGCCGTCCTCCAAGGAGAACGTCTTCTTGTGCAGGGGACAAGCCACCTTTGGATGGCCTTGCTGGTCGCCCACGATACCGCGAGCAAGGACTTGGTCTTTGCGGTGCGGACATTCGTTTTGTACGGCGTACCACTGCCCACGAGAGGTGAAGTTGAAGACCGCGATTTGAGTACTGCCGTACTTGATGGCCATTCCCGCGTCGCGAGGCCAGTCTGAGACGTGACCGACCTTGACCCATGAGGTCTGCACGACCGGCAACTGGATCCGCTTCTGAGTGTCATCCTTGAGCCAATCCGCTGGCCGCAGATGACCTCTCTCATCGACCAGTTCGACGCTCGAGTCCAGCGCGTCTTCATTGGCAAAGTGACGGAACTTGGCTTGGAGCTCGGGATTGTCTACCACCGACTTCCACTCGCACTGATAGGTATCAATCAGGTGCTGCATGTCCCGCTCGAGCTGCGCGGCGATTCCCAGAGCATCCTCGACCACCACTTTGCGCAGCTGCTCGATGCCACCTTCAAGCTTGTCTAGCCAGACGCTCGTGCGCATGAGCTTATCTGCGGTTGAGATGTAGTACATGATGAAGCGATCCAAGTAACGAATGGCATCCGCTTCGGACGCATCCGCTATCAGCAAGTCCGCGTGCCGCGGCTTGGCTCCGCCGTTACCGCAAACGTACACGTTGTACCCCTGCTCAGTAGCGATCAGCGCGAAGTCCTTGCTCTGTGCCTCGGCGCATTCGCGCACGCAGCCGCTGACCGCCGACTTCATCTTGTGCGGAGAGCGAATGCCCTTGTAGCGATTCTCCAAACGAATCGCCATGCCGACGGAGTCTTGTACCCCATACCGACACCAGGTGCTTCCTACGCAGCTCTTCACCGTGCGCAGTGCCTTACCGTATGCGTGACCAGATTCGAAGCCAGCATCGATCAGCTCTTTCCAGATGTCCGGCAACTGATTGACGTGAGCTCCGAACAGGTCCACGCGCTGCCCACCGGTGATCTTGGTATACAGATTGTACTTCTTCGCCACCTGTCCCAGAGTGATCAACTGCTCCGGAGTGATCTCGCCCCCGGGCACGCGAGGCACCACCGAGTACAACCCTTGGCGTTGAATGTTCGCCAAGAAGCGATCGTTCGTGTCTTGCAAGTGGTCATGATTGACCACCAGGTCATTGACCACACTCGCAAGGATCGAGGCGATGGTGGGTTTGCAAATCTCGCAACCGTTTCCGCTACCGCAGTCCGCCAAAACCTCCTCGAAGCTCGCGAAGCGCCGAACCTTGATCAGATGATAGAGCTCTTGGCGAGTGAATTTGAAGTGCTCACACAAGATCGGTTTGACGCTCTTGCCGGCTTTCTTCATCTCCGCATTGAAGATGTCCGTCACCAGAGGCATGCATCCGCCGCAGCCAGAGCCGGCCTTGGTACAGGATTTGACTTGGACCGGACTGCCCAGGCCTTGCTCCTGAATTGCTCTGCAAATGTCACCCTTGCTGACGTTGTTGCAGGAGCAAACCTGCATCTCGTCCGGCATCTCTAGCTCGAAGGCAGCGCCACCACGAGCGCCGAGGATCAAATCCTCGGGAGCTGGAGGCAACTTGGCAGCCGTCTTGCACAGATGCAACAACTGCCCGTACTCGTTGGCATCGCCCACCAGGCTACCGCCGATCAGCCGCTCACCGTCGTCACTGATGACCAGCTTCTTGTAAACGCCTTTGACCAAGTCTTCGTAGACGATGCAGCGATCCGTCTTGGTCAATGCATCGCCAAAGCTGGCCACGTCCACGCCCAAGAGCTTCAGCTTGGTGGACATGTCGGCACCTGAAAACACTCGCCGCTCACCACATAGGTTCCGCGCGAGCACGTCGGCCATGTCGTATCCGGGCGCCACGAGCCCGTAGATCATGCCGCGATGCAGCGCACATTCGCCAACCGCGTAGACGTCTGGGTCGCTAGTGCGCAGCAGGTCATCAACGACAATGCCGCCACGTTCACCGACGCGTAAGCCGGAATCGCGAGCGATGTCGTCGCGTGGACGGATGCCAGCAGACACGACCAGCATGTCCACATCCAAACGGTCGCCGTCTGCGAACCTGAGCCCAGCAACAGTGTCCTCACCCATGACCCGGGTGGTGTTGCGCCCTGTCATGACCTTGACGCCCAGTTCTTCAATCTTGCGCGACAGCAGTTCTGCTCCCTGCTGATCGAGCTGGCGAGGCATCAAGCGTGGCGCGAACTCCACCACGTAGGTCTCGAGCTTCAGATCCAGCACTGCTTTGGCGGCTTCGAGCCCAAGCAGTCCCCCGCCCATCACGGCAGCTCGCCGAGAGCGCTGAGCGTAGGCGACAATCGCCTCGAGATCCTCGATCGTGCGGTACACAAATACGCCGAGCTTATCCATTCCGGGAACTGGCGGCACGAAGGGCACAGATCCCGTCGCCAGCACGACCAGGTCGTATGGGACCTCGCTACCATCACTGGACACGACGACCTTGCGGCGCCTGTCTAACTTGACGGCGCGTTGACCCATGAGCAGCTGGACGCCGTTTTCGGCGTACCAAGAGTGCGGAGCCATGGATAGCGACTCGGCGTCACGGTTTTCGAAATACTTGCTCAGATTGACCCGGTCGTAGGCCGGCCGCGGCTCTTCGCAAAACGTGATCAGCTGGTACTGGCTGTCCTTGTCGTGCTCTTTGAGTCGCTCACAAAACTTGTAGCCGACCATGCCGTTGCCGACGACGACGATTCGTTTCTTGCCCATGTTCTGTACTTCAAGCGGTCCGCTGGATGCAGTCATGGTCGCTCCCTCCAGCGATCTCGTTGGTCCTTTCCCAATTGCAGAAAACGCGGCCGCGATGTCCGCAGCCTGTGGAGTAACTATCAACGCACGAGCCGGCACGATGGTGGCGCGCACGCCACGTGCGCGGAGCGCGTCCGCGACCGTCTCCGTCCCCACCACCTTGATGGCACCAAGCATACTGAGCAGCTCACGCCCTCTGCCGGTGGCGGTCGCCGCCTCAAACAACCAGGTGACCTGACTCACATTGGTAAACACCATCACCTGAAGGCCTCCGCTGGACAGTCGCGCCATGAGCTCGTCTGCGGTTTGGTCAGCCAGCGGTGCATTGCTCACCAGACGGGGCTTGGCGCCGCAATTCTCCAGATACTCCGAAATGCGAGGGTCCAGCTCCGGACCAAAGTACTGCAGACCGACGATGTGACCATCGAGACTCATCGAGTCCAGAGCTTTCATCAAAGCTTCCGTCGAGCGACCATTGACCTTGAGCGTCACCGACACCCCCAGTTCGCTCAGCGCGCGCGCCGGTTTGGGGCCCACCGCCACCACGTTCACGCCATTCAGAGCCGTCAGAAGCGCACGGTCTTTACCCATCCCGGCAGCGAACTCACACAGCAGGTGCACGCCCTGTGCTGTCGCAAAAATGACATCGTCGTATTCGCCCTCGACCAGCTCGGCCAGCCAACGTTCCACGGTGCGGCTACCCGAGCTACCATTAGCCACTCGATAGCGATGAGATGAAGCACCCAACTGAACCAGAACGCGTTCGAGCAAGTCGAGCTGGCGAGCTTCAGGCAGCGTTATCGTGTGGTGCGCTAGAGTTCCATCGGGAATGGGTGCAGGCAGGTATTCCATTGTTGACGCCTGGCAACAAGGTACCGACCGGAACGACCCTTTCAAGCGGGAACGACGCTCGGCCACCACGCAACATCGCGGAAACAG
>JBNLEN010000194.1:0-11657 GCA_050304975.1 Polyangiaceae bacterium
TCAACCATGGCAGGCCAGTCCGCGCCAGCAAGCCTTGACCGCCAAGTGGGATCCCCGCCTGGGTTCGGTGACAAATGCTGAGGGTGCGGTCTGGGTGCGCCCAACGCGCTTCCCAGAGTGGAAGTCAAAGGCCTGCACGTTTGCGATCCCCAAAGGGTTGTCTGACTACAGCACCGCCGCGGCCAAGCTGATCGCCAACTCGAAGCCGAACAACAAGGAATGGCGGGCTCTGCTCAAGCCTAGAGCCGCAAGCGCCGCCCCCTCGAGTCGAGCGCAGGAGACATCCGAACCAAGGGCGGGCAAGAGTCCTGAGCAGCAGAATCGTGTGAAGAAGAAGACAAAAAAACAGGCAACCAAAACACAGTCGACCAAGAATAAGCCAGCAAAGAAGCGGTCCACGGGGAAGTTAAGCAAACGAAGAGCCCCGTGACGGCGCTGCGGCTCGAAGGCTCCCGCGCTGGACGGCTGGTGCGTCCGGCGAGCCATGTCTTCAGTCGCTACGATAGCTGGAAGCAGGAGTTGCGACTGCTGCAGGATAGCGAGCAAGTGTGCCCGAAAAGTCACTGACAAGTGGGGAGCCCGACTCGCCGGCGTCGACGTCTTCACCCACAGCCATTGCAAACGGATGGTGTTCTACTCCATGACGGAGTAGCGCTCCGGTTCTTGTCGCTTGACGAGTGGGCTAGTTCGACAAGAAAGGGAAGACATCGGTCCTGTTTCAGCGGCTTGCCCAGCGACGCGACGAGTTCTCGGTCAGATCAGCGCGGGCACCGCTGCAATTCGACGCAACCTACCGGCCGCAGCCCGCGCCTCGATGGGGTACACTGCCTCCCAGCAACTCATTGGCAAGGGGCCGTAGCAAATGAAATCAAGACCTATTCATATTCCGCTGCGTGACGCGGTCGCGGCCTTCCTAACCGTGTTTTCGATGGGAGCTTGCGGGGGCAGTAGTTCCAAGGATTCGTTGGACACGGCAGATGCGTCGACCAGCAACAGCATGGGCAGTGACAGCACGGACAGTGACGTTTCCGATGAAACAGACAGCGGCGAGACCGATGATGGAGGCGCTGCCAGCGGTGGAATGCCCATAACGCCTGGAAATGCTGGGGACGCGGGACCTGGCGGCTCGACACCCAGCGCTGGAGGCGCTCCAGGAGCCGGAGGCGGAAACGGACAGCCTGCAGGAGACGCCTGTGACGCTGACTTCTCCTGTCCTGAGCTGGGCGCCTGCTCTTCGGAGCAAGCTGGAAGCGGTTGCGTTCGGATCTGCTCGTTTTCGGAGGCGTACGTGATGACGACCAACGAAGATGTCGCGCAACTGGCGGCGCTCGAATGTGAGATCGTGGAGGGGGACCTGTGGGTGCAGGCAGAAGAGGTCGACAGCCTGAACCAGCTCGACAGCATCCGCGAGATCGTCGGCAACTTCCTGACGGAGGAGAGCCAAGGCAGCGGCAGCAAGCTCGCGTCGATCAACCTCCCGGCGTTGCAAATCGTAAGCGGGGACCTGGCATTTCAGGCGCTGAGCTCACCAGAAAGCCTCCGATTGCCCGCGCTCGAGAGCGTCGGGGGACGATTCTCAATCAACAACAACGGTCCGCTGAGCAGCATTCAGATGGGCGCCCTGACCACCGTGGGTGAGCTCTTGATCATCGCGAACTCGAGCCTCGTCACTCTCAACGGACTGCCTTCTCTGACGGAAGGGCTCTTGGGAGTCGCGGCCAATCCCGAGCTTCCACAATGCGAGGTGGATGCCATCGCCGACCGAGTCGGCGGATGCTCCTCATGCACAGGAAACGACCGACAAGCGGTTTGCAAGTGACGTGCAAGGCCGCGATTGCCGCCGCGCATGGGACGTAGTAGCCGACGTTTCATCCGCAAATGCGTCAGCTCCTACTCCTCGCCATACCCTCGGACGGCGCTCATTCAGCCAGAGAGAGCGCTTGAGTTCAGCCGACGCGCTCCCGTGCGGCGCCGCTTGGTACCCAAACGACGAGGCTCATCCAGGGAACGAACCACGGCTTGCTCACGCTTGGCAGCCGCTCGGCGCTGGCGCTTCAGCTGCTCGATGCGTCTGAGCAGATATGGTGAAAAATGACCACCATAGGCGAGCCATAGCTCGGGCAGTCGCCAATCATTGCCCGACACGTGCCGACGGCATTGCTTCGCTCCGCAAGCGCACTCGAACTCGTCATAGTCGGAGCCGTCCGTCATGGCGTAGTCGAAGGTGATCTCTTCACCGCGCTGGATGTTGCGCATTGCAACCAACGTGATCTGTCCACGCAGGCCCGCGTTCGGTGCACAGCTGTGGTTGACCCAATCGGCTGGGCCCTCATTGGAAGAGACGATGTAAGCGTCATCGTCCACCTGGAGTGAGAGCCGCCAGCAATCGGGAGAGTAGGCCCGAAGCACCTCCCTGGGGACAACCTCACCGCCCCAAACCGCAATCAGCTCACCGCGGCTGATCGGTTCGACGGCGAACACCCCATGATTCGAAGAATGGCGAACGATCCCTCCGGCCGCTTTGGGCGATAAATAGCCGGTGGGGGACTGCTTCTTTTGCTTGGTTGCCTTGGATCGAGTGCGTGGGTCAGGCATTGACTACCTCTATTGCGAACTTGGATTGCAGGTCGTAGAGATCGGGACGGCGATCGTGCAGCGGTCTGACGGAACCGTCCCTTCGGTGTTGTGCAAGGGCGGCAAAATCAAGATCGGCGACCACGACGGTCTCCACGTTCGGATCGGCCTCGGCAGAGACCGCGGCGTCGGGGAAGTTGAAGTCGCTCGGTGTGAGAATGGCGCTGCGCGCGTAGTTGAACATATAGCTGCGCCGGGAGAGGTTGCCGGCGTTGCCCGCAAGCACGACGTAGATGCCGTTCTCAATCGTTCTGGCCTGGGCGCAGTACCGAACGCGGTTGTAAGCATTGCGCTCATCCGTGCTGAAGGGGACGAAAATCACCTCTGTGCCTGCAAGCGTAAGCAACCGCGAAAGCTCGGGAAACTCAATATCGTAGCCAAGCTGAATCGCTACCCGGGCGAACGGCGTCTCGAACACGCGCATCGTCTTCCCGGGGCGCACTCCCCAAAGCTGACGCTCGGCAGGCGTGACGTGCAGCTTGTCCTGCTCGAATACGGCCCCCGTGGGAGTGAAGAAGTGGGCGACGTTGTAGAAGTAGGCATCGCGTTTGACCGGAATAGAACCGCCGACGATGTACAAGCCGTGGTCCTTAGCCAAGACCTTCAGCAGCTTGACATACTTGGGCTGCTGCAAAGCAACCCATGCGTAGGCACCCTTCGAATCGAGCTCCGCGGGGGCCAGCGAAAGCAGTACCGCAGCAAAGTACTCCGGCAATAGTAGGAAGTGGCAGTGGTACTCATCGGCGGCTTCGACGAAGGAGCGCACTGAGTCTTCGAACTGCTTCCAGCTCTTCAGATCGCGCATCAAGTACTGACCAGCACAAACCCGAGCGTTGCGCGTCGCGCGCCGCACCGGGGCAGCGGCGATACGGCGCTTGTGCGGGTCGTAATCGGGATTTTCGTACTCCAACAGCGTCGCGTAGTCCAAGCTGGGCGCATCGCGCATCAGCGTCATATCGACCTGCAACACGTTGTAGCCCGCTTTGAGATGAGCATTGAGCGCCGAGTCTTTGATCTCACCGGCTTGGACCTTGTCAGCGTATTCGGCCGCCGTCAGCGTCCCTGCGTACTCGGCATAACCCGTGAGTCGACCGTAGGCGACCATGCGTCGTAGATTCAATCGCTTCAACAAGCGCTTGCGCGACTTGTAGAGCATCCCCGCCACGCCCTGCCCGCGCCAATCCGGACGTACAGCGATATCCGCTCCGTACAGCGTGTCACCCCCAGGCGTGTGAGTGCTGAAGGTACCGGCGCCAGTCAGCTCGTCGTACTCATACAGGTGTGGCGCATGGTCGAGCTGGACAATCAGCGAGGTGGCGTAACCAACAACCACGCCATCGCACTCTGCCAGATATTGTCCCTCGGGAAACGCCGCGAACTGTAGCTCGTAACGACGTTTGTCGTACATCCCTTCATCAGGGTAGTCTGGATAGGCGGCCCGCTGGCACTCGACAACTTTGGCGATATCTTCAAGCCGCCACGGACGCACCTTGACTTTGCTGCTCTTGCTCCCTTTCCCCCGCTCCGAGGAGTCAGCAGGCCGGTTCGCCTTGCCGCCGGAGGGCGACGCTTGGGGGGAGGATCTAGGCATAGGAACGCAGTCCATCTCCAGTGCGCGCCCGCTCAACGAACGTGCACATCGACCTGATGGAGGGCCAGCTAGAGGGCTCCTTCAACTGGCCCTCGGGCTCCGTTGGAGCGAGTAGATAGGCAAGGCCCCCGGGCGTGAACACGCCAACGCCAACCCTCGACGTCACCGGACGCGCCTGCATGAAGGGCAGGCTCACTTCGTCCGCTCCCAGTATGTAGTAGTCCACGTGTGCACCCTCTACCTAGCGGTAGAGGGCACGTACCTGGAGGGCGATCTTCAGCCATCCTCCGCCTGCTCCATTGTCACGCCGCAAGTATTCGCCGTTGGTCAAGCCGGTCAAGAAGGAAATGAGCCCAGCCTCTTCAACCCCCAGCCCAACGGAATTGGTCCCACGGGCAGGCTCTGAAGGGTCGCGTGCGACAATGGGCCATGGCCCCTGCCCCTGGGGCGACGGGGTCGCGGCGGCTTTCCCCGGAGAGCGGCGTAGCGAGGCGCAAGTCCCGGTCCCCGGAGGATCCGAGTGATCCCTCCTCGCCTCTGGTGGTGAGCGGCGGCCGTGGGCGCCCGCTTGGGGCCGGCACCGGTGCCACCGCCGATCCGACACTTGCAGTCAGACCTCAGCGTTCGCTTGAGTGATGAATGAACTCGGCGATGCGCTCTGAGAGGCCTGGAGCAAGCTGTTCAGTTGGGTTCCCCGGACGTTGGTCCTCGCCATCCTCGATGCAGTTGAGCGCGTGCGTCATGCAGTCGATCGTGGTGAACTGATGCGGCGTTCGGGATGTGGACAGCGTCTGCTGCCAACGTTGGAAATCGCGCGTTCCAACGTTGTGGTCACGTCTTCCGGATACGACCAGTAACGGTTGCTTGAGATGGGCCGCTAACCAAGGGGCTCCACCGGACATGAGCCGCCAGCGGTACCAGAAAGACTTTTCTACACCCAACAGCTGCCCGTCCAGATTTGGTGGCTGCAGGCGGGCGATCTGTTCAGCGAGCAGAGCCAACTGCCCAGACGCCGCGAGCGCTTCGCTCCCAGGATGACCCGCGTCGAGGAGCAGTTCTGTCAAGGCGTGCGCTTGCGAGCTCAACGTTTCGTGGATCGCGCCATGGGGCGCCGAGAGCAGAATACCACCCGCGGCCTGCGGGGCCTTGGACAGCACCCAGGGTACGAGCTGTCCCCCCTGACTATGCCCCACAACGAATAGCGCGTTCGGGTCGACGGATCCATGCTGAGCTAAAGCCTGCAAGGCGGCGAGCGCATCCGACTCAAACTCCAGGGTTGTGCCACCGGCTTGCTCGGACGTTGGCTGGCTAACGCTGGCGGCGCTCCGCTTGTCATACCTCAGCACCGCGATGCCCCGCTCTTGCAGCGATCGAGCAAGCGCCCGGTAGGCGGCGAAGCGAAAGCCGAACGGCATCCCCAGCTGTCCAAGCAAGATCCCGTCCCGAGTCATCTGGCCGCTGCCGTGTACAATCACCACAGCAGGCACTCGTCCGCCCGCGTTGGCTGGCAAGGAGAGCACTCCGAATAGCGTACGATCACCTACGTCGAAGCTGAACGCCGCCTCTTGGCCGATGGACTGCGTCGAACTCTCGACCGCCTGCTCCGGACGCTCGGAAGCCGAACCGCCGGGTGCAAGGGTATGGGAGGAGTTTGCGGCGGACTGGCAGCCGAAGCCGATCGCTCCGAACCCCAAGAGCGCGGCCACTACTAATATCACCGGGATTCCAGCCGCTCGCCTCTGCGTCTTCGGGTGGGTCACCTCTGACGAACCCCGCTTCCGAGCAATCCTTTGGCCCAAATATCGTATCTGAGCGTCTAGCAGCGGATGAGTTAGCTGAACCGTTCGGACCTGCAACTGCTGACCGAAGGGCGAGCCTCTACCGACGCTCATGACGCGGGCCGGACGCGGCCTCCTCCTCGGATATTCACCAGCCTTTCACCGCTTCGGCCAATCTAACAGCTGCGATCACAGCAATCGCGTCGCCGCCCCTTTCTTCGGAGTGCTCCTGCGAGCTGGACGTTGCTCGCCGCTGCTCCGAAGCGTACTGTCATCACATGCGACCGAGGGTAACGGGTTGGTTGATGCTGGCGGTGAGTGCCCTGGTCGCGTGCAGCTCAGGCACCACCGATGCTACTCAAGAGGGCGACAATGATGACCGGAACAACCTGGACGGCATCCCTGCCGGAGGGGCTCCTGACAACGGGTCGCCACAAGCAGGCTCCAGCGGCGCTGACAGTATGGACGGTCTTGCTGACGACCCTCCGCCCGCATCCGCCGAAGTGGATCTGGACGATCTGATCCCCCTCGCTCCGAACTCCGTGCTGGTCTATGAGGGTGGAGCTACCATCTCTGACACCGGTACTTTGCATTGGGTCAGCCCTGATGGGCAAAGCCAGACGCTGGCTGAAGACTGGAGCGCGCGGGCCACTCCGACGATTTCCCCCGACAGATCTCGGCTGTTCTTCTTCCAGGGCGCTGGTAGTGAACCGGCGGGCGTACCCAAAATCATTCACCTGACGCCCAACGGCTCCACCCCCGTTCGGCAACTGGCCGGCAACATGGCGTTTGCCAACGGCATCGCCAGTGAAAGTTGGAGTGACGATAGCCGCTACATTGTCGGCTGGGGCTACCTTGAAGGCGAAACGGAGGAGTCGGTGGGCTTCTACGACACGACCACGGAAACCATGGTCGGCAGCGTACCAGTCACAGACACCGGAGCCTTGGGAGCTCTAACAGGTGGAATGGTCCTCTACCGGTACGATCGAGAGACGGAAAAGCGCGCGCTCGTTTCCATCCAGGGCGACTCGCTTTCCGCTCCGCTCCTGCTCGATTCGGACGAGCTGATCTATTCCCCCGCTGCGGATGGCTCTGTTTGGCGCGCTACCCCCGCAACCGAATCTATCGAGCGGGCTTCAGCGTTCGGAGCTGACTTCGAATCGGTGACAGAAGCACTACCACCAGCCACAAGCCTCAAGCCATTGGATGACGGCAGCGGCGCGTTTGTGGTTGCGGCGGGCGCGCTGTACCTGCTGAAACTCGGCGCGGAACCCGAGCGACTACTCGATGGCCTGCTCTACACGAGCACTCAGCTGCTCCAAGGCGGACTCATCGCCACCTTGGAGGATGAGACTGAGTTCTACGTCGCTTCGGACGGTGCGATGACGCCCATTGTGAGGGACATCGACTGGCCCGGCAGGCGACAGATTCGTGACTCGCACTTGCTGAGTGACACCACTGGCGCCATCGGCGGCGTCAGGGATGGCGTGTTTGGATTTGCCACCATCACGCCACCCGACGTGACACGGATCGAATGCTGGTACACCCAAGAGACCGGTCCAGCCGACAAGCTAGCGATTCCTTACGTCGCGGGCGAGGAGAGTCACTTGCTGCTCGTAGACATCAGCCAGCCAGCGGCGCGCGTCGTGCAAACGATCGACGCGACAGCGGGTGCGAAATTCGGATGCGCACAGTTCTCTCTCGACGGGAACTTCGTGGCTGTCCCCGAAACCGGAGACGCAGGCAGCAAGCTGTACATCATCGACTGGCAATCGGCTGAACCGTCTGAGCCGGTAATGATTTTGGAAACTGCCGAAGCATTCAACGTTTTTGCGATGCTGTAGGCGATGTGGACCTGCAAGGCGGATCCCAATAGACTGCTATTCCAGGGCATAGACTGCTATTCCAGGGCGGATCAGGCAAGCAGCTGAGGCAGTCCGCCCAGCGCGTGAATTGAGTCATCTGTCGTTCGTCCGAATGTCTCAGTCTCCACGCCATAAACGTTGGCCAGGGACACCAGCAGATGGTTGTGGGAGATCAATGTCTTGGTATCGTCTCCGCAGGCCCCACCACCGCCGGGACAGTCCTCTTTTAGCCGGATGTGGCGTCCCATGCGAAGCCTACCCCCTGCCCCACCGGCGAGAACGATCGGCACATTCTCACTGCTATGAGCGTCCGGATTGCCCATTTCCGTGGAGATCATCAACAGCGCGCTGTCCAGCACCCCGCCCTCCTCCAGCTTCTGCAGCAGGCGAGCGGCTTTCCCATAGCTGTAGCGATTCTGCACGCCCAACGCGTCCCAGGTTTCTGGAAGCCCTGTGGCAGCAGCGTCATCTTGATCTCCAATAACGGGAGCCCTGTAGCCGTGTGCGATCGTGTCATGTACATCAACCGTGTCGGTGTAGGCCGGGTGGGTGATCGAGGTCCCCGAGATGGCCCCCGCGCTCAAGTCCGCCAGCCACAGCGTAGCAAAACGAGTCAGGTCACACGCAACCGCTTGCGCAAGCATGTCGATCTGCAGGTTCGTGATTTGTTCGAAATGGACTTCGCCGCCCCTGAAACGCTCAATCTCTTCGAACCCTGGGGGCTCGGTGGGCCAGCTGCACACCCCCTCGAAGCCGGCGAGCTGCTTCTCTAGCTCGCGGAGGCTGGTGAGATGCTGGTCCAACTTGACAGCTTCGGGCTCAGCGAGCCTACCTTTGAGGCGGTTGATGTCCGAGCGCAAAAAGTCGATCACGCTCGCCTCATTCCTCCTCCAGTGCTCGGCGGCGTGCGCGGCGTCATCTGTAGCGATGAATCGGGAGAAGACCATAGAGAACGTTTCAGATGGATCGATGACGCGAGGCAGTGGGGTCCCGGCCGAGGTAAACGAAAGCGTTTCGCTGACGCTCCCATAGCGACCGACTCCAAGCACGAGACTGGAAAGCGGCGTGGCCGCGCCTAGGCCATGATCTACCGCCAGGAACTGATCCAAGGACGAAGTCTTGGGCAGACGTCCCGCGCCCGTGAAGATGCTCTCCGGCGCATCATGCCCTATCAGACCTGTCGTGAAATCCAGGCCGTCAAGCACGATGATCTTGTCTTTGAAACTGCTGCCATAGGTGACGGCGTCATCGAACGGCGCGAGTACGGATTGCGCACCGGATATTGGCTCAATGTAGTTCAGTTCAAAACTGCTCTCGGTGTCCTCCTGGCGGCGCCGAAACAGCGGCGAAGCCGCACCGTGAGGGTGGTAGACACCGATGAAACTCAGGGGCAGCTCCCCTTCAGCCGCGTGCACGGCCGAGTTTTCCAACAGACCGAAGAACGGCAGACTGGCCGCGCCCAGCCCCAGAGCTCGGAGAAAGCTTCGCCTCTTGCGCTCGATGCGCTGGCGCTGGCGATGCGTTTTGCGTTCGCCAACGCGACGGGCTGCCTTCGACGCGTTCACTCAGTTCGCTCCTTCCGTGCCTCGTTGCGCGAACAAATCGCTCCCCGCGTAAGCGACCAATAGTTCGGTAACGCTCGCTCGAGCTGGAGCATCGAGCGTCTCCCACAGCTGTAGGAACTGAGTCTCGATTTGGCTGCCATGCGCCGCCACCGCAAACCGATACAGGTTACGGGCAAAGCAGCGGTGAACATCCTGGTGCTGCGCCAGCAACGCCAACAGTTCCCGCGAGCTGGCCACGGGGGTTTCCGGGACATCCGTGAGAAGACCAGCGCTCATAACGCCGCTGGTGTCGACGGGTAGCCCAGGCATTTCCGTTGGCAACCCAGGGGGCCTTTCTTCTGTCCGGACCGCACCAACTGCGTCAAACTGCTCGAAAGCGTCGCCCAAGCCATCGATGCTGATATGACAGCCGGCACAGGCTGGGTCTTGCTCGTGCTGCGCGAAACGCTCTCGAGTTGTTGTGTATTGATCCGCCGCGGGCGTGGGTGGGATGGTGATGGCCAGGCTGGTCGGGTCGCCCGGGGCTTCACACAAGACTCGGTCCATGATGGCGACCCCTCGGCGCACCGGAGCACTGGCCACCTCTGTGGCATACTTGCTCAGGAAGGACGCCTGCGACAGTAATCCCACACGCGGCGTCCCGGCCAAGGAAGTGCGCTGGCCGTCTGCCTCCAATTGCACGCCGTAGAACTCCGCCATCTTGTCATCGAGAATGCTGAAGTCCGCCCCCAGCAGCACGGGCAGACTTCCGCCCTCGGTGCGCATGACCTCATCAATGAAGCGGTCCGTTTCGCGCGCCATGCTCTGGCGCCGCACATCAAATGCAGGAAATAGCTCGTGGTCTTTGGCCAAGAATGCCAAGTCGTCGACACCTAGCCACTCTTTGATCAGCTTTTCTAGCTGCGGGGCAGCGTCTGCCGTATTCAACAGACGGCGCGCCTGCGCTATCCTTGCCGTGGGATCTTGTAGAGTGTCTGCTTCAGCTGCAGACCACAGCTCCTCATCGGGTGGTCCCCCCGTGAGAAGATACGAGAGGCTGGATGCCAGCTCGAAGCTCGTGAGCGAAGCTTGCGTCGTGGCCGAACCTTCGGGGCCGATCTCGGTGTGATACATGAAGGCGGCCGATTGCAGCGCTGCACTGACGCAGAGCATCAGAGCTTCCTCGAAACCACCGGAGGGCTCCGCGGTCCGGAATACCGCGTCGATCAGAGCGTCCACCTCAACAGCGGGCACCGGGCGTCGGTAGAGCTTGGGCAGCAGAAGCGTGAGGAACTCGCGGGCGCAGGCCTCGTTCGGCGAGGCGCCCGTGCAGCTGACCGTCTTGTAAAAGGACGACGCTGGCAGCGCTGTTGTGACCTCTTTAGCCGCCTCATCCAGCTGACGCGCCAATATCGGATCGACGACGGACGCCGCGTTGCGTGTGTACCCCGCCTGGCGCGACTCAGGGATGAACTCAACAGAAAGGTCGATGTCTAGCCCCAAGGCGCGCGAGACGGTGGCCCGATACTCGGCGTTGGTGAGGCGCCTGATACGCGGTCCCACTGAAGCGGTCTCGGCGCTGACAGGCAGTGGACTGCTGGCCCCGCCAGCGGACTCCTGAGCGGTCCCGTCGTCCACACTTGGCCTCGACGGTCTGATGGGTTGGGCGTGACCTGCGCCGGCCTTTGGCGCACCACAAGCGCTCAGCAAGGCGCAACAAAGCAGGACAAGACGCAAGGCTCTGAGCTGTCTGCCTGGATACAAGACAATCTCTTGGTTGCCGATAGATACCCAAAAGCCAAAGCAAAAGCCGCAGCTACTCGCAGTTGCCGCCAGCATCGGAATCTTGCGCGCGCAAAGCACCGCACGCGCATGCCGGAAGACCGTGGCGGTCACTACCGGGTACCTGCGAGTCGCCCTCGGGCTTGTCGGTGAACCAGCGCGGAGGCGGCCCTCCGCGCCTACAGCATCAGGTCAGAATTTCGGGCATCGTGGTGCTGGTCCTGTCCCAGCTACCCCAAGTGTCCACTTGCATGCCCATCGCCTGCTGCATCGTGAGCACCAGTTCGGTGATCTTGCGCCGCGGCAGTCGCACGTGGCGGTTACCAGGGAGCTGGCCGCAGGCACCACCCATCAGCACGATGTGGTAGTTGGTCATGATGTGATTCTTGGGCTCGGCGACGTCGCTGATCCCATAGATCAACGTGTTGTCCAAGATGGTGCCAGCCCCGATGGGGGTCTCTTT
>JBNLEN010000195.1:0-11603 GCA_050304975.1 Polyangiaceae bacterium
GTCAGCTCCAGCGTGATAGAGCCACTGATCGCTCTGACTATCGTCTACGTCGGCGTCGAGCCGCTGCTCGCCTACTGGTGGCTGACTCGCACGGGCGCGGATGCGGAGGCTCGGTACCAACGCCGATCGCTGGTGGTGTTCGGCTTCGGATTGCTGCACGGTTTGGGCTTTGCTTCCGCGCTCTCGGTGAAGGGCCTGCAGGAAGGAGCATTGGTGAAGTCCCTGCTGGCGTTCAACCTGGGGGTTGAAGCTGGTCAGCTGTTGGTTGCGGCATCGGTCGCGCTGCTTTTGGTCGCGCTACGCACGCGAAAAAACTACAGCCAATACGTGCTCGCCCCCGCCTGTGCCGCGATCTCGCTGATCGGACTATTCTGGTTTATCGAACGCGTTGCCTGAGTCACCTCAGGGAGGGGCTCAGAAAAACCACAGCGCGACGACCAAGAACAGCGCGGCCGTGCCTACGGAGAACATGGCGGCCATCTCCCAGGCGATGTGCTTGCGGTCCGAGGTCGAACTGCCCATCTTGCTCTCGATGCCGCGCAGCTCAATCGATGCAAAGCGGCTCGCCGCACGCTCCATGCGGCGACCAGTGAGGGCTAGATTAGCGGCGCGAAGGGCGGGATCTGGCTGCTCAGGCTCCATCGAGTCAGTTGGGATAGTAAAAGCGCACTGGCCTGTCGAGGGCGATCTGGCAGTGCGGATCGTCCGCCCAGTTGTACGGTAGGCAACCACGCTGGGGCAGGCTCACACCCCCTTGACTAGCCCAAAATCGTCTAGTCCAGATCGAGATCCCAGCCGCTGTCGCGGGCTTCTTCTTCTTCCTCGTAGGTGCCAGGCGGCTGAGTGCTCGCCGTCAGCGGCGCAAGCCCCGGTTTAGGTTGCGCTTCATGAACAGGGCGCGGCTCATTGGACGGGGCCTGATTGATGCGAGGTGCGCCAAAGTTTCCGCCGGGCACCGGGAAAGCAGGATTGCTCGCACCCCGAGGTTGGAACGGAACCGGGGCTTCAGGGCGTCGATACGGGTTTCGTTTCGGTGCGACCTCTGGAGGTAGGTCGCCATATTCGTCAGCTGCCTGCTGTGAACTTGTCCAGGCATTGTCTTCTACTTGCTGAGTGTTCGGCGCGGCGGGCGCTGCGGGCTCAGCGTTCTCTTCAGGAGGAGTGGCGGGCGCCTCTGACACCGCAGCGGCGTGGGCGGCCGAGGCCTCAGCCGACGCTGGTTTCGGCATGGCGCCCGCGGGCTCCGCCTCAGGCTTGATACGTTCCGTGATCGGTCGCGCTTCGGGTTGCGCCTCCGCTCCAGTATCAGCCGGCGGTGCTGGTTCGGCTTGGCTGTAGTCGGGCGCGGGAGGCGGGGGCGTGTGCTGCTCGGCAAACGGCGGCGCTGGTCGCGTGGTCGCGTTGCGCAAGGGCGCGCCGGTCAGTACCGAGGTGAGGGCGGCTGCTCGCTGCTCCGCCGGCGGGGGCGAGTATTTGGGGGCGGGTGGATTGATGCTGGGCGCCTTTTGATTGGGCCCCTGGTTCTTGCGTGCCCGAATGGCGTGCTCGAGCGCTTGGGTGACCAGCGCTTCGAACGCGAGCAGTTCACCGACGTCGGCCAGCGTGACGTCCGCGTTTCCGAACGCCCCGAACAACACGAGCACGCAGTGCTCTCTTAGGTTGATGGGCAACAAGACTGCCTTGTGCGGCGTCTTGAGTCCCAGCATCGCCGCCAGCGCCGGATCTTTTTGGGCGATCGCGACTGAAAGCCAGCGCCTGCCATCGACGACGACTTTCAGCTGCGGATAGTCCGCGACTGGTAGTTGCTTGGATGTCGAGGGCACGTCTGGCATGCCGCTGGTGGCGCGCAGCTTGAAACGGTCCCCGCTCTCCTTGTTTCCTTTGATGGTGAACGCTGCCGCGTGATCGAAATACTGGGCGGCGTAATCGAAGTAGACTTCCAGCACCTGTTGCGGCGTTGAAGTTCGACGCAGGTCTTTCTTGGCTTGCGCCGTGGTGTAGGGGCCGCGTCGTCGGCGTCCTTGGACCGCGCTGGCGGGGGCGGTGCCGGCCAGGGCATTGGCGGGGGGCGCGGCTTGAACAGCGCCCGGCTGAGCGGAGGCCGCTTGCGCAGCGGCCGGCTGAGCAGGGTTTGGCTGAGCAGGGTTTGGCTGAGCAGGGGCTGCGGCAGCGGAAGCGGCCTGACCGTTGCTCGCGGCAGCCTTCTCCAGTTTGGCGGCCGGACCCTCGGGCACCAAGAATGAGCGCGATGTTTTGGGCGCTTCCCCGGTTAGATCCGCAGCCATCTGCTGCTTGGAGCGCACCTCTGGTTGCTTGACGGTCTCCGCGGTCAGCTCCTGTCCGATCGGCGTCTGCGTATCGGCCCAAGCCTGCGGAAAGCCCATCGGAGCGATGCTCCTGGGCCTGGGCATTTCGGAAATGCGTGGTGCGTCCGTCAGCGGCTCCGGCTGGTTACTGACTGGTCCAGCTTTTTGATCCAGCTTGGCGATCGCCTTCTGCGTACGACGGTCCAGGGCAAAAGCGTAGTCCCTGGCGATGGCGTGTTTGACTCTGGGTGAAAGCGCAATCAGCACCTTCAGCTCGACCTTCAGTGAGAAGCCCAGACTGATGCGGGCTTGTTGATCCAAAGGCTCACTCGTGATGACGGTAAGGCAATCATCGTCGAGTCGATATGGGTAGAGGTTTAGCTTGGTGGCCATTTCGCGCGGCACTAGCTCAATCGCCTTGGCTGACGCGTAGGGCAGCTCGCCACTGGGGGCCGCTTCGCAACCATACGCTTTGGCGATCACGGCCTGGGTGCGGCGCTCATCCAGATCAACCAGCTCCAGCAGGTTCGTGACCAAGTCTTGGCCATACAGCACCTGACGTGCGAGTGCCTCGTCCAGCTCGAGTGGCGAAGCGACGTTTTCTGTGACCAGCGTCTCCCTCAGGTCCATGCGCGTGCATGAGCATAGCCCGAAAATCGCCGGGCGGTGGAGCCCTCCGGCTGTGGGTTGGCCTTGCAACCGAGGCCGCTTCTACAAGTGCCCGTCGGAACCCGCCAGAGGCGATAAGGTCGGGCCGCGATCCCGGTGGTGATCCAAGGTTGGCCGCGATCAAGGCGGCGCGGCCTGGGCCAAAGCGCCCAGGAAAAACCGCGCGAGCGACAGGTAGACGACGATCCCCATCACATCGACCAGTGAGGCGATGAACGGCGTCGAGCTGGTGGCGGGGTCAACTCCGGTTCGATGTAAGAGAATGGGCGTCATAGCGCCGATGATGCAACCCAGCACCACAATCGCAACGATGGTCGCCCCCACCAACAGAGCGAATGTCATTCCGTCGCCCGCGGCCAAGGAGCGGGCGAAGCCCAGGGAAGCCAAGATCAATCCCAGCGTGATCCCCTGGAGCGATTCCCTCATCAGCACCTTGCCCCAGTCAGCCATCGTCACATCACCAACGGCGAGGCCACGGATGATCAGCGTGGACGACTGTGAGCCGCTGTTTCCACCCGCTGAAATCAGCAGCGGCAGATAGAACGCCAGCTGGGTGACTGCGGCGAGTTCGTGCTCGAACCACTGCATGGTTTGCGTGGTCAGAAACCCACCCAAGAAGAGCACGAGCAGCCAAGGCGCGCGCTTCTTCAGAAAGACCAAATAGCTGGTATCAAAGTAGCCGTCTTTCAGCGGCTCCATCGCGCCCATCTTGTGGACGTCTTCGGTGCCTTCTTCGGTGAGTACGTCCAGCACGTCATCGGCCGTGATGACGCCCAGCAGTTCGCCGTTGGGATGCACCACTGGCATCGCACTCAGATCGTACTTGGCCAGCTTGCGCGCGACTTCCTCCTGATCGAGATCTGGCGGCACGCACTTGATGTTGTGCTTCATCTCCTCCTCGACGCGCGCATCGGGCTCTGCGAGCAGCATGCGTCGAAGGGTGAGCACCCCCAGCAAATGTTCTTTGTCGTCAGTGACGAAGAGCGCATCCAGCGTCTCGGCGTCTTCGGCGTACTTCTTCACTTCGGAGATGGCTTCCGAAACGGTGAGCGTCGGCGAAACAGCGACGTAGTCCGTGGTCATCAAACCACCGGCGGAGCTTTCCGGCCATTGCTGCAGCTCTTGGACGTCCTCGGCCGCTTCCGGATCCTGCGCTTCGAGGTGTCGCAAGATCGGGTCGCTCAGATCCGACGGGATCATGCTGAAGAAGTCCGCGCGATCGTCGGGGTCCATCTCCACCGCGAGTTCTGCGGTGGTCTTGGCTCCCAAAGCTTCGGCGATCGTCTCTTGGCGGTCTTCGTCCAGGCGCTCGAAGACTTGCGCAGAGTACTCCGTCGGCAGTTCTCTCAGGACTGTGGCGGCCTTGTTGTCGTCCAGTCCGTCGACGATGTCGGCCAGATCTTCTGGATGGATGTCATCCAGAAACGCTTGGACCTCACTCGGGTTCTCCTCGAGCAGGGTTTTGAGCTCAGGCCCTATGAGCTGACCAACGCGCATGGGCGAGCGAATTAGCAGAACTTGCCGCCCGAGTCTGCGGACGATTCCGAAATGCTCTGGGAACTCAGTTCACGAGAAACCATTTGACACCCGGTTTGATTTCCAGATGCAGATGGTCGTCGTGAGCTTGGTCGTAGTGCGGAGAAAGCATGTAGTGGAATATCCGCTGATCAGCGACTTCGCACATGATGCTGATCAATTCGCGACCCCGTCGTGCCAGCAGTTTTCGCGCGCGCTCGCCGCAGGTCTTGGCCCCGATTTGCCCCGGCCAATGCGGTCCGACGCTCATCCACTCGCCGTTAGCCTTCTTGAGCGCACCCAGATCGATCGCGAGGCCACCCGGGTGACGAAACTGTGGCTCGGCGCCGGGGGTCTTGGGCATCCGGTACATGGTGAAGTGCACGACCTCAACCACGTCGTGATGGGCCAGAATGCGGCACAGGTCGTCTAGAGCGAGCGCTAGGCGCGCATCGAGGATGTTGTACGGCGTCGACTCCCACTCCGTTTCGGGCAAGGTCGAGCGGATCAACACGCCGTGGAGCTTGCCGGTGAGGCGAATGGGCGCGCGCACCCCAGCGACTCTGTCTTCAACCCGACGGTAGGGGATGCGGCGAGCTTTCAGCTCGCGGAACGCCGCGCGATTGCTGAGATTGGCGTAGCGGTAGGCGGGCGCCGTCTCGCTCTCCACCGTTTCGGGGATCTCGAGGAACTTGTTTCCGGCAGCAACTGGCGCTTCCGTTAGCCACACCGTGGCAGCCGCGGCCAGCAGGCTCAGCAGATGAGGAAATCGCGCGGACACGTGCGCAGACCATATTCATCGAAGCACAAAAGGAAAGTTTTGGACTCCGGCTCGGGTTGGCGCCCCCACTTATTGACCCAGTTAGGGCAGCCCGGTCATTACCGTTCTGAACAGGTGGGTAGTGGTTTCCTGCCAGGTCAGCACGCAGGCAGCTCGACCACGAGGCGCGTGAAGAGCCGCCCGTCGCTTTCAGCAGTCAGGCTGCCGCCGTGTTGGGAGATCAAATGTCGACTGACCGCGAGTCTAAGCCGAGCGTGCAGGTCGTCATCCGCGCCCTCCAGCTCAAACAGGGTCGCTAGCACTGACTCTTCAATCCCGCCCCCCTGAGCTTGCACTGAGATCCGCACCTGCGGCCCATCCGCGTGGGCGGTGGTGCAGAGTTGAATTCGCTTTTCCGGATCACTCTTGGGGTAGCGCCGGTTCAGGGCATCGCGGCTCGTCAACAGGAGGTTCAGCAACACTTGCATCAAGCACTGCTTGGAGCACCGCACTTGGGGCAGCATCAGCCCTTGTTCAGTCTCGTCCTCTATTGTGATGTGGTCCTTATTCAGGCATTTGCCGCAGAGATGTAACACAGTCTGCAGCGCATCGGCCGGGTCACAGCGGCCCGTGTGCGGATTGTCTGCGCGCAGGTAGGCGAACAGGTGCCGCGTCATCGAGGCGATTTGCTCCGCTTCTATCGCGATGTCTGCTGCAAAAGACTTAAGCTCAGCCGATTGACTCTGGGCTTCCAGCAAATGAGCATAATTCATGATGCCCTGGATTGGATTGTTCACTTCGTGAGCGATGCCACCTGCGAGTGTCGCGATGGCGTCCAACTTTTGGCGCTTGCAAACGTGCTCATCCAATTGGGGCGGCACGTTGTGCGCTCCCAATTCCTTCAGCTCTTGATGCGCGCTAGCGATCAGCTCGCGCAGCTCTTGGATGCGTTGGTCCCGATCTCCCACGCCACAGCCTCCACCCTAGTCTAGTGTCTGTCCTGGAAATGCCGCTTCGTTTTCTCGGCAGCTTCAGCTGACGCCGAGGAAACTTTGCGCTTTGTGGCATTTCTTGACCGACACTCGCCCCCCTCTACATTGGTGCCCATCCTTTGCCGAATGGGCACTGGCCTGTGGAGCATACGACCGCGCGCACCGTGAGCAAAGCCCTTATCCCGCCAGTGCGCGCGAAGTATCTTGGTTTAGGCCGCGCGTGCGCTTTTCGCGCGCCCGGTGCCGGCTTTCGCGGGCTTGCGCTCGCCGGCTTCGCTTGGCGTGGAAGCGGCGGAATTCGTCGTATCAGCACCGCTGGATTCGTTGGTGCGATTCTTGTCGACGCTGGAAGAATCGCCGGTTAGCGCTGGCTGTACTTCGGCGTTGGCGCGCACCCCCATCAGGCGTCGCAGCTTTGCGTGCAGCTTGGGTTCAGCTAGCAGCGCAGCGCGCGCCTTTTCCTTGCCTTGACCGAGCGCCTGCCCATTGAACGAGTAGTAAGCACCACTCTTGCTGACGAGTGCGCTCTCCAGGGCCAGCTCCAGCAGATCTCCAGCCACGTCAATCCCGGTGCCCCAGCGAATATCGAACTCGGCTTCGTTGAATGGGCGCGCGCACTTGTTCTTGACGACTTTGACCCGCGTGCGGTTGCCGATCACGTCTTCGCCCGCGGTGACTTTGCCAATCCGACGCACATCCAATCGCACGGACGAGTAGAATTTCAGCGCATTGCCTCCGGTGGTGGTCTCGGGGTTGCCGAAAACGACACCGATCTTCTGGCGCAGTTGGTTGATGAAGATGAAGGTCGTGTTCGTCTTGTGGCTGATGGCCGTGAGCTTGCGCAGCGCCTGGCTCATCAGTCTGGCTTGAAGCCCCATGTGCGAATCGCCCATGTCGCCCTCGATTTCCGCTCGCGGTACCAAGGCCGCCACGGAATCAATCACCACGAGATCGAGCGCGCCGCTCTTGGTCAGCAATTCAGCGATTTCGAGCGCCTGCTCACCGCAGTCGGGCTGGGACACCAATAGTTTGGAAGTGTCCACGCCCAGGGCGCGGGCGTAGCGCAGATCGAACGCATGTTCGGCATCGATGAACGCAGCCACGCCGCCGGCAGCTTGGGCGGAAGCGATCGCGTGCAACGTCAGTGTCGTCTTGCCGCTGGACTCTGGTCCAAAGATCTCGACGATCCGGCCTCGGGGATAGCCGCCGATGCCCAGCGCCCGGTCGAGCGAAAGGGAACCGCTGGGAATGGACTCGATGGCTTCTTGAGGGGATCCATCGAGATACATGATGGATCCTTTGCCGAAGGTTTTTTCGATGTCTCCGACCACATGTTGCACGGCCTCAGCTCCTGGCGCTTGTTGGGCTCCCCTGGTTGTGCTGGTTGTGCTGGAGGTGGCGGGACTACTCGATGTTTTTTGCTTCATTGGGTTTGTTTCCTTTCAAACGGGTTTGGTGGCGTCAGCCGATTCGTCCGAGTTCGAGCAAACGGCCTTGTATTGCCTCGTCCACATGGCGCTTGTTGACCCGGTGTGCTCCCAGCAGGTCTGCGATGGTGCGCGAGACCCGCAGGACCTTGGCGTACGCCCTGGCGCTCATTCCCAATTGGGATGAGGCGCTACGCAAGTGGCGCTGGGCGTCGTCAGTCAGGAGCAGCACCTGATTGAAGTCCCCCGGAGGAAGCTCTGCGTTGCAGCGCGCCTGGGTCAAGCCCTGGCGACGGCGCGCCCACTGGCGCTCGCGGGCTTCTATCACTCGTGCTTGCACGACGCTCGATGGTTCACCCGGCTTGTCGCTGAGCAGCGCCGGATCGACGGGACTCAGCGTCAGGTGCACATCCAGACGGTCAAGTAGCGGTCCACTGAGGCGGGCTCGGTAGCGCGCGATCTGTTTTTCCGAGCAGCGGCAACGCCGACTCTGCCCCTGGTAGCCGCAGGGGCACGGGTTCATCGCACCGATTACCAACGGGCGAGCCGGAAACTCAGCGCGAGCGCGCGCGCGTGAGATGCAAACCGTGCCGTCTTCCAGAGGTTGGCGCAAAGCCTCGAGTGTTTGGCGCCGGAACTCGGCCAGCTCGTCTAAGAAGAGCACTCCTGTGTGAGCCAAACTGACTTCTCCGGGGCGCGGGTTGTCGCCACCGCCGATCAAGCCTTGCTCCGTCGTGGGGTGGTGGGGAGCGCGGAACGGACGCTGGCTGAGCACGCCTTCCTCGGCGCGAACCAAGCCCGCGACGCTATGGATCGCCGTGGCTTCCAAAGCTTCGTCGTAGCTGAGCGGCGGCATTATCCCTGGCAAGCGGCGCGCTAGCATGGTCTTGCCAGTGCCGGGCGGCCCTACCATCAACACGTTGTGATTGCCGGCTGCAGCCACCTCGAGCGCGCGTCGAGGTCGCGCTTGCCCGCGAACATCAGACAGATCCGCCTCGAGATCGTTGGGGCGGGGTTTGAACTCGGTGCGTGGGGCTTTCGGCAAAGACTGCTTTCCCTCCAAGTGAGCGACCACGCTGGCCAAATCGGTGGCCGTCCAGATCTCCACCCCCTCGACCAAACCGGCTTCCTTGGCATTCTGAGAAGGAACAATCGCGCGCGTGAACCCGCGCTCTTTCGCACCGCACAATTGCGGTAGGATCCCGCGCACCGGTTGAGTGCGTCCGTCGAGGGACAATTCCCCGAAAAGCACGGCATCCTGCAGCCAGTCGCAGTGCACGTGGCCCGTCGCCGAAAGGATCGCGACCGCGATCGCGAGATCCAGCGCGGCATCCGTCTTGCGTAGGTCAGCTGGGGCCAAGTTGACGGTCACGGCGTACTCGTTGAGCAGCACGCCGAGGCGCGCCAAGGCGCTGCTGACCCGGACCCTGGCTTCGCGCACAGGTGTTTGCGCCAAGCCAACCATTTGGAACATAGCCGGTCCTCGTGAACAACAGACTTCGACCATGATCGGCTCGGGTCTGAGCCCGATCAGCGTGCTGGCGTTGGCCGTGCTGAGCCCGAGGGGCTTGTCCAACGGATGATGAGTGACGGTCAGGCTAGTCCACTGAGTTGGCTGCGGTGCGCTCATGCGCTGCAGGTTTGCATTGACCGTGCCGCGCCCAAAAAATCGCACTGAGAGAACGATCGCGCTGGCGGTAAATGCCGGACTTGCTGGGGATTGGTCGCTGTTCGGGCCAGCAACGATGAGCCCGCCCGGTGCAGGGCTAGCCAACCGGTTCGCTGGCGACGTTGTGTTTTCGCCAGGCGAATGCCAATCTTGCCAAGCCCGTCTCGTCCAAGAAGCCGTGAACCCTCGTCGCCAACGCTACCCGCTCGTTTTGACTCGACTCCCACGCCAGTCGCGGCGCTGGACTGGGTGGCGGCTGATTTCGGCCCTGTTTTGTGCGCTGCTCTCAGCGCTGGGAGCGCCGTCGTGCGGCCCCGCACCGGAGCCCGCGAGCGACGTCAGTCAGCAGCCAACTGGCGAAGTGGTGACGGTGGAGGTGCCACGCTTGCCAGCAGCACAGATACCCAAAGCCGCGGCTGCCCAAACCGAAGAGCAGGACGCTATGGATTCAGCGGAGCCGCCGAGGCACAAGCCACCGCGTCCGCTGGATGACGCCCACACGGCGGACGCGCGGCGACGCATCCAAGAGATGCAAGCGCATCTGGAGCACTGCCATCAGCGCTACGGATCGGGAGTGGGTATGCACCGCGCCGTGTTCGAACTGACGGTGGTGGAAGATGGCAGCGTTCGGCGGGCAGAGGTCGTGGACGGCAACCCGGAGCCGGTGGTGGCGGCGTGTTTTCAACAGCTGTTTCTGCAACAACGCTTTGCGCCGCCTCGCCACGGTGGGGGGCGTATTCGCGGGGCCAAAATCCGGGTGCCGATCAAGTACGGGTACGCTCCTTAGCTGGCTGGCGCCGTGGTGTGTGTCGCGCCGCTTGACCTGTCGTGGCCGATGACCCATACCCCGCGGGCATGGTTTCGGCGGAGGTTTGTGCGCGTTGCGTCGGACTGGTCAAACGGTATGACGATCTGACAGCCGTCGCTGGAGTCGATCTGGAGATCCGCCAGGGCGAATGCTTTGGGCTTCTGGGCCCCAACGGTGCGGGCAAGACGACGACGATTGAAATCCTGGAAGGGTTGAGTCAGCCCGATGAGGGCACGGTGGAAGTGCTGGGTCTGCGCTGGGGGCAACATGACCAGCAGATCCGCCAGCAGATCGGCGTGCAGCTGCAAGAGAGCCAGTTGGGGGACAAACTGAGCGTGTACGAGGTGCTCGTGCTGTTTCGCAGCTTGTATGATCACGGTAAAGAGCCCGCTGAGCTGCTGGAAACATTTGAGCTGACTTCCAAACGGGACGCGCACTACGCGAAGCTGTCAGGGGGTCAAAAACAACGGCTGAACCTAGCTTGTGCGCTGATCTCGGACCCGAAATTGCTGTTTTTAGATGAGCCGACGACAGGTCTCGATCCGCAAGCACGGTTGAAAGTCTGGGAAGTCGTGCGTGACTACCGAAAGCGTGGCGGCAGCGTACTGATCACTACCCACTACATGGAAGAAGCGGCCCAACTGTGTGATCGCCTGGCGATCATGGATCACGGCAAAGTCATCGCTTTGGGAACGCCGACAGAGCTGATCGCTGGCCTAGACACCAAACAGATCATCGAGTTCGAAGTGCGGGGAGAGTTGGATCTAGAAGAGCTACAACGGGCGATTGCACCAGCGAACGTGAGCTCGCGCGGCGCGCGCTTCGTGGTCTACACAGACGCCATGTCCCGCACACTGCCCAGACTGATCAGTGAAGTGGAGCGTTTGACTGGGGAGGTCGCCAGCCTGCGCACTCATGAACCGACGTTGGATGATGTGTTTTTGGAGCTGACGGGGAAGGCGCTCCGTGATGGGTGAGCGGCGTTACTCACCCCTGTTGGAGTTGACCAAAGCCCGCTTGCGCGAGTTCTTGCGCGAGCCTGGGATGGTATTTTGGGTGTTCGGCTTCCCAGTGTTGATGGTGGTGGCTCTGGGGTTGGCATTTCGCAATTCGCCGGCAGCGCCGCCGCGGGTGGTGGTCACTGACGCCGTTGAGCCGTGGGTCGCCCAGGCCCTGAACCAAGCTGAACACGACGTCGTGGTGCTGTCGCACGCCCAGGCTGAGCAGCAGCTGCGCACTGGCAAGCGTGACTTGATGGTTCTGGAGCAGGCGGGCGAGCTCAGCTACCGACTGGACAAGACCCGCCCTGAAGGGCGCCTGGCGCGATTGATGGTGGATGACGCCTTGCAGCGCGCCCGCGGTCGAAAGGACGTGCTGAGCGCCACCGAGCAAGAGTTGGTCGAGCCGGGGGCGCGCTACGTGGATTTCTTGCTGCCCGGGGTGATCGGCCTGAATCT
>JBNLEN010000196.1:0-11585 GCA_050304975.1 Polyangiaceae bacterium
GATTCGTTGGCGAGCCGCGCCCGCTTGGCCTTCGTGCGTGCCATGTTGCGAAGTCATCAGCCAGCCCGAGCGCTAGAGCTTCTGTCTTTGGCGCCTCAGGAGCAGCAAGCGGAAGAGGCGGCGTTGCTGTCCGCGATTGCTTCAGTCGTGGGCGATGAGACTCAGCGCGCCCATGGACTGTCATTGCTCTGCAGTCAGGTGAAGCCGAATGTTCGGGCCGTGTTCTACAGCGTCGCATCGCAGGCCGCCGCCACCGGAGGGGATGAGCCCCGGGCGCTGCGCTTTGCTGAGCTGGCTTGTCGGGCGGATCCTAGCGCTGCGCGCCCCCTCGTCTGTTATGCGGAAGTGGCCGCGGGGCGACGCGATCGGGTGGCCACCCTGGCGCTCGAGCGAGCGAGCGAAGTGACCATTCCCCGCGCCAAGTGGTGTCGCGCCTTGGCGGAGGCAGCCAGCGCCCAAGGCAAGCCGGAAACCGCTCTGCGCTGGCTGCGGCGCTGGGTCAGTCTGGCCCCGTTGGATCGTGACGCCTGCGCGGCGCTGCTTCGCGGGCTTGCCCAACAAGACAACGTTGAACAGCTCAACAAAGGGCTTTCGTGGTTGGTCGGGCAGCCTCAGCCCGTCAGTCGTTTCGTCACGGAGTTGGCGGATGCATTGCGTCACTTGGCGGAGCTCGCGCCTCAGGTCGCCCAACAGCAGGCTGGCCGCCTGCTTGGGGTACTGGGCGTGCGAGATCGCGTGCTGACGACGGCTTTGACAGATCTGGCGGAGCTCACTCAACAACCCCGGCTCTTGATTGCCGTCTATGAGCGTCAGCTATCGGGCGCTTCCAAAGCAGAAGCTGCCGCCATGTTGATGCGTGTTGCCGAGCTGCGCGCGGACATGAACGATGCGGGCGGAGCTGCGGACGCCTTGAGACGCGCTCTCAATCATGGCGCCAATAGCGTACGCGTGCTGCATCATCTGAACTCCTTGGCGGAGCCTGCAACCAGTGACGGTGAGCTGGCCGTGCTCGAGTGTCGAGCTCGTTGCCTCAAGGCTCGGTCCGAGCAAGCCTCGCCGGAAGCCGCTGGGCCAGATTCATCAACCGAGCCGTCAGAGCTGCGGAGCGAGGCGGCCCACGCCTATCGTGAATGGGGCGCGGCCTTGTGGGATCTCGCGGGAGATCGCATCAGCGCTGTTCATGCCTGGCAGCAAGCGGCGGAGTTGGACCCAGCGCAGGGCGACGAGCGCCTAGCCCGAGATCTGATTGCGTTTGCCGGCTACTCGGAAGCCGTGCAGTCTCTGCGGCAGCTCTCTCAGGAGCGTTCGCCGCAAACGGGCGCTCGGCTGTTGCTGGTGGCGGCAGCGGTGGCTCTGCGCGATGGCTTCATGTCCGAAGCGATGGGTTTGGCTCGGCAAGCACTGGAGCTGGATCCGTCTCGCATGGAAGCCCTGGCGGTGCTCGAACGCGCAACCTCCGACGACCAGCTTGACCTGTTGTCAGAAGCCTACGCGTTGGCTGAGACTTCAGTCCTGGGGTCGTATGGTGAACGCGCGCTGAACTACCGGGCGGCTCGGCAGTTTGAGCGTCGTGGTCAACATGACCGAGCATTGGTCCACGCGGTCAAAGCATTTGAGGCCGTTCCTGCAGAAGGCGTGAGCTTTACTTTGATGCTGCGTCTGGCGTCCATCAAAGGCGACGATCGGGCGGCTGCTCTAGCAATCGAGCGTGTGGCGGCGCGGGCCGGTGACGCCAAAGAGCGCATGCAGTGGCTGGATCGCGCCGCTGGTGCTGTCGGCAGCGGACCTGAAGGCAAACGATTACGGATTGACGTTCTGCTGCGCGCTCTGAGTGTGCAGGTCGAGGTGGAGACGCTGCAAGTGCTCGAAACGGCGCTGCGCGAACTGTTCGAATCCGAGCCCGAGGCCAGGGAGCAGCTGTCGCCCCGTTTTGACGAGGCTGGCCGAGCGCTTTTGCGCAGCCTGGATCGCGCCAGTGACGCGGCCGGTGCGGCAGCCGTTTCACGCATCGCCGCCGACGTGTTTTCCAACCCCGGCTTGTGCAGCGCAGGGCTCGTGCGGGCCTCCCAGCTCGACCCACAGTCGGGCGCGTTCCAGCAATGCCAGCGCTACTCAAAGCTAATCGCTGAACTCCCCGATTGCGTCACTCAGCTGCTGGACGCGGTGGTCAGCGCGTGTGATGGGCCGACCCCCCCGCACCCGGACCTGTTGGTTTTGGGTGAACGGCTGGGTGAAGCGAGCTCTTCGTCACATCTGCCCCGCATCGCGGTCGCGCGGGCCCAACAAGATCCAGCCAATCTGAAGTTGCTGGATCGGGCACAACGGCTGTGTGAAGGAAATCCCGAACTCCTGGAGGTGCTCGAAAACCTGATCCCCTGGGATGAGCATCTCAAGCACGTTTTCCAGCGCGTGGAAGAACTCTCGCAAGAGGACCCGCAACGAGCCGCGGAGATGCTGAAACTCTTGCTCAACGAACCAAGGTTGGAGGGAGCCGAGTACGTCAAAGCGTTCTCGCTGCTCAAGCGGTTGTACCGCGAGCGGGGACAAACTGAGGCGTTGGAAGAGTTGCTGACTCGGGCCTTGGAATCGTCGCGTTTGAGCGCCCAGGAACGCACCGGCGCTGCCCGCGATCTGGCGCAAACGCTGGCCGAGCGTAACGCGTCTGCCGCAGCCCTCGACGTCCTGCTGATGGCTGAACGCTGGGATGGGCTGTCGCTCGAGGACTACCGCTGGGCAGCCGACATTGCGGCACAGAGCGGTGACGCTGGGCGTGAGTTGAGCGTGCTGATGAAGTTGGAGATGCTGTCCAAGGAGCCAGACAAGCCCCGCGTCTGGCGTCGTACCGCAGCACTGCACGAACAGCTGGGACAACTGCGTCAGGCGGTCGACTGCTACGAGCGTGTGCTGGAAGTCGAGCCTGACGACCAGCAAGCGCTGGAGTTCATCCGTCGCGACGCCGAGCAGCGGGAAGATTGGCGCAAGCTCGCGGACATCTTGGAATCGGAGTTGCGCGCGAAGCCAGATGAAACCGAGAGCTACATGCGACTCGCCGAGATCTTCCACAAGCGCATGGCCAACCCGCTCGAAGCAAGGCGCGTGCTCGAGCAGGGCGTATCCAGGTTGGGGGATTCGCCCGAGCTGCTCGAGGCATTGGCGGCAGCTCTGGTAGACGCCAGCGAAATGGGGCGTGCCGCTGACATCTACCGTCGGGCGTCACGTGCGACCCGAGAGCCACGGCACGCCGCACGCTACGCAGAATTAGCCAGTCGCGCCTACCTCGATGCTGGTGACGTGAAATCAGCCCAGCAACTGCTGACGCTAAAAGGCGTCTACCCCAACACCGAGCAGCTCGCGATTTTGCGGGTGGAGCTCTCGCGCCGTTTGGATGACTCCGCTGAGCTGGGCAACTCCTTGGAGGAGCTCGCATACGTATCCATGTCCGGCGCGGCCGAACGGGCGGAGATGCTGCGAGAGGCCGCTGAGCTGGCTCTGCGGGCTGAAGACTTCAAGCTTGCGCTGGCTCGTGCGCAGCGGGCTTCACGCATCGCCCCGAACGAGCCCGCGGTGCGGCTCTTCGCCTGCGCCCTCGAGTACCGACAACGCGGCGCAGGCACGCCCGACGAGGCGCTGAGTACGATCAGCGAGATGCGAGCGATTCGCACACTCGACCAGCCAGAGCTCGCGGAGCTGCGGGCCTTCCTGCTGGCGGAAGCGTTGGATTGCCGTGTAGGGGCGGGGGCAGGCATGAATGAGTTGCGTGAAGCCGAAAGTCGTCATGGCCCAAGGCCACTGATCGCGTTGGGGATCGCGGACCGCCTCAGTTCGGGGGGACGCAGCGAAGAAGCCCTGGATTATTATGACCGCGCCCTCGCTGGTGATTTGCGTGGGCTTCGCAATCCGGCCGACGTGGCCCTATTTTCCGCTCGCTACGCCCAGCAAACCGGCGACTACGACAAGGCGCTGCACTTCGCGCAAGAGGCTGCCAAACACAGCGCTGGCGGGGTGAGCGATATCTCGGACTTGCTCTCAGAGTTGCGCACCCAGGTGGTCGCGCACCAACGCACCGAGAATGTCCCGATCTTCCAACCTCCGCCGGGCCCGGGAATGAAACCCAGCCCCGTGACTGCAGGTCCCGCGCGATCTTCGCCGAAGGGGCCTCCGCCCAAACCAACGGCCGCGGAAGCAGCACACCAAGCTCGCAAACCTTCAGAGACCCAACCCATTCCGCTGCAAGCGGCCGCGCAAACGGAACCGCTGCCGCTGGTGCGTTCCTCCCGCCCTCCGGCGGCGAAGAGTGAAACGGACGCTAGCATTCCTCCGGCACCGTCTGCCGCTGATCCGGCGACTCGCGACGTGGAGGCAAAGCCTCCGGCCGCCCGTGGAGCGGGGCATCGGTTGGCGCGGACCCAACCCGCAGTGACTGGTGAAACTGCGCCAGAGCCAAAACCCGACGTTTCGCTCAAACCAGATCCGCGCTCCTTGGCGAAGACCTGGGCGGGCTCCGAGCAGCGACCGCTGTCGAGTGCCATGGCTCCGGGGGAGCACCGCGCAGTTCCGAAGCCGGAGGACGTCATGGGCAAGCCCCTGACCGCTCGGGTGAGAAGAGAGCCGGCTTGGCAAAGGACGCAGCCGTCGGTGCAATCATTGGCCCATCGTCTGCGTAGCGCCAAAGAACAACCCGCTCCGGCGTCCTCGCCAACTTCGAAAGCAGGCTCTCCCCCTCCCAAACCTGCCCAGGTTCAGCGCGAGGCTTCGGTCGTTATCCAAGGCCGCGTCGCACAGGAGCCGAAGCCACAGGCTTCGCCCCCATCTGCCCAGCAGGTGCCGACTTCTTCACAGCAAACGAAGCAGACGCCGGCAGATGGTCTGGCGGCCGTCGACCAAAGGCAGTACCGCAGCACCCGCATTTCCCATTCCAGCGAGCCCGCTCCGCAGTCGACATTGCAGGGCACGATGAGCCGGACGTTTCGGGCCCAAAGTGAGTCGGAAGGTGAACTGCTGGAGAAGCTACGCAGCGGCTCGGTAGAGGCGGGGCTGCGCCTGGTTGACGTGTTGCGCGGTCAGCAGCAGCGGGTTCACGAGTTGGTGGGCGTTCTGCGCACGCTGGTCGCCTTGTGTCCCGGGGAGCAACGCATGCTCCAAATGCTGTTGGAAGCGGTCGTCGAAGATCGGGATAGCGTGTACGCCAGGGCGTTGCGCCACGCCAGGCTTGCGTTTGAGTCGCCAGGCGAAGCGCCGCTCCCACCTGGGCTGGCGGAGCAACAAGTACAAACGGACGCCCTACTGACGTTGCTCGCGCCGGAGTCTGTGCCTTCGTTGGAAGCTCTGAGTATCGTCTGGTTGGAGGCGCGCCATCTCTTCAAACCTCGCACCAGCGAGCTGCCGACGTTCAAGCCCGTCGAGGCAGGCAGCATGACTTCGCTCGGCGCGTTGACCGCGGTAGCATCCAGGCTTCTCGGCGCCACACGCACGGTGGTCCGCCGCCGTGTGGGCAGTCCTTCGGTTTCGTTTCGCGTGCGCCTGCAGAGCTCCGTCGAACTCTTGATTGACGGCGACGGCAGACCCGAGTCACCAGAGTTCCGCTACCATTTCGGAGCGATGCTACTGGCGACGCGCCCCGAGTATGTTCTGATGTACGGCTTGAGTGAGCTCGAGCTTCGCACGGTACTTGATGCCATTTTGGCGGCATTTGGACCACCGCGTCGGCTGCAGGGGGACGTGGCACGCATTGCGCAGCTGGCGGAGAGTCTTTGGGAGAGCCTGTCTCCGCGCGCCCAGCGCCGTATGCAAGAGCTTTGCAGCGATCCAGAAATGGTTACCTATGGGCATGCGCTGTCCGGCGTCAATCGTGCAATGCGCCGCGCAGGGTTGTTCGTGGCTGGGGATCTAGGCGTCGCCGTGAGGCAAGTTTGTGTTGAGGACGGGCAAGATCCCGCGCTGCTCCAGCAGCCTGAGGGGTTGCGCAAGTTGTGTGACAGCAATGAACACGTCGCAGATCTGGTGCGTTTCGCGACCAGTCTCGAATACGCGGAAGCCAGGTGGAGACACCCGCGTTCGCAATCGAGTGCTATGAACCATTTGCCGCACTGACTGCGCAACGTCGACTACCTGAGGCAAACGAAAAGGGGGGACCATTGAGGCAACTGACGAACCTAGGACTGATACTGTCGATCTTTGGGGCGACACCCCACGCTTGGGCGCAAACCCAGCCCGCGTCGCCTCCAGCGCAGACGCAAACGGGTTTGGCGCCAGTGCCGCCGCCCCCAGCGCCGCCAGCAACTTCGGCGCAGGCGCCCCCGCCTACTGCGCGAGCTACGACGGTCGAGCAACTGCAACGCGAGTGTTTGGCGCTGGGTTATGTCGCCCCCGGGCAGGAAGAGGCGCCCCACGAAATTCCCTATCAGGAGGGGGCCCCAGCTCCCGCCGGGTATCGTTTGACGGAGCAGTCACGCAAGGGCTTGTGGATCACGGGACTCTCTCTCGGGTCGGCGTTCTATCTGATGTCACTGACGGTCGGGCTGTCTTCCGATCACGAACGGGATCTGTTGCTGGCCATTCCCGTCGCGGGGCCGCCGTTGCGTCTCGCAGGGGAGGAGGAGCCCGGAGTCCGCGGCCTCTTGGCAGTAGATACTGTCGCCCAAGTTGGCAGCGCTGTTTTGATCATTACTGGACTTGTCTACACCAAGCAGGTGTGGGTCAGGGACTATTCGATGGCGGGAGCCGAGCAGGCTAGTATTGGATTCGTGCCATTTGTTTCGAAAGAATCTTCCGGTGTGAACCTGGTCGGCACCTTCTGAGCCGCCTGCGTGTTGGCCTCAGTTCCCAGATTGGCTCGTGTCCAAGTTGACTTTGCGATTTGACTGCGACCGAGAGCGACTGAGCCAGTCGTTGGGTCCGAAGTTCATCAAGCTCCCGCTTGACGAACAGACTCGGCTTTACGTGGACGCTGCAGCAGAGCACAGGCATAGTGCTCTCGTCACTGGAGTGCATCGCGGCCTGCGGCGATTCATGTCCGACTTCGATGTCAATGGCTTGTTGGGCACGTACTCGATGCACTTGCTGAGCACCGCGCAATGGCGCTTGCTGTTGGGCGGCGATATCGGCGGAACCCTGCTTGACGTTGGGGCTGGTGACGGCAACGTGACCGCATGCCTGGCGCCATTGTTCGACGGCGTCACTGTTACGGAAACCTCTGGCCCCATGATCCGGCGCCTGCGGAAGCGAGGTTATCGGGCGCACCACCTGGACGTGTCCCACGCCGAGGTACCCGGCGCGCCGTACGACGCCGTGGCTCTGCTGAACGTATTGGACCGCTGCTCTGCGCCGCTCAGCTTGCTCGAGAGCGTGCGTCTTTCGCTGCGCAAGCGTGGGCTATTGATCATCGCTTTGGCGTTGCCCTACCGTCCGTTCTTCTTTGCCGGTAGCCGCACGCCGTCACCGATGCGCCCCTTGCCCTTGAATGCCGAGGAAGACTGGGAAACGTCCGTCAACGTTTTGGTATCCGAGGTTTTAGCCCCTTTGGACTTCGAGGTCATGGCGCTGGCACGCGCTCCCTACCTGTCTCAGGGCGATTCGCAGCAGGAGCTGTATCAGCTCGATGACGTGATCGTGATCGCGCAGCGCACAGATGGCGGTCGTTCGCGAGACCTGCGCTCGACCGCCTAGGGGTGCGAAAGCGGGCTTGGAAATCAGGTGCGCGAGGCGAGCGCGTGCGTGCGGTCGAATCGCCGGGCCGCCAAATCGTCCCAGCGGATGAGAACTTGTAACGTGTAGTAATCCCAGATGCACAAGCCCAGCGCGTGGCTGGACCCCATTTCGAACATCAGCGTCCACTGCGATGCTTGTTGGTCGAGCCTTTTTCTGTTCTTGCGCTTCCAAGTATGGTCGAACTGGCTCTTGCCCAACTCGCGGAGGGCTACGATGTACCGTGGGTCTTCGTCGACGTCATCGGGATAGCCGAACAGTCGCGCCCCGCGTTGATAGTTCTTGGTCGGTTCCGATACCTTGGCTTTGAGCTCCCACAGCTGCTCTTCGTTTTCGTCGGGAATTCCAAGGCTCTCGAACGCTAGGCAATGGCGGCCCGGAAGTGAGATGACCGGTTGCGTCTTGAAGGTACATGGCTTCAACAAGGGCGCGTCCTCATTGCGCATCTCCACGTCGGTGGGCACCGATCTCCGCGCCAATTGCCCGCGCCCTCGCGGCCGGGGCACGTACAGCACGCGGTGTTCGACCGCGGCGCGTTCATCGGTGCGCCCAAGGAAGACGTACAGTGTGCCCGACTTCGGCATTTTCCAGCGCTTGCTCAGGTTGACGTCAGCCAGGTCGAGCTGAGCAATGAACGTCAACGGCTGGCCCTCGCACATCGGCCAGGATTGTGATTCTGGCAGATCAGGCAAGCCACCGATGTGAGACTTGCCTACGGGCGGGTGTCTCGCGAGCGGTTTGCCCAAACACAGAGCTAGGGCAGGCTCAGCTACATCGGACAGTGCGCGGACATGCCCCAAGCCACAGCTCTCCGCGGCGGCTTGCAAACGTGTACTCTCTGGCTTCGCGAGTCTGACGTGTTTTGGTCGCATCAACCCAGACTATGCAACTGGGCGTCCCGGCAAAAGGGGGCTGAGCGTGCGGGCGTGCGTCCGTTGGAGCGTCGCGTCCGCACAAAAGAAAGCCCAGGTTCTGCAACCTGGGCGAGTCGTGCGAAGAAGAGGACTCGAACCTCCACGGGTGTTACCCCACCAGCACCTCAAGCTGGCGCGTCTGCCATTCCGCCACCTTCGCGTGGGAAATCTGTTTGTTCGTTCGTGATCTTACGCCGCCCGCGGGCGGGGGTCGAAAGGTATGCGGCTGGGATTCAGTGTCAAGATCGCTTGAGCACCTGGCCAGTTGGCCGGGGCTTAAAATGCTGCCTGGCCTGCCGCCGCGGCCTCCTATTCGTCCTCTCCCAGCCAATGTCTGGCTAAGAACTCGCTGTCTACGGTGCGGGCCACCCCACGGGCGTACGTTTCGCACATCTGTGCGTATTGGCTCTGTTGCGCGGCTTTGCTCAGTGAGACCAGTACCGCGATGCGCTTGCCGGACTCATTGGCGGTGCGGAGCATCGCTTCCACGGCCGCTCGCGTCTTTGGGCCGAACACAGAAGGCGCGGCACGAACGTCCAACAACAGTCCGGTGAAGCCGGAGCCCGTTTGCAGGATGCTGTCTGACAAGTAGCTGCACATCTCCTCACCGGCTCTGGCCCCGACCTCGGGATCAACGTCGGGGCGGACCAAGACCGTGCAGATGGCGATCTGAGCTTCAGCCGAGACTCGGAACGTCGGACGTTCGAGCAGTGTGCGCTGCATTCCACTCACTGGCGCGTCAGTCTAGTCCAGTTGCGTTGGATGTGCTCGTGATTCAGGTCAAGCTCCCGGCTGCGGGGAGCGGCCGCAAGTCAGTCGGCCGTTATTGCGCAGTCATGGGTAGCACGAATACTCAAAAAGGGGCCCCTGGGGCGAGCGGGCTCGCCCCAGAGGTGCCTGGCATCGCCTCTCCTAGCCAGGCTTGCCGCTCAGCAGCTGCGCCGGCAATAGCGTCTTCAAGCCATCTGCACCGACAACGACGCGGACTTCATGGATGCGCTCAGCAATGTCCTTCATCGCCTCCAGTTCCTTGAGGCGCAGAAGCACCGGTTGCTCAGCCATCACGCGTGCCGTGTTGGCCAGAGAGCGTGTGGCCGCGGTCTCTTCACGCCGCAAGATCACATTGGCAGCGGCTTCCTTCTCAGCTTCGATCACGCGGTTGAGCAAGGCCTTCATTTCGCCCGGCAAAACCACGTCCTTCACACCGATCCGGTCAACGCGCAAACCCATGGCTGCCAACTTTGGCATGACCTCGGTCTCGAGGTGCCGGGTGAATTCACCACGGCTTTCGAGCAAGGCGTCCAAAGTGACGGCGGCTACATAGTCACGCGCTGCTAGCTGAGCCGCCAAGTACACGGTCGCATCGAGATCGGTTAGCGTTTCCGCTACCCGGCGTGCGTCCCCTACGGCGTAGTCGACGGTCAGAGTCAGTCGCAGCGTGACCTTGTCACGTGTCATCAACTCTTGACCGGCGATGGCCACGTTGCGCAGCCGCATGTCAATGCTGGTTACGGTTGGCTGAGCTTGTGGAGTCTTCCAAAATCGGTACCGACCAGGTGCCAGCTGCTCGATGAACTTGCGTTGCACGTACAGCAAGCCGACTTGGTGTGCTTCGACGGTGACGTCCAGGTATTCGTGACGCGGGATCACGGCTTCCAGTTCGTCAGTCAACTTGGGCACGGGCTCGTTGATGTTGAGTAGGCGCAGCTTCACTGTCGCATCTGGAGTCCAGAAACGGTGCGTACCTGGTCGCAGGTACTTCACCGGCCGACCATCTCGGTACAAGATCGCGCGTTCGTCCGCGTCCAAGCTCACTTGCTTGAACCAGTCGCTGGGGATGACAGCGCACACTTCTGGCGCAGCGTCAAACAGCAGCCGGTTGACGTCGAACTTGACCTCGCTCAAGCGCGGGCCCCAAACGATGTGCCGGCCAGGGCCGTAGGCAGCGATCGGTAGTTGGTCCTTGAACAGGATCAGGCGTTCATTCAGATCGATTTTCAGTGTCTTGAACATGGCGAAACCTCCTTGGAGGTGTGATCCCCCCTCGGAATTGAGGGGGATGAACCAGTCTGCCGCCGACGTTGCATTGGCAGACTGGTGAAAGAAAGCGGTCCTCTGGAACGCCCTCCGGCAAAGATGCATGCGGTGCGCGCCCAAACCCACCACCGGTGCGGTGAGCTCGTCGCCGCGGAGCATCACCCTTCGGCGATATTCCGCGTTGCACCGACCGGATCGATGCTGTCTGTCTCTGCCGCGTGCGTTGTGAGTTTGGCCTGGGCGAAGGCTCATGGCGACGGACCAAAGGCTGGCCGCCAGAGTGTTCGCCCCGCGAAAGTTCACTCGAACGAAGCAAGAGTGTTGGCAGTCAGTTTCGCCCAAGGGCGGCGCTCACTGCCAACGGGAGTTTGTCCCTTCGGACCTGTTGTGTGACCGTTGTGTTTACGATCTGGCTTTGGCGTTGCAGGCCAAATGTCTTTCAGTCTCCCAAAGACTGTGACGTTCCATTGCTCTTCCAACTGAGCTACTGCGGCAAAAAGAATGTACACGTGGCGTGGCGCCATGTAGTGCCGCAGATCGGATTCGAACCGATGACAGATGGATTAACCGGTTAACAGCCGGCGTTCTTATCAGGCCAAGTCAGTACTCGGAACGCGAGAAACGAACACGCAGCGGAAAACCAAGTGGTTCCGAAGCGCGCGAACTCGTGCCATTGAGAGTGACCAGTTGCATGCCTGGCAAGGGTTTGGTTGACGCATGTCAACCAGCGGAAGGCGCTGGAGTTGAACCAGGACGCGGTAAACGCCCCCCGATTAGCAGTCGGGTGCCGAGACCACCTCGGCTTCGCCTCCCAAGAACCAGAGCACAGCAGTCAAGGTGACCGTCGACTCTGGAGGAAAGGGCGGCGTGCGCAGTATGAACCCCATGCGCGCACGCCTGATGCAGTTGCATGACAATCAGGTTGTTTTT
>JBNLEN010000197.1:0-11537 GCA_050304975.1 Polyangiaceae bacterium
CCTTCGTCATCCGCGCAAATTTTAACCACGCCATTGTAATTGGATGAGAGCCTTAAGACGGCGCTCTGCATAGAGAAACATTTGGCCGCGAGCGGTTCATGGTACGGATACGCTTCAGCCATGATGCCCCAATCGCCCAGGCGCCTGGCAAACGCTTGCCGGTCGGGCAGGGGATGACGACCTTGGCTAGGCGTTGGCGGGACGGATAGATCTTCGTCCAGGTGGGCGTAGCGGGCTCCAGGAATGTGGCCCTGAGCATAGGCACGCCGGCCCGCTCCTGGATCCGCCAAAGAAAAGCGGCAGTCGACGACCACCAACTTGTCTAAGGGCAGCGCGGCGCGCAGCCGCTCAGCTTGGATTAGGGGTTCAAGTCTGGGCTCGGTGGACAAGCACTGAGCATATCAGAACTCGACGTTGATGTTGCGCGATGCGCCGGCCGCGACGGACGCCGAGTACTTCTTCCGTCCTTTGAGGGGGTGGGCCAAGATGATCAGGTGCTTTCCAGCGTCGACCTGGATGCCAGTGGCTGGGGTGGTGCCGCGGGGGCGACCGTCAATGATCACGGACGCTGATGGAGTCGAGTAGATGTTGAACACGCCTTTGCCCTTGGCCATTTGGGGTTTCGACGGGCGCTTGGCTGGCGGTTCACGTTCTGAGTCCACGGTTGAAGGAAACCGCCTGCGTGTTGGTGCAGGGGGGGAGCTGGGGTTCAGTCGCTCATCAGCCTCAGTTGTCGGGGGCTCACTGCGCGTTGCTTCGTCTTGCTCTGCTTGGTCTTCGGTCCCCGTCGGTGCCTTGGAGCCGGGCGCTTCAGCTTCAGGCAGCTCGCTTGGCGACAGAGCTGCTGGCGAGCTGGTGGCGGGGCTGACGCTAGCTGCTGGCACGGAGGAGCGAATCGCTACGCGGTTGATGGCGTCTTGTGCGAAGCCGACCGCTTCGAACGATACGAGATGGCCTTTTCCTTCCAAGCCTTTGAGCGGGCACGGCGCTTGGTCGCAGGCGAGCTCTTCATTCACGTAGACGTTCACCCGCTCGACGGCAGCGCCGGAAGGTCCCATCACATGCACCACCAGATCGCCCGACTTGGGAGTCAACTGCAGCGCTATCGCACTGACGCCAATCACGACGGCCGCCGCGATGGCCAGCCACTTGTAGTCGAACGTCCGCCGAATCGGATGCGCCGAGCGCTCAGACGGAGGCACGCTGACTGCGCTCGGCCTCAATGTCTCGAGAGAGTTCCAGGTGCGGGCGGCAGCTGGGGTCGCGCTCACCTGTGGCGCTAAGTGTTCTGGTTCGTAGGTGGCCGTCACCTCATCGTCGCCAGCACTGAGCATCTCGGATCGGTGCCGCGCAGGAGTTGGCGGAGGAGGGGGCAAGCCACGTGGCGAATGAGTCGGTGCCGCTGCCGCGTAGAACGCGGGCGGCGGTTTGCTCGGAGCCGGCGGTCGAGCAGATGCGGTGCGGCGAGAGCCCACGGCTGGTTCACGGAATTCAGGTACGCGTGGCGCGGATGGCAAATGGCTGGATGGCAGCTCCGGCTCGTCCGGTCGATGCAGAACGCTCGGCGGCGGTGGGATCAGCGTTTGCTGGTTGACACTGGGGGGCCGAGCAGCCGCAAAGTAGTCATCCACGGACTCGCCCGGCAGCGGTGGGGGCTGTTTGCTGCGGGGCCTGACGGACTGTCGGGAGGTGGATCGGTTGGCCATTGGTGCTCGGCTCCGGGTGTTCAGTTACTGCCGCATGTTAGTCAGGCAGGGCGCTCGATCTAGCCTGATCCCTTCGATCCCTGATGGGCTATCGACCCAGGTTGCCAAACTTGCCCGGAGTGCACCGCTCGACGGCGAAATTGAAGCGGGACGACGCAGGCGTTGCTGCAGTCAACCCCCGATAAACGATGAGTTTGCGGCGGTTTGTGTCACCCGGTCGCGTCGGAACAGCAGACGCCGCAGGCCGCCCGTGCTAACGCCGAGTCGGAAGTATCCGCTCACTGGATTGGAGGCTTATGGAAACTCTCGACGCAGCGCAGCTTGAAAAGTACCAGGAGATGGCGATCGGCCTGGGCATGACGTACGCGCCAAAAGTGTTGCTGGCGTTGCTGACCCTGGTGATCGGCTTGTGGATCGCCCGCGCGGTGAGCGGTCTGTTTCGTCGCGGTTTGGAAGCTCGCCAGGTCGACGCGACGCTGATCCCGTTCTTGACGATGCTGATCAGCTGGGCGCTGAAAGTGGCGCTGTTCATCAGCGTGATTTCCATCCTGGGTATCGAGACGACGTCATTCGTGGCCATGCTCGGCGCCGCGGGGCTGGCTGTCGGTTTGGCACTGCAGGGTAGCTTGCAGAACTTCGCTGGCGGGGTGCTCTTGTTGATCTTCAGGCCGTACAAGGTCGGTGATTTGATCAAGGCCCAAGGCGAACTGGGCGTGGTGCAAGAGATCCAGATTTTCACGACCATCATCAAGTCTCCGCAGAATCGACGCATCATCTTGCCCAACGGCGCGGTCTCCAACGGCACCATTCACAACCTTTCGGCGGAAGATCACGTGCGAGTGGACTGTTCAGTCGGCATTTCCTACGACGCGGACATGAAACAAGCGAAAGAAGTACTGCTGGACATGGTCAAGCAGCACCCCAAAGTGCTGCAAGAGCCCGCGCCGGTGGTTGCGGTAGCAGAACTCGGCGACAGTTCGGTCAATTTGGTCGTGCGCCCATATGCAGCGCCTGCGGATTACTGGGACGTGTTCTTCGACGTGACTGAGGGCTGCAAGTCAGCGCTTGATGCTGCGGGGATATCAATCCCGTTCCCCCAACGCGATGTCCACTTGTTCCAGCACCAAAACTGAAATGCAGTACGGCTATTCTGATATCAGCAAGATGATCGATCATGCGCTGCTAGATCCGACTTTGGATGCAGCTGGGGTCGAAGTCGGGTGTGAACTTGCAGTCGTCTATGACGTTGCCAGCGTGTGCGTGATGCCTTGCTATTTGGCGCGCACCGCTGAGATCCTGGCCCCCAGCAGCGTCAAACCGAGCACTACCATCGGCTTTCCTCACGGCGTGCAAGCGACATCAGTCAAGCGCGCGGAGGCAGAGCAAGCGTTGGCTGACGGCGGACAAGAGTTGGATATGGTGGTCAACATCTCCAAGGTGCTCAGTGGGGATTGGGACTACGTGCGACGTGACATCGCTGCCGTCGTAGAAGTCACGCACGCGGCGTCCCAGAAGGTCAAAGTGATTTTCGAAAACTGCTACCTGCAGGACGCGCACAAACAGCGATTGTGCGAGCTTTGCGGGGAGCTCCGCGCGGATTGGGTCAAGACTTCAACCGGATTCGGCTCTTCCGGAGCGACATCGGAGGATCTGCAGCTGATGCGCGCCCACTCGCCCGCCCACGTGCAGGTGAAGGCGGCCGGAGGGATCCGGGATCTCGACACGCTTTTGCAGTTTCGAGAGCTTGGTGTCACAAGGGTCGGGGCCAGTCGCACCGCGGGGATCTTGGACGAATGCCGGGAGCGGCTATCGCTGCCAGCGGTCACTCGAGAGCGCGGGGCAGCAGGCTCCAGCGACAACTCGGCCTATTGAGAACCTCCTACCGGAGGCGAGTATGCTCAAGCGCTCAGCTGCTCTAGCCCGAGGTTCGTGATGTGCACGTGACGCGGTTCGACGTCGATGAAAGCGGCCAGATCTGGCGCTCCGTATTGAGCGCGGCCCGTGTGCACGACCAAGTTGCTCTTCGGTTGGTAAACCCCGGCTCCGTGCGTATGACCGCAGAGCACGACGAACTGAGTCTGAGGGTGACGTCCGGCGTGGGCCAGTAGCACCCTGCCTGTCGCGCGGGAGCTGAAGAACGGGGCCCAGCGAGCGTCACTGGGCTGCCCTTGATGCCAAGCCGCCTCCTGGAAGGGCGGCACGTGCGTTGCCACCAACACGCACGATGGACCCGCGGATAGTGCGCGCTCCAGCTGTTGACTCAGTTCTCGGGCGAGTTGGTCCGCGCGAACTTCGAGCCGCATCAACAGCTCATTTCGAGAAGTATCTTGGGCTTCGAAGAGTTCTTCGATTCTCCGGAAATCGTTCAGTTGCAGGTCGCTTCGACGGTCGCCGTAGCCGGCGTCGTACCAACCGCCGTTGCCAAGCAGGATCACAGCGTCGCTGAGGGAGCGAGCCCTTGTGCGCAGCCAGTGGATGTTCTGATTGTCGGTGAATCGAGTACGGACGTGCGAGTCTACAGATTCGAAGGAGCCTCGGTAGTAGTCGTGGTTGCCCAGCACGAAGTATAGCGGCCCCGCAAATCCCGCCTGCAGGTCGGTCAGGATGTCGGCGATGGTCGGAGCCTCGCCGATGTCACCTGTGACCAGTAGCCCCTCAGCGTCGTGTTGTTCGCGGCGCAAGGCTGCTCCAAATTCACGTGCCGCAGCCGGATGGCCCACGTGATCTAAGTGGACATCCGTGGCCCAGAGTAGTCGCCCCATTTGCCGTTGAGGATAGCACTGCTCGCGCGAACCGGAACGCCCGAGGTGAAGGGGCGCGGAAAGCATCGGCGATTGTCTTGCACTCAGGCTAAACTGGAGGAATGCGCGCCGTGCGGCGCGCGTTTCCGGAACGTGTCGAACTCCTACACAGACGAAATCCCCCCTCTGGTGTGCTGCGCCCATTGCGGCGAGCCTGATTGTTCTGGAGAGTGTCAGAGAGCCGCGCAGGGCCCTAGCGACGAGCGCAGGTTACCGTGGGAAGGCGCGGCGGTGGCAAGCGGGCCAGTGTCTGAACAAACGCTGGCCGAGACTCGGTGGAGTGCCTGGTTGTCGACGGCGCGCTTGGTGACTTGTTCAGCAGAGGAGCGCTTGGCTGGTATTTCAAGCGGAGCGCTGGGACCGGCCCTGTCGTTCGCGATTGCCACAGAGGTGCTGGCGGTCGCTTCGTTGGTGCCGATGGCTCTAGCAGCGGCGTGGTTGCTCTTCCCCCACTGGACTCAGAGCGAGCTGCTGAGCGCACGTGGCGGAACCGGAGTGATAGCGTCTTGTCTCGCTTTCGCGCTGCTCTTGGTAGCACTGCACGTGGCGTTCGGGGGCGCTGTCGAGTTCGCCATTCGACGCACCCAACGTTACCCGGAGCCGGCTCAATGGCGCCGCAGCATGAGGTTTGCACTGTATGCGTGTGGTTGGGATCTTTGGAGCTCCCCGCTGGGAGTCCTGCTCGCGATGGCAGTTCACGGGCGAAGCGAAGTGGTGGCGCTGTTTGCAGGAGCACAGTTGGCTCCCAGGCGCTCGCTCGAACACTATATGTTGCAGGTGAGGGGGCTGGAGCAAGCTGACAAGCGCCGGGTGACGATTTGGCTAGTCGCGCTGCTCCTACCCCCGGTGGCTGTCGGAGCCGTGGCTTGGATGGTAGGCACCTGGTGGCTGCTGTTGCGTTAGGGCCAACGTATTCAGCGGCGCAACGTTGCAACCCCTTGGTCAGGTGCGTTCGTCAGAGAAGCTGGCCATCTCGACCTTTTCGGCTCGTGGCGTCAAGAAATTGCTGACGAACGAGCGCGTGATGGGGTCATTCATGCTGCGCTCGAGATCGACGTGAGACACATACTCCAGAGTGAAGCAGATGTCCCAGCTCTGCCGAGTCGCGTCATCAACCGCATGTCCGACGTAGACCCCTTGCACCAGGTGGGCAGCGCTCAGCACTTCGTTCGCGGTTTTTAGTACTTGCAGCAGCTTCAGCCCGTCTTTGATCTCGGGCTTGAGCTTGACGAAGATGTAGCGACGAATCATCGAAGTCTTTCTGGGGGACGCTCATCCGTTCAGGAAAGCTTCCGCTAGCTGGGCCCACTCTTCATCCAAGGATAGCTGACTAACAGGCCGCCCGGCGTGACGATACCAGTAGCTGGCATTGGGCAGATCCCCTTCTTTGCGGTGCAAGTAGGCATGCAGCCAAGACCCATCGGAAGAGTCGATGTCCTGAGCGATGTCGTGAGCGCCAGCCCAATCGCCGGACTTGTCTCGGCGCAACGCTTCGAGCAGCGGCGGAAGCTGGGCGTCGCCTTGGCGGGCCAGAGCGCGTTCAAAGCGGTCCCTCAAATCCGGTGTGCGGTCCATCTCGTTGCGGCAGCGTATCACCAATGGCACTGCGGATAAATTGCTTGGTATCGGACCGGATCGCCGCTCCAGAGGCCGCGGATTGCAGCTTGAGATTGGCGCCGCCCTGCCACATGATGCGCGCCCGCGAGCCAGCTCGCTTGTAGACCGCCTTCAAACAGGAGCACATGTCAGCCGTGCAGTCGTTCACTCAACGCCCCGCCTACGCAGCCCTTCAAGCCCACTATGAGACGCTGAAGGAGACTCATCTTCGGGATCTTTTTGCCCAAGACGCCGAGCGCGGAACGAAGTTCTCGTTGGACGCCGCCGGAATCTATTTGGACTACTCCAAGAACCGCATCACCAACGAGACGCGGAGCCTGCTTTGTCAGCTGGCCACCGAGTCCGGATTGAAGCAACGCATCGAAGCGATGTTCAGCGGAGAGAAAATCAATTCCACTGAAGGACGCGCGGTACTGCACACGGCGCTACGCGCAGCTTCTGATGCGGAAGTCGTGGTGGACGGCAAGAATGTCGTGCCCGACGTGCACGAGGTGCTTGGCCGCATGTCGAAGTTTGCGGAGCGCGTGCGTAGCGGCGAATGGAAGGGGCACACTGGCAAACCAATTCGCAACATCGTCAACATCGGTATTGGAGGCTCTGACCTAGGGCCGATGATGGCCTACGAAGCGCTGCGCCACTACTCACAACGGGACTTGGCGTGTCGTTTCGTCTCGAACGTAGACGCGACGGACTTCGCTGAAGCCACGCGTGACTTGCAGGCGGATGAGACGCTGTTCGTGATTTGCTCCAAGACGTTCACCACCCAGGAGACCATTCGCAATGCGACATCCGCCAAAGCGTGGTGCGTGGCGGCGCTCGGCGAGGCGGCAGTTCCGAAGCACTTCGTAGCAGTGTCCACCGCGGCGGAGAAGGTGTCGGCTTTCGGCATCGAACTCGACAACATGTTCGGTTTCTGGGAGTGGGTCGGCGGGCGCTACTCGCTTGATTCGGCGATCGGGTTGTCGTTGATGTTGGCCATCGGCCCCGACGGGTTTCAGGACATGCTGGCGGGATTTCGGGAGATGGATGAGCATTTTCGCCACGCGGATTTCGAGCAAAACCTGCCCGTGTTGTTGGGGCTTTTGGGGATCTGGTACAACAACTTCTTCAAGGCAGAGTCCCACGCCGTACTCCCGTACGACCAGTACTTGGCTCGCTTCAGCGCCTATCTGCAGCAGCTGGATATGGAGAGCAACGGCAAGTTCGTCACGCGTGACGGCTCTGCTATCGACTACCAAACTGGTCCCATCATCTGGGGTGAGCCGGGCACCAACGGGCAGCACGCCTTCTACCAGCTCATTCATCAGGGCACGAAGCTCATTCCCTGTGACTTCATCGGCTTTTCCAACAGCCTGAACCCAGTGGATGACCATCACGACCTATTGATGGCAAACTTCTTCGCCCAGACGGAAGCGCTCGCTTTCGGCAAGACGGTAGAACAGCTGAAGGCTGAAAACGTGAAACCCGAGCTACTCGCCCACAAGACGTTTGAAGGCAACCGTCCCAGCAACTCGATCTTGATTGAGCGCCTGACGCCAGCCGTGTTGGGTAAGCTGATCGCGCTCTACGAGCATAAGGTCTTCGTGCAGGGCGTGATCTGGGACGTCAACTCCTTCGACCAGTGGGGCGTGGAGCTAGGTAAGGTGCTGGCCAAGGTGATTGTGCCGGAATTGAAGTCGGATTCGAGCCCGCAGCTCGCTCACGACTCATCCACCAACGCTTTGATCCAGCGTTATCGGAGCGAGCGCGGCAAGGCCTAGGCAGCGAAGCTGCCAGCGCATCACCTTGGGGGTACGGCCAACGCTCGCGCTCCCAAGATTTCGCGTGAGCGTTGTTCCTGCTGCAAGATCGCGAGGGCCATCGGGCCACTCCAGTCCGATCGTAGCTCGACGCCGAGTGTTCCGGTTTGCCGCGTGGCAGCATTAAAGCCGGGCACCAGTTCACGCACGACGAACTGATTGACCAGGGCTTCGCCGGCGTTCTCGCCGCTGGCCACTCGGGTCAGATGACCGCTCTCGAGCACAACCATCAATACCTGTCCTTGGGTGAGGTTGGTGCGAACTTCCACCACGAGTCGCGTGCCCTTTCGCTCGACGCTCGCCTTCAACTGCGCCGCTTTGCCGCGCTGGCGGGCGGCGTCGATGGCCTGTTTGACTGAACTCCGACGGGAACCGACCAGGTGCACCTGCCCGTCGACCACCAGCTGGGGAGTGTAGGTGCGAGACGATAGTGCCCGAGCGTACTCGCGCTGGCGCGCAGACCAGCGCGCGGACGAGAACGGATCTCGCCAGCCGATATAGTTCCAATAATCCACATGAAATGATAGCGGCAGCACATCCGGTTCACGCCCGAGCTGCGCCAACACGCGGTCCGCCGGCGGACAGCTGGAGCAGCCTTGTGAGGTGAACAGCTCCGCGACGACCAGCGGGCCATCGTAGGTGACGGCTTGAGGGATATTGCCCCCGTAATTTTTGGTCGTCTGCCCATCTGCCCTGCCGGACGGGGCTTTTTGACAAACAGCCAGTGAACCCAGGCAGATGCCGGCAACGATGATGAGCAAGAGTACGGCCGTCTTGTGCGTCACAAACTGGACCTACGCCGGTGGACACAGGCGGTTACAACAGGAGCTCAGCACCGTTCCAGTCTAACGCTGCAGGTTAGGTGGAGGGTGGGTACTTCTTCTTCATGTAGGATACGGACTTCGTGATCAGTTGGGTGAGCACATTCTGGTCCACATCTTCCAAGCGTTTGACGTAGAGGCAGGACTTGCCCGTCTTGAACTTGCCCAGTTTCGCCATCAGCGTGTCGTACTCCTCGAATCCGGACATGATGTACAGCGTGAGCGCTTGCTTGCGTGGCGAAAAGCCAGCGATGAACCAGTCCCCTTCGCGTCCGCTGGCGTACTTGTAGTGGTAGCTGCCGTAACCCACGATGCTGCTGCCCCACATCTTCGGTTTGCTACCGGTGACTTTCTCCATGATAGCGGCGATCTGCTTGCAGTCCCGCTTGCGTTGCGGGTCCTCGATCTGGGCCAAGAAAGAGCGCACGCTGATCTGGTTTGGCTTGGTCTTCAATTCCGCCATTACGCCAGCATATCAGAGAGCAGCTCCCGCGCGCGGCGATGGGGTTGGCGCTAGCCAATCGTCAGCTCGAGAGTCAGCGGCTTTCCCGCGCGAGTCAGCTGCACTCGCAGGGCGCTGGCGGAGCGTAGCCGGGCGTAGGCGGCCAGGGCCGCCTCCGGACTGGCGAGGCTGAATCCGTTGATGGTTTCCAGGCGGTCGCCGTTGTGCAGTCCAACGGCACCTAGAAGGCTCGACGGCCGTATTCCAGAGAGTCGCAAGCCAAGCATCTCTCCGTCCGGGCCCGGCTCTGGAGCAATGCGAACCTGGGTCATAAAGCGGGTTGGGTTACCCAGAACATCGTCGAGCACCGCGCGCGGGACACGAAACTCGGTCTCGCTGAGTCGCTCGATACTGGCCAGCGTCGAGGTACGAATGGGTCGCTTCACTGGTGGGGTGCGGACTGGAGGCGCTGGCGCGTCCCTGGACGGCTCGAACAGCAGAATCTGACAGACTGCGGCGTCATGCTCCAACCACACGGCGGGACTTGCCTTGAGGTAGTTGAAACCGATGTAGGCGACCTTGTAGTCGAGCACTGGGTCCCCGACACGCCGGGGGCGACCGCGTTCTGCTCCGCTGGTTCGGATCACAGCCAGAGATTCGCCGGGGGAGGCGAACTCCGTGACGAGATGAACGCGAACACCACTGCAGCTCATGGCTTCCAGGGGGGAACGTTTGGGAGGCAAACTGCTCAAAGCCAAAGTCCCGGTCTGCGGAGGAGGCTGCTCTGCTGCCAATTCTACGCCCGTCTCGAACGAATTGTGCGCAAGGATTGGGGCGGCGTCTCGCCGCTTCACGTGTTTCGGGGCGGATGAATGGGAAGCCAGGGCGAGAGCGAACAACTCTTTGGACGAGATTGTGAGTGGCATCGCCGACAAGAGGGCAACACCGCGCGCCTGGAGCAGAATGCAGCCGACGGCGGCGATCAGCGCGACCACAGAGAACAGTTGATTGATGCTCGAACGCTGCATGTGGCGGTGCTGTGCGAAGCCCATGCCAAGCGCCATGCTGCAGCAAGAGTCCGTTTTTTGCTCGGCGCCCCTTCCCCCGAAGCACCCTGTGCTGCCAGTCTGTCGCGGATGAACGCTTGGGACTGATCACGCCGTGACATATCGACAAGCTCAGCGAGCTCGCTCGTATTTGAGTCTGGAGAGCACTTTCTTGATGGCGGCCTCCCGCGTCAGTTGTGGGGAACGTTTCAGTTCGCCGTTGACGAGGCTATCCAGCGTGCTCTGGTCGTTCTGTACGAGTCGCAGCAGCTCCCGTTCTGCGGCGTTTCGCGCGCCCAGGCGCGGGCGCAAGATCAGCCAGCCCAGCAGCGCCAGTAGTAGAACTCCGGTTGCAATGTACATGGGGGAAACGTCGGCCTACGCTAGCAGAATGCGCACGCGGAATTGGGCGATCTACGCGGGGATACTCTTGTCGCTCGGGTGCGGATCCCCGCAGTCCTCCGCCAGGTCGGTGCCGGTGGCGACGGTCGTTGCAACGCATCCCGGCGACGTCACGAGTGCGGAGCCCCCGGCGTCCAGCCCACCGCTACCCGAAGTCTGGACTCCGGCTCCGGCGAAAGGCTGGCCCGGTGTGCGGGGCAAAGTGTGTGTCGCCCGCGGTTTGTTGGCGTTAGAGCCGGAGCTAGACGCTCCCAATGAAGCTCAGCCGAATAGCTGCGTGATTCTGGAAGCGGTCCAGCAACAGCGTGGTTGGTACCGCGTGTTGGTGGAGCGCTGGGACCTTCAAGCTCTGCTCTGGGTGCACGAGAGCCGGTTGGGCTGGTTGATCGAGGGGGCCACCCCGCTGGCGGCCGAAGTGCCGCGCTCAGACGAGGTTTATTCGAAGCAAATCCAGGCCGCCGTCTTTGGCGGGATGCATGTGGTGCGTGGCGAAGCCGACCCGAGTGGACGCTGGGTGCGGGTCAGTGGGCACCAAGGGAGGCTCGAATTCCAAGGCTGGATCGATGCCCGGCAGACTACGCGGCTGCTGCCACCAGAGACTTCGAGCCCCCACCAGATCGAGCGCTCGCCGACTCCCGACGGATTCAGCGACTACGTCGTCAAGGCTGCCGAGTTCAAGATCCTGTCTCGTCCTCGAGGGCCCGTGTTGGGCGCTTGGAAACCTTCATTCGATGCCTTAATGCTCAGGGGGCCACGCAAGTGGGGCTACACGGAGGTTTTGGTGGACGAGTCCAACGTGTGGCTACGCGGCTTCATCCCGACGCACGAAATCCATCTCGGAAGCTTGATGCGTTTCGGTGGTCTCGGCCGGGGCTCCCTGGCGTACGCTCGCAAGCGGCCCTC